>DCAZ01000130.1:6016-15861 GCA_002313925.1 Gemmatimonadales bacterium UBA1120
TGGAGGCAACAAGCAGGCTAGACGTCACTTCCGAGCCGCCCACCGCTTAGCTTCCGCTGCAGAGGACTCAACAGAAGCGGGTAACGAAGAGGCCGCGAAGAAGCTTCGTCGCCGGAGTTATGGACACAACTTACACGGAGTGGTCGCTGCACTCGGTACAGAAGCTGTGGCAGGAGCCGTGGCTGGCTCGGAAGCAGGACTCACAAGACTCCAAAATCGTCTCAACGGTCATGAGGTTTCTGAGGGAGTTGCCAGAAGGCTGGCAAGGGTCGTGACGGCCGTAGGCAAGGCGCAGGAGAAACTTGCGGCAGGCCAACCGGTTGTGGCACTCCATCACGCACTCGACGCCGCACAGAGAATCCGACACTTCTCCCCTCGCTATATAGCCCGCAAGCAGATTGGTCGAGCCAGAGACATTATAAAGCAGGCAATCGCCGCGGTTGGCGATGCGCCAACTGAAGAAGAGGCCAAATCCATCCGACGGGCGCGTAAACTCCTGGGAACGGCTCACGAAGAGTTCAAGGCACGTCGTTATAATCGTGCCCGCAGTGCTGCTCACAGATCAGCAAGGCTGTCCTGGGGTGTCGTTAACGGGAGAGCAGGCTAGCGACACGCCAACGGGCTCTATCCTGTACCCGTAGCCCAATCAGTCCAGGCTTCCTCGGCTAAGCCGATGCTGAGTTGGTTCCCATGCCGAACGAGCGGCAGCTTCAGGACCATCGGCTCATCACATGCAATCTCAAGCCAGCGCTGCTCTCCATAGTACGCGGTGTGGAGGCCCAGCGCTTTGAACCGCTTACCGTCACGGTTAATGAGCTGTTCTTCTCCAAATCTTTCGAAGAACCGCTTCAGCTCTCCTCGTGATGGAGGGCGCTGTTTGAAATCCATGAAGTGCACATTCGCACGACGTTCCTTGAAGAAACGAATCGCCTTGCGAACGTCGGGATTGTTCTTCACGCCGAAGATCTGGACTTCCATAGGAGTTTGTGTTCCGTAAGAGTTAATCAGGCTCTCAGCGGATACTGGATCGTAGTTGTGCGACGAGACCTTGAGCGGCCGTTCCTAGATTGGTCGAGCCACGCCCATAGTTCCTGAGCAACACGACCCCGATGCGTGCTTTTGGGTCAAATGCCATGTGGGCAGTGTAGCCTGCAACCGAACCCCCATGACTAGCGATCTTTCGGCCTTGCTCATCGATTTGGACAGAGAAGCCTAAGCCATATCCACGATTTGGGTTCTCAGGAGTTTGAATCGAAAGCGCTTCTTGGCGGCTTTCCTCTGAGAGGATCCGAAGACCTGGCACGCCACTCATGGCACCCATGAAGCGACCCAGATCTGCTACCGTCGAATACACACCACCGTTAGGCACTTTGTACCCGCGACCGGCATGTTCACGAGCCGGCTGTCCCCCATCGATCGACCCATCCTGACCGATCACATAACCAGCCGCTAAACGCGCCTCAAGCTTCGCGCCAGCGACCACAAACTCCGACCCTGTCATACCTAGAGGTTCAAGCACCTCAGTGCGAACCATCTCCATAAATGGTCTCCCGGCAGCCTTTGCCAAAGCAAGACCCAACGTACCAAACCCTATGTTTGAATACTGGTAGCGAGCACCCGGCACGGTATCGTATGCAGTTAGTGGGAAAGACTCTACGATGCGCTTGTCCCAAAGCTCGATCGGTCCCACCACAGCATCCGGCCATTGGGGTTCACGAATGAGGCCAGCAGTATGGCTAGCCAAATGACGGAACGTCACAGGCTGTGCATCAACTCGCCGGTCCTTAACGCTTGCAAATGCTGGGAGGTATCGTTCGACAGGCTCGTCTAGCCCAATGACACCTTCATCGAGGAGTCGCATCATGAGTACCGCGGTCACAGATTTAGAGATTGAACCGGTCCGTGAAATCGAAGCTGTCGACATCGGGGTGCGCGCGTCTCGATCAGCCCAGCCAAACGCTTGAGCCCACACGAGGTCTCCGTCTACCATGACACCAGCAACGATTCCGCCAACGTCGTCGGCAGCTACATCCGCTCTAAGTTGCCTTGAGAACGCAGTAAGTGCTTCATCTCGGCTTGGTGACTGAGCTGAGACCAGAACTGACTGACCCAAAACTCCAATAGCTGCTACTAACAACCGAAGCTTGAAGGCTCGTCCTATCATCCTTAGTACCCTTTTGTTTCAATCCAAGTGCGGGCTGCTGCTATAACATGCTCTATATCAGCTGATTGATTGTATACACCAATCGACAGCCTCAGAACGCCACTCCGAATCGAGAGTTTGATTCCTGCAGCCACGAAGTGATCATAAAGGGAATTCATGGCGGGATCATCAGCCGAATAGTGCCGCCCTCCTCCACTCTCCCCAACAGATACAATATGTGCCAAATGCGACCCTGGGCTCCCGCCTGCTACGGGCAAGCCAAGTTCCAGTAGCCCGGTCGCCAATTCCGATGCAAGACCACAGATATGGGCTTCCACATTTTTCATGCCCCAGCCCGCGAGTAAATCTAGCGCGGCAGCTGCCGCTGTCGCACCGAGATAGTTGTAGTTGCCTAAATCAAAGCGGAGCGCACCTGGCTGATACTTTAGCTCATCCTCAGCGAAAGCAGTCTCATGAGCTTCACCCAAATCAATCCCGTAGCGGGCGACATGGATTGGCACTAGGGACTCGGCGACTTCGCGACGTACGTAGAGAAAGCCAAACCCGTAAAGTGAGAGCAGGCACTTCTGCGTAGCGACTGCTAAGGCATCAATTCCAAGATCGCGAACATTGGTATCTATCGCTCCAATCGATTGAGCCGCGTCAACTAGCGTTAAAGCACCTACCTGTTTCGCAGCCAGGGCCAGGCTCTTTACATCGGTGAGGAACCCAGGAGCAAAAGAAATACTGGGCATCGTGACAACCCGCGTACGCTCGTCGAGCGCGTTACCCATCGCTGCGACGGGTATTCGACCCTCATCAGCAGGAATTGTCCTGACTTCAATTCCCTTTGATCGGGCAAGATTGAACCAAAGATAGATGTTGTTGGGATGCTCAAGCTCTGGACAGACCAGGACATTATCTCCAGCCTCCCAAGGTAGGCTCGCGGCGAAAAGATTGAGGCCCTCCGAGACGTTCTTGGTGATCGCTATCTCGTTCATACTCGAGTTGATGAGACCTGCGAATGCGTGGCGAGCTCGCTCAACTTCGGCGCGCAATTCGTCCTTATCGCCTCCATAGTGCATGCGTGTCTGGATATGCCGATCAACTGCTGCAGACACAGGCTCGGGGATGAGACCGCGAGCTGACACATCAAGATAGACCTGTCCGCTTGCTCCGGGGAAAAGGCCCCTGACCTCGGAGTTCATGTTCGACCGGCCTCCGATTCTGCCACTATTGAGGTGCCGATCATGTCACCCATGATGTTCACGGTTGTATTACCCATGTCGACTAGCCGATAAATCCCACCAACGATCGCAGCAACCTCGATTGGAAGATTGAAAGCTTGCACATAAATCAAAGCGATCACAAAGCCACCCCCTGGGATTCCTCCTGAGCCTTCTGAAAGCAGCAGTCCGACTAACAGAATCGTTAGAAAGGCAGCTGGAGCGAACTCCACACCAGCAGCCTGAGCCGTAAAGAGCAGCACGGCCCCAAGCATAACCGATGTGCCGTCTTTGTTGAGTTGGGCGCCGAGCGGGAGAGTAAAAGAGTACACAGCACGAGGCAAAGAGATTTTCTCGGCAACTTCGAGTCCAACTGAAAGCGAGGCTAAACTCGATGTCGTCGCTGCTGTTGTTGCCCACAACGGACCCGTGTCCCGCAGAAAACGGCCAGGGCTCCTAGTAGTAAAGAATCGCAGGAGCATCATGTACCCGAGGAAGACCACGAATTGAGCCGTCCAAACGCCCAGTAGAAATCTGGTCATAGGACCGATGAGCTGGGTACCGTAGCGTCCGACAGTTACGGCCATGAGCGCCCCGATGCCCACAGGAGCAATCAGCAAAATCAAGTCAACAAGCTTCCGAAAGAGCCTAGCGAGGTCTCGGTACGTGTTGGCCAGGCGTTGTCCTGCGGTACCACCGATAAGGATTGTGGCAACCCCGAGTAGAACTGAAATCACTACTAATTGAACGACATTCCCCTCCGCGAATGCTTGGAATACGTTTGTTGGCACCATCCCTAAGAGGACCTCCGCGACCGAAGGAACAGCTCCTACGGGTCCCTCAACCTGCTCCGACAATTGCATGCCCACACCTGGGCGGAGAATGGCCATCGCACCGATCCCTAGGGAGATCGCGACGAGGTCAGTGATCACGTAGTAGCTCATGATCTTTCCCGCGAGACGGCCAAACATACGGACATCAGAGAGTGCAGTCAGACCAGCAAGTAGGTTAAAGAAAACAAGCGGTACCGCAGCAAGTACAAGCATCCGAATGAATAAGTCACCGATGGGCTGGATGACCTCGACCTGCTCACCGAGGAAGACCCCTAGGGCTGACCCAACACCCATACCGACGAGGATTTGGGTGCCGAGACCTATCCCGCGACCATGCTTACTCGGAATCGGAGGCAACTCCGGGTCGCTGCTCACCTCACCCTTAAGGTTCACCGCGTATGGGAAGACTCGAGGAGGGCGAGCACACGCTCAAGCATTTCGGAATAATACGTTTGCACGTTTGCACTTGTAAGCGGAATCCACTCGTCTACGGCCGCCGGATTACCTTCCGCAATTTCCCCATTCGGCCGAATTGTGTGCCCGATATTCCACATGAACGCGACCACCGGTTGATCGGTACCAGGAAAACTCAGAACCTCTTCCCATTCCCAAGTGTTCGAATAGCCCCCAGGAGGCATCCCAACCACCGGCCCCAAGCCGTTGTCTACAATGATTGACACGAACTGATCAAGGTGAGAACCACCGCTCGGCCCAGAAATGATACCTATGGGCCCACGAAAGTGCTTTTGAGCCGGCTCAAGTATCCCGTCAGACTCCTTTGGTGCATGGGCTAGCTTGAACGGCACGTTTGAGCTGTACGGCTCCCCTCGGCTAAGCGCGCTAAAAACGTCGTTCTCCAGCCATGACATCAACCAATTTCCATCATCAATTGTCTCGGAAACCCCACCATCATTGATGTTGCGGGCCGCGAAATCGAGTCGCTTGTCCTCGATAAAAGGTTCAGTTACATCACTGATCCTCAGGTTTCCGAAGGTCGTCTTGAAAGGGAGCGGCTGAAGCCTTTGCATTGCATAAGCTCCGAGGGATCCGCCTCGGCTACGTGTGACGTCCATAACCAATGCGTGATCCAGCAATCCCCTGGATTCAGCGAATGCGACTAAATCATCAACATCAGGCACCATCGTTTCACGAAATCCCCTCCATATGAGAACGACAAATCGGCGACCATCTTCAGGGACAAGCAAATCGTACGTGGGAGTGCTCAATTCGAGCACTAAACCCGGATAGTTCGGATCTCCGGAGCCAGTCCACGAGAGATCACTCGGATCTCTGAAAGGCAACGAGTATGCGGACTCAGTGCCAGAAGAGGACTGAGTAACCAAAGTCAGTTCTTCAGCTCGTAAATAGCTTGGGAAGGCCGCTGTCGATAGTGCCATCGCTTCTGCGAGTTTCCAGCTTAAGGCAATCGAAGTGGAGTGTCTCATAAATGCTTTAGCAGAGTCATGCCACGCATCGACCGGCATCCCGTTTACAGTCAGGACTTGGTCTCCGATCGCAGGCAATTCCGGCCAGCGTGGATCAATAGCTCGATCTCCAATGAAATAACCAGCATCATCATCGGAATAATCCGGAAAAATCCTTACTGGCGCCTGTGCAGGTTCGTTCGATTCTCCATCTAAGACGTCTAGTCCTGCACTATCCGGAAGCTCAAGACCTCCAGCCACGAGGTAGAGATCTAAATGACGGTCTCGGCGTGCATGACTGAGCCGAGCAAGTGCGTAATACAACTCTTGCTCAGTACTTGCGGAGACCACTACATCGCGTAACGCCTCCATTTCCTGAATGGGATCAAAGCCCAGGCGCTCATTCTTGATTGGTGAGAACGCTTCTCGTCGCTGGGTGCGCGCGATGATCGTGTCGAAGAGTTCCGCCCGTAGCTCCGGAGTACCGGCCTTCGGGGAAGCAACTTCCGAGCACCCCGTAACGGCTAACGTGAGGCCGAACAAACTGAATCCAATTAACCTCTGCAACTTATTCATCTGCGTAAGTTGGCCTAGAGCTAGTACTCGGCAAGGGTGGACGGGAGCACCCCTTAGATAAACAGAACAACCCCTCGGATGAGATAAACCACTCTCCTTCACCTGGGGCAAGGCCTGGCCACGGACCTCGTGCTAACGCAATGTGTACCTGGAAAATCACGACAAAACATTGGAGACTCGGCCATGATCAAGCACGCGACCTTCACTGCTGCATTCCTGCTGATATCTGTAGCAGCATGCGCGGAAGCGGAGGGGGGAGCCCTGGCTGAAAATACTGTCGTTGAAGTTCCTGTAAGTGCAGCACAGAGTATGCCGAATATCCTGGTCTATAAGACGCCATCCTGTGGCTGCTGTAACGGCTGGATTGAGCATCTACGAGCAGCCGGCTTCGGTGTTGAAGGTCGGAATCTGCGAGATTTGATGTCTATCAAGCGAGATGCGGGTGTGCCCGTCGGGCTATCCTCATGCCACACAGCGCTGGTTGGAGGCTATGTGGTAGAGGGGCATGTCCCAGTGGAGCAAGTCAAGCGAATGCTAGCCGAGCAACCTGATATCTCAGGAATTGCCGTCCCTGGAATGCCCACTGGATCTCCTGGAATGGAAGGGCCTAACGCGAAACCGTACCAAGTCATTTCATTCGACGATTCAGGCAACGCGCGAGTATACGCGGAGATCGACCCCAGGTAGAGCCCATCAGCTCAGGAAGGATCGAGATACGACATGACACGGACTTGGTTTTCAATGATCACGGTCACTGGAATCACGATGTTGGTGACACTCATCACCCCATGCGGTGTCAATGGTCAGCGGCGCGGGCAAGAAGAAGCTTCTTCCCAAAGGTGGAGCCCAATTTCGATCGGCATATATGTGGGGTACGATAATCAACCCTCTGGTGAGGTCGCGGGCGCACAGATGCGTATCCCGGTGCTCCCAAGTGGTACTGTTGAACTTATCTCCGGTGCCAACATCACATTCCTCAATCAACTCAAGGAGTACCAGTTCAATCTTGAGGCAGTTTATACCACTGGAGCGACGGCAGGCGGACTCTACGTAGGTGGTGGACTGGCTTGGAGGAACACGATGTTTGGCTCCGACCTAACTGCTGGGCGCAGGACTGTCCGAGGCTACAGCATAGTTACTGGGCTTAAGACTGGAGGGATCGCTGGTACTCCTTTCAGCCCACAACTCGAGATCCGGTGGACCTTCCTAAAGGAGACAGCGCTCAACCCCAGAGTTATCAGCTTGGGTGTTAATGTCCCGCTATGGGGTTCTGGCCCTAGAAGAAGTGGCCTGTCAGACAGATAAACCCAGTTCCAATCCACTAATGGTGCAGGTCTCCTTACCTTTGTGTTCCCTTACGCCACCAGGCGCTAGGGCTCACCCGGTTAGAGGGAGTGAAGGAGTCGGCCATCCAGAGTGCAAGTCGACGTAGCGGCGTACCGGCAAGCCACAACCACACCCGCGGCCAGAGACTCTTAAGATCTCTGTTGTAAGGACACACACGCACACATATCGAACAGTCCGAGTTCTGGTTCGTCCAGAACTTGAAGCAGGACTCGGCATCAACCGTCCACTTTCGAATGCCACGAATATTCGACTTGTTGTAAACAACATCTGAAGGCTGGCCATCCGGAATTGCGTTGACGGGACATGCATCAGAACAACGACGGCAGATCTTGCAGAATTCCGTTACACCAAAAGTCTTCGGATAATCATGGGCAAGTGGCAAATCAGTGAAGATCTTACCAATCCGCACCCGAGGACCAAACTCCTTTGTGATAAGGAGGCCATGCCGACCATATTCACCAAGCCCCGCCTTGAGTGCGTAGGGAATCGCGAGGGCTGTGTCATTCATCGTGGCGACTGCCCTGTATCCGAGGTTGATCACATACTGAGCTAAACCGAGCAAGACAAGGGTGTCTTGCGAGTAGCCTATGCCAGTCGCTGTGCCGCTGAGCGCCGAGGGCACAGTCTCGATCAAATCCTTGTCCATTTCCTGAACAATCACAATGACGTTTGGTAGGTCGGTAGGGAGCTCCTGTTCCTTCTCCGTTTCACCCTTTCGGCTGTAGGCGTGAGTGTAAACCCACCGTTCATCGTAATCCGTGATCCCAACAAGATCAGCGCCAAACACCTTGGCTACGTGCTTGATCTCACGGCTCATTTCAGCAGGGGATTCAACCTCAATAGACTCTTCTGGGCCTTGCCGGTGGACAGTGAAGGGATCAAGAAAACCCTCTCGACGGTTCTGGTCCTCTTTTAGTTCAGCGAAGATGTCAGGTAAGTGCCACGAAGCGTTGCGGAGTGCATAATCACGCTGCCTGAAGCCGTCTGCGGACTTCCATTCCTTCAATGGAGTTCGATAGGTCTCGAAGAAGCGATCAGTCTTCTCTGATCTTACTTCCGAGTCCCAAAATGCCCGAGAGTAGATGTCATTCTTCTGACTGAAGCGCTCGAATGAGTCTAGGACTTCAAAACCCGCATCCAAATCCTTCTTGGCAGGATCAAAGTCTTCACTCATCACTTCTCTCCTAAAAGACGATTGACCGATGGGCGAGGGGCCGTATTCATGAGATCAACGTAGGATCGATATCTGGTTGGGCAACGTATTGGCTGTATCGCATGACATCTCTAAGACCGTCAATAGGACCTAAAAATACCCGTTACCACCAGAGCCAGCAGTGAAATCTCACTCTAGGTCTGAAGGCATTGTTGCCGAACGATCATGTGTCGTACGAAGTGGCAGCTCGGGTATGCGAATCGCTAGTATTCCACCGAGAGCTGTAATGATGGTAGCTAGCCAATAAATCCGCGTAGTGGCCAGCGCGAATGCAGCCTTGACCGCCTCAGCTACTTCCTCTGCAACGCGCTCTCCTTCTGCCATGATTAATGTGGCCTCAACTACTGGCTCAGTGGCTGCTATACTTTGGTACGTTGCCCGTATAAGGTCCGGCAACTCAGCTCCGCCACTCGAAACGAACTCTTCCGCAACGATGCCGCGATCAATCACCTCTATCGGCAAATCTATCGAAGAGAAGGCTGCCCAAAGTGTCGTGCCGAGCAAGGAGCCCATAAGAGCCGTACCCACAGTGGCACCAATTTGGCGAAAGAAAAGTGATGCACTTGTTACCTGGCCGATGAAACGAACATCAGCTGCATTTTGGATTGCGAGGGTAAAAAGCGGCATCGCAGGTCCCACTCCTAGGCCACACATCACTGTAAAAATCGCAACCCGACTATAAGGGACTTCCGGACCCATCGTAGCAAGTAAACTTGTAGCCGTAATAAAAATCAGAGATCCCAGAACAATTTGAGGTCTATACCCCACACGATTCACAATCTGACCTGCGAGCGTAGCAGAAAAGACTATTCCTAAAGAGAACGGAATCAGGGCGGCTCCTGCTTGTGTTGCAGATACTCCTAAGACATTCACCAGGAATAGGGGCAAGAAGAGTGAGACGGACATTAAGGATGCCCCAAAAAAGAAGGTCGACGCATTCGCCCTTCGGAATACGGGGTCGGCAAAAAGTCGCATCTCAAGAATCGGCCCAGGAGCGATGCGAGAACGCCGAACAAAAGCTGCGAGCAGCAAGCACCCGGTAATAATTAAACAGATAGTCAGCCAGGACTCCCAGGACCCCAG
>DCAZ01000077.1 GCA_002313925.1 Gemmatimonadales bacterium UBA1120
CTCCTTAGTACCTCGTGCGTCCGCAGCCAAGCCACAAACAAAAACATGCCTCCAGAACTTATGAGGGGTCAACGCAAAAGTCGGTCTAGGATATCCCCAGCAACAGAATACGCTGTGTCTTTCCCCTTTTTAATACGGTCCAAAGCTTGGTCCAATTCAGCAAGCACTGCATCAGAATGCCATACTGTACGGCGTAGTTCACGATCCATAACATCTTGTATCTGGACCCTCTGACGAACTCGCCTCCGCTCTTCGAGTTCACCCGACTCCCCAAGCCATAAACGATGTGCTTTGATGGTGTCCATTAGATCTTCAACACCCTCTCCACTTTGAGCCACTGTTGAGAGTACCGGCGGAGACCAGGCTAATTTGTTTAGCTCCTTACCAGACTTATTAATGATCCGAGCTGGATCGAAATCGTGGTGAGCAGACGAACTTTCAAGTGCTGTAGCCGCCCTTAGATGCAGTCCCTGTCGAAGATCTTTAACAAGCCGGTCAGCACCAGGGCGGTCCGCTTTGTTAACAACGAAAATATCTGCGATCTCCATGAGCCCAGCTTTCATCGCCTGAATGGCGTCACCTGATTCAGGAACTAGCACGACTATCACAGTATCGGTAGCAGCAGTGATCCCGAGCTCTGTCTGGCCTACTCCGACAGTCTCGACTAGTACTCGATCGAAGCCAAACGCATCCATAAGGTCTAGAACCTCTTTTGTGGTCGTGGCGAGACCACCAAGCAAACCTCTGGTGGCCATAGATCGGATGAAGACACCCGGATCAGTCGCCAGGTCACTCATTCGGATTCGATCGCCAAGAAGCGCACCACCGGAATACGGTGAAGTCGGGTCAACAGCGACAACACCAAGCTCTTCGTCTTGGGCTCTGTAATTCATAGCCACCAGGGAGAGCAGGCTCGACTTTCCGGCACCTGGCGGTCCAGTAAAGCCTATACGAGCCGCACTCGGGCCTCCTCCCAATACTTCGTGAAGAAAGTCCTGAAAACCTGGACGCTCATCTTCCACAAGTGAAATCGCCTGTCCCAAAGCAGCAGGCTGTCCCGCATGGAAGCGCCCAAGCAAATCTGCGAGTGCAGACTCCAGGAGACCGGTCACTGAATCCGTCTCGTCTTCATTAGTTCGGGGATACCCCTCTTGGCGTCAATTTGGATCTAACAGCACCCAGCCTTAAATGAAAAAGCCACTACTATCGCTCAGGCTTAGATCTAAAACACTCGCGGTCATCCGCAACAGATGCTTCACGCCGTCCCCTCTGTCTGGACCGACCAAGCAAAATTACAGCAGAAGATGGGAGGCTAGCCAAAGTAATAGAAAGAATCCTAAGAGATCGGTAAGTGTATGCACGAACACTGAAGAGGCGATAGACGGATCGATTCCAGCACGATCTAGCGTAGTGGGGATAAACGCTCCTGCGAAACCGGCAACGATTTGATTCGCCCACATCGCAAGTAGAACAACCACCCCAAGCATCACGTTCCCATCGATCAGGAACGCAAGCAGAGCCACTCCACTCCCGAGAACTGCTCCGTTAACTAGGCCTATCAAGATCTCCTTGGCGACAAACCCCCTGGCCGACCCGGATCCTTGAACCGTGATACGGCGGATAGTCACAGCAAGTGATTGGGTACCAGAACTGCCACCCAGCGCCGCTATGATCGGTGCTATGAAAGCGAGAGTCAGTTCCTTTTCTATCAAGTCCTTGAACACAAGGATGACGGATGCCGCTATCGCTGCTGTAGCAAGGTTCAACATCAACCAAGGGAGACGAGTAGTCACAGACTCTATCCAGTTGTGTCTCAGCTCATCCTCGTCTGGGACACCCGCAAGCATCAAGATGTCCTCAGTCTGTTCTGATTCGATCACATCGATCACATCATCAAACGTGATCCGGCCAAGAAGCACACCCTCATCTGTCACCACCGGTATTGCTGCTAAATTGTAGCGGCCAAGAAGTCTCCCAACCTCTTCTTGGTCCACATCCGGCGATACTGTCACACTGGGCTCTTCTACTAGTCCTTCAATGCTAGCTGCCGGGTCCGCAACCACAAGATCATCTAACCTCATCGTGCCCAGAAGCCGACGCTTCTGATCAATCACAAAAACTGTGTAAAAATCCTCTACATCCCTGCCCTGGATGCGAACCTGCCTAATCGCCTCATCTGCCTTTAAGGAACCCTCTACCTCAACGAGTTCAGTCGTCATGAGTCCGCCAGCTGTTTCTTCACCGTAGCTCAATAGGCGCTTGATATCTCTAGCTTCGTCGACTGGGAGTGCAGCTAAGATGCTCCTCTGGTCTTCAGGTCCTAGCTCGCCTATAAGATCCGTTGCATCGTCATCCGCTAGTTCTTTAAGGAATTCAGCGACCTTCTCGGCTGGAAGCGCCACCAAAAGTTCAGCACGCCCCTCACCCTCATCCATTTCTGCGAGGGTTTCAGACGCCAGCGTCGTCGGGAGCGTGCACAAGATCTCTACCCGATACTTCTCATCCAGTGATTCTATGAGGTCAGCAAGATCCGACGGATGCAATTCTACAGCTTGATCTGAGATAGATCTTAGTTTACCAGACGCTGCTAGTTCATCGATTTGTTCCCGCAACTTCTCGGTGTGGTGTGCCGACTTCTTCATCAGTGGATCTTGGAGTTTGTGGGGCTGGGTTCACAACCTTGGCGCAGGCTACTGTGGCGCTATACAGTCCATCTGAGGCGCTGGAAGATCCCCGAGACAGCTAACCCTCGCAAGGCACAAATCGCAAAGCTATTCTGGGTGGTTGAATACCTGACGAACGAGTCGTTCCTGGAGCTTAAACATAGGACTTGTGAAACGGTCTGAATCTTCTGGATGATCATGTCCCAGCACATGCAGTGCACCGTGGACCACTAATCTGACAAGCTCTTCGTCGAGCGGTATTTCATGCTCCTTAGCCTGACGGCTCGCCTGGTCCACACACACGTACACATCGCCAAGCGGTAGCTCAGTCGTACCCATGGAAAACGCGAGCACATCCGTTGGAGCATTCCGGCCCAGATAGCGAGCATTCAACTCCCCCATCTCCTGATCACCAAGCAGGGTTATCGAGAACTCACCGGTCCGACCGTCTTCAATTAGAGTCTGATGTATCGCTTGCTTCAACAGCAAGCCTGGGGCGCCCTTGTAAGGACCAAGATTGACTTGGATGTCCAAGAGAGATCGGCCCAGGATCAGCCAGATGACCCTTCTGCTAAACCCTTCTTTTCAGCAGGCCCATCTAGAGTGGATGAATCATCCTTAGAGTCTATAGGATCCGTAAGATGTCTGGTCGCTGGGTATTCGATCCGGCGATGCATAACGCCTGAAAGGATCTTTACGAACTCAGCCTTCACATCAGCTACCTCACGCAAGGTAAGTGGGGCTTCCTGAAGCTGGGCATCAGCGATCTTGCCGTCCACAACCGTATCGATCAAATCTTGCAGCCGGAGTACAGTGGGTTCTTGCATAGCACGTGTTGCAGATTCGCAAGAATCTGCAAGCATTACAATTGCCGTTTCCTTTGATTGAGGCTTTGGTCCAGGATACGAAAACCTCTCAGAATCAACCTCCCCACCCATTTCCTCGCGAGCCTTCTCAAAAAAGAAACCGATCCGTTGAGTCCCATGGTGTTCAAGAATAAACTGCGAGATCACCTGTGGAACCTTAGCCTCGCGGGCAAGCTCTAGGCCCTCGGTAACATGCTCGCGTACGATCTCCGCCGATGTGGATGCTTTCAGCTTATCGTGTGGATTACGCCCCTCTGGTTGATTTTCTACGAAGTAGTGGGGTTTGAGCATCTTCCCCACATCATGGTAGTAAGCACCCACTCGACTAAGGAGCCCATTCGCTCCAATAGCAATTGCTGCGCCTTCTGACAAATTTGCGACGTTGACCGTGTGGGCATATGTACCTGGTGCCTCCGAGGATAGCCTCCTAAGCAAAGGACGAGTGGGATCCGCCCACTCGAGAAGTGTCTGATCCGTAGTGATCCCTGTGAACCACTCAAAAACGAAGAGACAGCCCATTGCAAGTAAGGCGGATACTGCTGCGTTGCTTCCCGCTAAAGCAGCATCTCGAGCCACTTCAGGCATAGCCTGGGATGTCGCCAATCCGAGGCTTAGAAGCATCAATCCGGTCACCGAAGTGATGATCGCAATTGAGACCCACCAGTCCGATCGTCGTCGCAGTACCCTGACGCTCAACGCTGCCGCCGAACCACCGGCCGCAATCAGAAGAAAGGTCCCGTCGGAAGAAAAGGGGGCCAGCCTGCCAGTTATTGCTGCAAGGACAAGCACAAGAAAAAGCGATATGCGGGTATCCCACAGAATCGCAATAGGCAAAGCTACGAACGCAATAGGAAGCAACGCGACAGAGAACTCAGCTTGGCCGATGAAAAAAGCTGCTGAAAAATAGGCAGCAACAAGCAGAGAAATCAGCAGAAGCCAGTGGAATGTGGCATACAGTTTAGGGCGATTGAAGAAGATCAGAAGACCAAAAAGACCGAGCAGCATTAAGTTGATTAAGCCCGTACCCAAGAATGCCCCAACGGCTACCCCTTGGGCCTGTACGAGACCCCGATTGCGACGCTCAGCTTCATGAGCGTGGAGGTGTTCGAGCACTTCGGGGCCAATCGGATCCCCCTGCCTAACTATCGACTGGCCCTCAAGAAACTCTTGCTTGATTGTCTCAACTGATCTAGCAGCGGCATCCCGGTCCATCTCTGTCGCCACAACATTGAGAACGTAGCTGTATTCGATGTGACGGATCAGAACTAGATTCAATAAATCAGATATAGAGGGAGGTGTTCCTGGGGGCAGTAGCAGTGCCGCTTCGTTTAAGAAGTCACGAGTCGTAAGCACTTCTGAGATCTGAGCAGTTCGCTCAACTGAATCGTTATCGCGAATTGTAATTCGGGTCGTGCTCAGGTCCGCTACTCGAGCAGCTTCCACAACGCCATCTTCCATGATCTCGCGGACCGCACGAGTTGCAGAACGGCGAAATGCATTCCGTGCTGTATCACCCATGATGTAGTCGACTTGTTCGGGCGTCGCGATAATGCTGCTAGCCTGAAGGGTTTCTTCAAACCTGACTCGATCGCTTACCGCCGCTGCAGAATCCAATTCGCTGAAGAAACGGTCGATCCGAGCCACCATAGTATCGCCAGCATTAGGCTCCACATCGAATGTGGGAGGCACCACTTCCCTAGCAAGCTGTGTTTCATCTTCAAGTTCAGATGGGGATTTTGGCACACTAAAAGCGATTTCTGCGATCACGTCATCAGGAGCCACGCTCCAATCTTCGAAAGGACGTGATTCATTTCCCGTTGACGGCGGGAAGAGTGCAGTCACCAGGATTGAGAGCGTAATGAGCAAAAGAACCCTCAAACCATGATGAAGAAGTCTCTGCCCCCTCGAGTCTCCTGGTTCACCTGACAGGCCGAAGAACATGCTGCCGGTCTCGTTTGGCTGGCTCATGTGTCGAACCCTTTTGTCTCCTGAGGAGCTTCGGCATAAGCCTTGATAATGTCCTTGACCAACCGATGACGGATCACATCCTTAGAACTCAGGTAGATGAAAGAGATTCCATCTATATCAGAGAGGATGCGCTCGACTTCGAGCAGGCCTGAATGATCCCTCCTCGGCAGATCAATCTGGGTCTTATCGCCAGTAATGACGACTTGAGAGTTTAGTCCTAAGCGTGTGAGGAACATCTTCATTTGCGCAGTCGTAGCATTTTGAGCTTCATCCAAGATCACGAATGCATCCGAAAGTGTTCGGCCCCGCATGTAGGCCAGAGGTGCGATTTCTATTGTGGAGTCGCCAAGGGCCCGCCTCATGCGATCACTCGGCATCATATCTTCAAGAGCATCATAGAGTGGCCGGAGGTATGGATCGACCTTCTCCTGTAGATCACCTGGGAGGAATCCGAGGTTCTCTCCTGCTTCCACAGCGGGACGAGCCAGGATAATTCGACGAACGCGTTTCTTGTACAGAGCATCTACAGCGCAAGCGACTGCCAAATAAGTCTTACCAGTACCGGCAGGTCCTATACCAATAACAATGTCATTGCTGGTAATTGCTTCAATGTACACCTGCTGTCCTGAAGACTTCGGAGAGATAACCCGTCGGGACCCTGGCAGCGCAATCCTTATCATATCTTCAGCAGACACGATGCCATCCTCTCCTTGGATGGTGACTCCATCAGCAAAACGTGCGATGTCCGTCACATCAAAGGGTACACGGAGTTTGGATAGCTCGATTATGTGCTGCACCACGGGTATAGCGCGTTCAACAGCGGACTGGGAACCCGAAAGAATCAATTCGTCTCCACGCATTACAATACGGATGCCGAATAAGCTTTTTAGCTCCTGAACGTTTTGATCATTAACGCCAGTCAACATCAGAGAATCAGCACCCTGAGTGTCTAATCTGTGTTCCGCGATTGTTTCGCCGTTCGCCAATGTTTCTCCTGAAGGTGGAAGGCCGAGGTCGCTCGTCCTAATACTACCCTTCCGAACTCTTGAGGGTCGTTAGACCGAGTTCTGAAAGCTCTTCGTTGCCCACCAAAGCAGGTGCTTCTTCATATAAAGCTCGGGCTGCCGTGGTCTTGGGAAAAGCTATGACGTCCCTGAGACTCTCAGACCCTGAGAATCTTTGTACGATTCGGTCCACACCAAGCGCGATTCCCCCGTGAGGCGGGGCCCCAGCCGACAGGGCATTAAGGAGAAAGCCAAATTTCTGCTCTATTTCATGATCGCTTAGGCCTAAGGCTCGAAGAATTCTCCGCTGAATTTCGGGTTGATGAACCCTGACACTTCCCGAGCCCAGTTCATTACCATTATAGACAAGATCATAGGCAGTACCTCGGACAGAAGACGGATCTGACTCAAGCAGGTCAATATCATCGGGGTGAGGCATGACGAACGGATGATGGCTCGGTGTGATCTCACCATTTCTTAGATCGAATAAGGGGAAATCCGTTACCCAAAGCCAAGAATGTTCTTGTTCCGGAGTAAACTCGAGTGCTTCTGCGGCCTCAGAACGAACTGCGGCAAGAACCGGAGAAGTGAGTGAGTCAGGTCCAAACGCTACGAACGCGAGATCTCCAGGCAATAATCCCATAGCTAATGAGTCTTCAGGACCCAAGAACTTTCCAAGTGGCCCTGATGCTCCACCTTCTGCTTGCTTGGCCCACAATAATCCCGGCGCACCAACCTCCTTTGCCTTAGACTCTATACTAGCGATCTGCCGTCTAGATAGTTTGGCTCCTCCCGAGAGGCGCAGTCCACGAACTCTAGCACCGGCCTCTACTGCAGAGTCAATCATATTGAACCCTAAACTGGATGTAGCTTGGGTCCAATCAGTAATCTCCAGTTGGTATCTAAGGTCCGGACGGTCTGAGCCATACCGCTCCATCGCTTCTGCCCAAGTGAGTCTAGGAAAAGGCTGTGAGATATCCATCCCAGCGGTATCGGCCAAACATACCATCAGTCCCTCAATCCAGGAGAAGATATCTTCAGGTTCAATGAATGAAGCCTCGACATCTATTTGTGTGAACTCTGGTTGGCGGTCTGAACGCAGATCCTCATCACGGAAACAGCGTGCGATCTGGAAGTAACGGTCAAAACCAGAAACCATCAGTATTTGTTTATAAATTTGGGGACTCTGAGGTAGTGCATAGAACTCTCCATGGTGCACCCGACTAGGCACTAAATAGTCGCGAGCTCCTTCCGGGGTCGCCTTAGTAAGGATTGGAGTCTCAACCTCGATAAAACCGCACCCATCTAAGTAATTCCGAGTAGCCAGAACCAGTTTATGCCTCAATACCAAGACATCCTGCAGTTCAGAACGCCTTAGATCGAGCACTCGATGCTTCAACCGGAGTTCCTCTGTGGGAAGTTCATCTTCCGGCCCTCTATAAACCGGTATCACAGGGGTCTGTGCATTCGAAAACAATTCCACAGACCTCGCATGGACCTCTATCTCTCCAGTTTCCATGTCTGGATTCTGTGCCCCCAGAGGTCTTAAAACGACAATTCCTTTAACCTGGATTACATCCTCATGACCCAATCCACGTGCACACTCTAGAGAAGCTTCCTCAGTCCAATCAGGCCCGAATGAGACCTGTACCAGCCCACTTCTGTCTCTAAGATCAACAAAAAGCAAGCCACCCAAGTCTCTTCGTCGGTGAACCCAACCTGCTAAGGTTACTTCAGAGCCTTCATGGCTAGCTCTAATACGACCTACCATTCGGGAACGCATTTGGGTTCGCTCAATCGATGTTTCGGACATAATCAGCCGTTTTAGTCAGTATTTACGGTACCCTAATACCTCTAAATTAAGCTTTGGGAGCAACCAGTACGTAAAAGCGTACCCTATAAGTACTCCCATCGTATCAGCCAACAGGTCAGCAGCAGACGGGTTTCTCCCTGGTACGAAAGACTGGTGCCACTCATCACTCACTCCATAAATGATTCCGATGGCGATCACAGTCCAGTGTGCCAAACCACTATTACTACTCAACCGACCAAACTGTAAGGTTCCTCCTAGCACAGAATATAGCGCCAGATGCATCACCTTATCATCGAAGGGGAAGGAGAAGGCAAACGAGGACAAATCCGAATCTGACAACGAACTCAACAGAAACAGGACCATCGCCCACCCGATGGCGGGGCCCCAGGCGATCAGCTGACGGGTCACTCGGGTTGGAATCTGCCTCGTCTTCAGCATGTTATCGTGGGTGGCTAAGTTAAGCTTGCCTGTAGAGCGATTCAAGAAACATATGGGCTTCTCCGCCCACCACTCAATCATGTCTAAACGCTCGAACACTGATCTCCTGTCCCTTCCGCCTGAAGACTTAGCACGGGCCCTCGAAAAACATTTTCGACAACGAGACCAGCCCACTTACCGAATCGACCAAGTTCGACGATGGCTATATGAAGGCCTCTCAGGTTCAATCGATGAGATGACAGACCTTCCTATGAGTGAGAGAGATGCACTAAAGGACTCTTTCATTCTCACTGAGCTTGAGGAAGCTCGTGTTGAGGTCAGCCAGGACGGGACAGTTAAGCACCTTTGGTGCCTCTCGGACGGAGAGTTTATCGAGTCAGTTCTCATCCCCACCAGAAAGCGCCTTACCCTCTGTATCTCTTCACAAGCCGGATGCGCTATGGGATGCACGTTTTGTGCTACTGGATGGGGTGGCTTCCAGCGACAACTCACGACTGGGGAAATCGTATCTCAGTATTCGGCTTCAAGGCGATGGGCTGAGCATCATCTGGGGACCACGATCTCGAACATAGTATACATGGGTATGGGAGAACCTCTCTCAAACCGGAAGGCGGTCCATGACTCTCTCTCCATCTTAAACCAAGGATACGCTGTCGGTGCGCGTAGGATTACTGTTTCGACAGTCGGGGTTGTCCCCGGCATCCTGGAACTCGCAGAACGACCCGAACAATTTCGACTAGCCCTGTCCCTCCATGCACCAATAAGCGAACTGCGTTTAAGTCTTATTCCCTTGGAGAAGCGGCATCCTCTTCCCGAAGTCCTTTCCGCTTTGAAACGCTTTAACCAATCAGGGGGAAAACGGATCACCTTCGAATACACAATGATCCGCGGGGTAAATGATGCCTTAGAGCTCATAGCCCCACTGGTGGAACTAGCTCGGAGCGTTGAAGCCTACGTTAACCTGATACCCTTTAATCCAATTCCATACCAGAACTGGGAGCCATCAGAGCTTCACCGAATCAAGAACTTTGCTAAAAATCTCAATAAACATGGGGTTCCTGCAGCTATCCGTGAGACCCGGGGACGTGACATTGATGCTGCGTGTGGGCAATTGAAAGCCCATGCGCTGGTCCAGTTGGAAAAACCTAGACAATCGTAAGCTCGAGTGTAATAGAAACAGCCAACGAAACCTTTCTTCCTTAGTCGATTGCACGAGCGATGCGGTCCCACCTGATTTCTCGTACCCAGGGAAATGGTCTGAACGAATCCCTGTTGTAAGAGAAGTACGTGAAAACCACCCTCCCCTCTAGCCGCCAACCCTCTAACAACCCCCAATACCGTGAATCGAGGCTCGTTTCGCGGTTATCACCCAACATGAAGTAGCGGTCCTCAGGAATTACGATGGGTCCCCAGTTATCCCTGGTAGGGGAATAGCTCGATCTATCGACTCCAGCTAATAGGTAGTCTGGCTGCCACTCCATCCAAGGAGGCATCCCTGCCTCATCCTGGCGATTTGTGTGCTTCACATAGGGCTCATCTAAACGTTCTCCGTTCAGAAATAGCACCTGATCCTGCATTTCTAATGTGTCACCAGGCATGCCTACTAGACGCTTCACCAGTTTAATCTCCGTTTCGTGCGGTGGATCGAACACGATTACGTCACCCCGTTTCGGCGACGAGTACCCTGGGATACGGATGTCAGTGAATGGTATCTGGGAGCCAATCGCGGCTCTGTTGGCAACCAACATGTCCCCCACAAGCAAAGTCTCTTCCATCGATCCGGATGTGATGACGAAAGTTTGCAACAGAAAGGACCTGAGGAAAAAGAAAAGTACTAACGCGATAAGAATGGATTTGACCCATTCGATCACCGCATTAGGCTGCTTCTCAGCCGAGGTCAACGCACCACCAACAATCGCCGTTCAGACTCTAACACTAGTCCCCTCTTTCTTGTTTTTAGACATAACACAGACATCGATTTCACCTACCTATGAAGCCCTAATAGTGTTCTAGCGTTGCAACCAACTCCAGAGGTCCCACCACACTGTGGTGGTTTCTTCAGATTGGGTGCTATCCACGGGCGGTAGCCATTGGCTACCAAGTAGCACTGAGATATCGAGATACAGATTGGAATCTGGCTCGCTGCGCACATTACGAATTCCAAGTACCGACGCAACTGAAAGCGCAGGGTTAGGATCACCGATCCTATCTACAACTACGGATTCCACCTGGTCAAAAGAGCTTGCATTTCCAAAGGAGACCACATCAAAACCGGCTGATCGAAGGACAGCGGTAGCCTCTCGGGCCACCCCTGAAACACCACCAGCATTAAGAACCTCCACCGTTACTCGCCCAACCACTACGGGTTGGTTGACGGCAGTCGCCTTAGCTAGTGGAGCCGACTCCTTTGGCGGACGAAGCAGTATCGTCCCTGCTATTAGTAGTATAAAAAGTGAGACACCCACCAACACCAGCCGAATAAGTAGCTTCAACGACCGTTCACCAGGGCATTCCAGAAACCGACGCTCTCAGAATAAAGCTCCAAACCATGCTTAATAGTATAAGAGATTCTGGCCGCAACAATTTCGGTAGTCACGTTATTGAGTTCCTCGGGCATGCGTGCACGCATGCTCTCACACCACTCCACCCTAAACATCCGCCCAGGTTCCAAGAAATCTGCACAATACAATGCCCGGCCAAGTCTATTCAGGGACTTATGACCCACGCTGTGATAGGCAATTGCTGATAGTAATTCATCATCTAAAATCCCTTCCGAGCGCAGTTTTTCTGTGACCGCAGGGCCGTGAAGCATCTCAGGTGGCCAGTTTCCGAACCTGGAAGGAATCTTGGGTCGAAGGGCCTCGGGATCGTCTTCACGGAGCGCATCGTGGAGGTATCCACTGGCTCGCCAGCGAGCCGTCTCAATCTCTGAAAGATGAAGAGATTCCGCCCAATTACCCAGTAGCAACGAGACACGCATCATGTGCTCATAGCGTGCAGAACTCACCGTGCTCCAATCTGGCAACCGCCCTTCAACGGCAGCCTCTACGATCGGGTGAAGTATTTTTCTCACACATAAACATGGCGAGGGTCAGTATACTATGGAAATCCGAATAGGCTAAAAGAACTATTATTCGGTAGCCAACTTCGGATCTCTACTTCTACCAACATTCTTTTGGGAAGTCAGCCTCTGTCCATTCCTATCCGGATGCTATGGAGAAAATCAGCACCTCCATCAATCCCACCCTTGTCCAGCGCTTCGATCAGGGCACTACCTATGACGACACCGTCTGCTACTCCAGCAACTGAGGCTGCTTGCTCGGGTGTTGAAATCCCGAATCCAACCGCCACTGGCAACGAGACAACAGAGCGAATCTGGCCCAATTCTTCTGCGAGTGACTCGCGTAGCTTCACACGTGCTCCTGTCACCCCAGTTCGGGAAATGTAGTACACGAAGCCAGATCCCCCACGAGTCACTTTAGGGACTCGTTCAAATGGGGTAGTAGGAGCGATGAGCCGAATCAGTGCAAGCGGAGATTCTGAAATTCTCGCCTCCACTTCGGGATCAGCCCCAGTCGGCAGGTCCGTCAGAAGAATACCATCCGCACCAGCGGTAACTGCGTCAGAAAGAAATGCTTCCAACCCATAAGCCAGAATCGGATTCAGGTAGCTGAAGAGCACGATAGGGAGGTCATTCCCATCCCGAAATGTCCGGAGGTCAGCCAGAACTGAGGCAACCGTAGTCCCGTTTTCTAGTGCCGCGAACGATGAGCGCTGGATCGTAGGACCATCGGCCAATGGGTCAGAAAAAGGGATACCTAATTCAATGATATCCGCACCAACATCCTTAAGCCGTTCAAGCAACGGAACTGTCGCATCACGATTAGGATAACCGGCAGTCACATATGGTATTAGTGCAGTTCTTCCCTCTGCTCCCAGCAACTTGAAACTCTTCGAGATCAAGACATCATCATCCATAGTTGGGAGGCTCTGTTATAGCTCAACTAAGGTGTCCGCCATTCGTTTGTTATGTACCCGTAACCAAATAGCTCATCAGACAAGAGGCTCATTGCCCTCGATCTGGGCTACATATGACACATCCTTATCTCCCCTTCCAGAGAGACAAACTACGACAGGACCATTGTTCCGGTATTTGGCAGCAACCTTAAGGACATAAGCAATGGCATGAGCAGATTCCAATGCTGGAATAATTCCTTCTAGTTCAGCAAGTCGGTGAAATGCGTCCAGCGCATCTTGATCTGTAACCGCGGTATACTCTGCTCGACCTATATCCTTTAGGTAGGAGTGTTCTGGACCAACCCCTGGGTAGTCGAGCCCTGCAGAAACCGAGTGTGCTGGTGACACCTGCCCATCTTCGTCTTGTAGCAGATAGCTGAATGAGCCATGGAGAACACCTGGCTTACCTACCGCAAGAGATGCTGCATGTTGACCCGTTTCGATACCAGTCCCGGCAGCTTCTACACCAATCAACCGGACTTCTTTGTCAGAGAGGAATGAGTCAAATATCCCTATGGCGTTCGAACCTCCTCCCACACATGCGAAAACAGCAGACGGAAGTCTCCCGGTAATTTCGAGAATCTGTTTTCGTGTCTCTCGTCCAATAACTGCTTGGAAATCTCTTACCATTCGAGGAAACGGATCCGGCCCCACAACTGATCCGATGATGTAGTGGGTCGTTTCTACGCTTGTTACCCAATCACGGATCGCTTCGTTGGTCGCATCCTTGAGTGTGCGTGTACCCGAACCCACAGCTCTGACTTCAGCTCCCAGAAGCTTCATGCGATAAACGTTTAGGGCCTGCCGCTCAACATCCTCCTCACCCATGTACACGATACATTCCAAATCGAATAGGGCACACGCAGTCGCGGTTGCAACTCCATGCTGTCCAGCACCGGTCTCGGCGATGATACGGCGCTTACCCATTCTAATAGCTAGCAACGCCTGACCGATCGTGTTGTTTATCTTGTGAGCACCCGTGTGGTTGAGGTCTTCCCGTTTCAAATAGACTGACGGGTGTCCTGCGGCCTCCCCTAGGCGCTCAGCATGGTAGAGGGGAGTCGGACGACCTCCGAAATCCTTGAGCAGAGAATCCACTTCAGAGCAAAAACTTTGGTCCGAGGCAGCCTCATCGTAAGCGCTGCTAAGTTCATCCAGTGCTCCGATTAGAGTTTCCGGCACGTATCGGCCCCCAAAGGGGCCGAATCGATTCACCGGAGTAGGTGTCTTAGTGCTCACCCAGAATGTCTCCACGGGGTGTGAGAGAAGTCACTCGTGATTCCTGTTTCTGACTCACTCTAACCACCTTGATAAAGTGGTGCAGCAGTTCAGGGTCCTTGCAACCCTGCAGTGACTCGACACCGGATGAAACATCCAATATGTCCGGCTGAAAACTAGCTGCCGCCTCTACCACGTTCTCGTGCGTAAGGCCTCCTGCAAGAATGAACTGAGTCTCAGCGGGCAGAAGCTCATGGATGCCCCCCGGATCAAGGTCCAGCTTAACACCTCCTCCTCCAATAACCCCCTTTCCCCAACCCTCAAGCAGGAATCCATCCACCAAGTTACCACAAGCATCCACCATACGGCGGATATCATCCATAGACTTCGCGCGAATCCCCTTCCAAATGAGCCAATCTCCCCGGTTACGTAATTCCTCAATTACTGTGGGGGGTTCGTCACCATGAAGCTGTAAAATAGCTGCCCCAATCTCCTCAGCAGCGGTTACCGAATCCGCTGGATTCTCATCTACGAGAACGGCAACCTTTGGGGAATGTACATTTTCGATGAGGGATCTGGCTTCGTGCAGCCGCAACGTACGGGAGAATCCTGCGGAGAGAATGAACCCGAGAAAGTCTGCTCCAAGTTTGTCAGCAAGTAAGACATCTTCTCTCCGCTGCAAACCGCAGATCTTGACGAGCGGTTGATCAGCCACAGGATCGCTCGGCCCTTGGAATCCGTGCTAACTCCTGAGCAGCAACTCCAGGATCAGGAGATCTAAGTAGCGATTCTCCGACCAGCACTGCATCGACCCCTA
The DNA here is from genome assembly GCA_002313925.1 of Gemmatimonadales bacterium UBA1120. Classification (GTDB taxonomy): domain Bacteria; phylum Gemmatimonadota; class Gemmatimonadetes; order Longimicrobiales; family Gaopeijiaceae; genus UBA1142. The sequence continues at coordinate 14,805 of DCAZ01000077.1, forward strand.
CACCACCAAGTCTATCCACGTCTTCCGGAACGCGGATCCCGCTTTCCGATACGACGAAGATATCCTCTGGTACTCCCTCCAGTAGCCGAATTGTCGTATCCAAGTCAGTTGTAAAGGTCGCAAGGTCTCGATTATTTATGCCAATGATTCCCGCCCCTACCTCCAAAGCCCGCTTCAGTTCACGCTCATCGTGAACTTCAACGAGAGCTGCCATACCAAGTGCTTCAGCTTCTACTATCAATCTCTGAAGAACTTCATCCTCCAAAATACGAACTATGAGTAAAACAGCATCTGCTCCAGCGACACGAGCCTCCAAGATTTGCAAAGGATCTAGTGTAAAATCCTTCCGCAGGATTGGCAGGTTGGTTGTTTCTCGCGCAACTCGTAAATCTTCAAGAGAGCCACCGAAGTAAGGAGCATCGGTAAGAACACTCAACGCGGCTGCCCCTCCCTGCTCATACAATCGCGAGACAGTCTCCATTTCGAGGTCGGGCCGAATCAGCCCAGCACCAGGAGAGCGCCGTTTGCATTCAGCAATAAGAGACACGTGTTCATAGGCTGTAATTCCGCCCAGAAAGTCTCGGACAACCGGAGAATTACCCACCGCTGCCTCAAGCCGATTGGCCTGAGGTCTAAGTGCGGCAACTTCTCCACGCTTCTTTTCCACGATCTCCGCTAGGATGCCGGGAAGCGAGTCAGTACATTGCGTTTCGGGCAACGTTCGGGTATCCTTACTTCGGTACTTATTCGGGTTATTAACCGTATGGAGAGTGCGAACCATGCCCCTGACGAAGCGTCAGAAGGAAATCCTCGACTACATCGGAGACTTCATTGGCGACAGAGGGTATGCACCGAGCTTTGAAGAAATCGCACAATCTTTCGGGTATTCTTCACTCGCAACGGTTCATGAGCATCTTAGCAATCTGGAGCGCAAAGGCTACATAAGGAAGTCCTATAACGAGAGTCGTTCAGTCGAACTCGTAAGCCAGCATCACGGACAACCCTCGGTTGAGCTCCCCCTCCTCGGTGCCATCGCGGCGGGACTCCCGATCGAAGCGATAGCTGACAATGAAACGCTTACCGTACCACCGGATATGGTCCGGAAAAGAAAAGACAACTATGTGCTCCGAGTTGAGGGTAACTCGATGATTGACGAGCAAATTCGGGATGGAGACTATATAGTCGTGCAGGCTCAGCAGAGCGCTGAGGATGGACAAATGGTCGTAGCTCTCGTGTCGGGTGAATCTGCTACCGTAAAAAAGCTATACCGGGAGGACGGGAATCAGATCCGGCTGCAGCCAGCGAATCAAACGATGGAATCAATCATGGTGGACGCAAATGAAGTTCAGGTTCAAGGAGTGGTAGTAGGCGTCATCCGTAAGTATTGAAGATGCTCTCTCGAGCTGACTTCCAACCTTCGTCACGTCACTGATTGCTTGCTATCCTTAGGCGTTCCAGTGCATCAGAAGCGGCACCAGAATCGATACTGGATCCAGCAAGCCTGACCCCTTCTTGCAGTGAAGTTGATTGATCTGCCACCGCGATCGCTGCTGCTGCATTAATTACAACAGCCGTTCGCGCTCCACCCTCTTGTCCTTTTAGAACCTTAAGGATAACCGCAGCATTATAGTCTGGGTCGCCCCCTACAAGAGATTCAAGAGCAGCCGGCTCGAGCCCGAGTTCCTCCGGTGTCACATGGTATTCAAGAATTCCAGAATCTGATAACTCCGAGATGTAAGTAACCCCTGATGGACTGATTTCGTCCATGCCTGGATCACCATGCACGACGAAGGCTCGTAAATGCCCAATTTCTTGTAGTGCTCTCGCCACGAGACCACGTATGCGTGGGTCAGCAACGCCCATGACCTGCCGGAGAGCTCCCGCTGGATTAGTGAGAGGTCCGAGGACATTCATGATTGTGGTGATTCCTAGCGCTCGACGGACCGGTGCAACATGACGCATCGCAGGGTGCAAGAGAGGGGCAAACATAAAGACGATCCCCACCTCTTCGAGGATTTCCCCCATCCTTTCAGGTGTGAGATTGATGTCCACTCCGAGTGCCTCAAGTACGTCAGCGCTTCCACTCCGGGAGGTAAACGACCGATTGCCATGCTTTGCGATTGGGACACCTGCCCCTGCCGCAACTAACGCAGCCGCCGTAGAGATATTAAACGTGGTTACCGTCCCCCCACCCGTACCTGCCGTATCAACTAATCTTTGAGGTTCCGATGAAAATACAGGCAACATGGCTTTACGGAGCGCGCGTACACCCCCCGCAATCTCTGTGTGCTTAGCACCTCTCGTCCGTAATGCCGCCAGGAGACCTGCCATCTCAATTTCCGAAGCGGACCCATCCATAAATCGATCAAATGCGGCTTCAGACTCTGTCGTAGTTAGGCGTACCCCCTCAACAACCTTGCCTATGAGATCTACCAATTGGAGATCCACATCCTTTTCGGACACGCTAGTTCTCCTGAGTTCACATACTATCAATGTTGCTTAAAATCCTAAGCATCATAGCGTCTTTGAGCTAATCCCCTGGGCTTGGGATAAGCTTGACATCAACCCCTTCGGATCTACCTTCCTGCGGTGGAATCCCCGCAAGATGTACGACTACGGCTCACTGTCCATTACGACGGATCCGCCTTCCACGGCTGGCAGTCTCAACCTGACCGCAGAACTGTACAAGGGGAGCTCATGTCAGCCCTGAGCAACCTTGCTGACAGACCGATTTCCCTTATCGGAGCCGGCCGTACTGACGCTGGTGTGCATGCAACCGGACAAGTTGCATCTGCAGACATGCCCAGTTCATGGACCCCTGAAAGTCTTCGGAGATCCCTTAATGCTATCCTGCCACCAGAGATCTGGATCCAGTCTTCAAGCATCGCTCATCCGGACTTCCATCCTAGGTACGATGCCATAGCCCGAACCTATCAGTACCAGGTCGGGATTGAACCCAAAGCACGTTCTCCGTTTCATGCAGGAACCTGTTGGACTCTTGAAGGTCAGCTTGACTATAAGCTCCTAGAATTCGGAGCGAGCGAACTTGTGGGGGAACACTCTTTCGAAGCATTCGCGAAGTCAGGGCAACCTGAGCGAGGTTATCTCTGCAGCATATCTCAGGCTCATTGGAGTCACTCGGACCTTGGTTTCTGCTTTGAAATAACCGCCAACCGCTATCTTCAT
>DCAZ01000136.1:0-2451 GCA_002313925.1 Gemmatimonadales bacterium UBA1120
CCCCTACCGTTAGGAATCGCTACAGACGATCCGGAAACTCTCCGGGAACGAATATCTAAAGCCACTGACGCCGATGTCCTCATCACTATCGGTGGCGCTTCGATGGGAGAGGCCGATCTAGTTAAGGAGATCTTAGAAGAATTCGGATTTGAGCAGGACTTTTGGCGAGTCCGTATGCGGCCTGGAAGCCCCTTCGGGTTTGGACGGCTTCCCCGTGGAGATACATATCAACCGGTCTTCAGCCTCCCAGGAAATCCCACGTCCGCATTCGTTACCTTCGAACTGTTCGTCCGCCCGTTTCTTCTGGCGATAGGCGGGCACAAAAGGATCTTCCGACGGACACTCCGTTGTCAGGCCGCTGAACCTCTCAAGGGGCCAGGTGAACTCAGCCATTTCCTGCGTGTTTGGCTGGACTCATCCACGGTACCCCCTAAAGCTCATATCACAGGACCACAGGGTTCAGGTCTCATAACAACTCTAGCAGATGCTGAGGGGCTCGCGGTGGTATCAGAAAATCAAACTGAGATCGCTGAAGGAGACAGCGTCGATGTGATACTGCTAGCTGATACGCCGGGTGCGGAGACCTACACCAAGAGTGACTTCTCTACGGGATAGTCTCTGCCTGTTTGTTAATCTTCCGACTTGAGTGCCTTGATTGCCTCAGTCATGCGAGGGAGTACCTCAAAGAGATCCCCGACAATCCCATAATCCGCCATACTGAAGATCGGAGCATCTGGGTCTCGGTTTACTGCTACGATCGTCTGAGAAGTGCGCATGCCTGCCAAATGTTGGACAGCTCCAGAAATCCCAACTGCGATATAAAGCTTTGGGGCAACCGTTTTTCCAGTCTGACCAACTTGTTCAGCATGTGGTCTCCATCCCGCATCTACGACCGCTCTAGATGCGCCAAGTGCTGTGTCTGGACCGATCACATCCCGCAATTCCTCAAGCACTCCCCAGTTTGCAGGGTCCTTCAGCCCACGTCCTCCTGAGACAACCACTGCAGCTTCAGAGACATCAACCGCACCTTCGGCCACACCTTTCCGCTCAATTACACGCACACACCACGTCTCAGGGTCTACGTCAGGTATGAACTTGGATACCTGAATCTTGGAGTCATAATCACCAACAGGAAAAACATTTGGTCGAATAGTAACTATCACCGGGTCCACATCTATCGAAAATTTGGTAAATGCCTTTCCCGAGTAGACAGGTCTGGTAAACAAGGGCACCCCATCTTGTACTTCCATGCCGGTAACATCTGACCCTAGCGGGACATCAAGTGCCGCAGCCACCCTCGGCGCCAAATCCTTTCCGAGACTGCTTGCCGAAAACATCAAGGCCTTGAAATTTCCACTTCTAAGATGGTTTATAACTACTGGCAAATAGGCTTCCGGGTTGTATTCGGACAACGCTTCATGCTCCGCAACAGCCACCGATGTCGCACCAGCAGTGGAGAGTCCTTCCGCCGCAGACGTCAAACCCGGACCGCCAAGAACCAAGGCACTAGCCGACCCACCGATTTCACTAGCAAGCTGAGCCGCCACACTTACAACTTCACGGGCTCCACCACCTATTTGCCCTTCTCGCTGTTCTACGAAAGCGAGGACATCTGCCATATCAAGAATCTCCTACTTATGTGTTTAGGATTTATTGAAAAGAGCGTTAAAGAGCGTTTGCTTCTTCCCGGAGCAGGCGCACAAGTTCAGCCACTGCATCAGGACTATCCTCTAGAATACAACCGGATCCCCGAGTGGTAGGCTCACTGAGCCGTTCAATATGAATACCCGGCTGACTGAAGTCGGCTTCACGCTCTTCCAGCGGCTTTCGCTTGGCAGCCATGATTCCCTTTAAGGATGCATAGCGGGGTTCATATTCACCCTTGGTAATTGTTAGCACCGCAGGCAAATCAGCTTCGACAACCTCAATACCACCTTCAATCTCACGATGGCACGTAACAACTCCATCTCCAAACTCGAACGAAGAAACCTCTGTTACACACGAAATACCAAGTAGCGTCGCAACCATCGGCCCGACCTGTTGTTGGTCACTTCCTGCAGCCTTGACTCCAAACAAGATCAGTTGGGCATCCGAATCCTTGAGCTCAACAGCAAGGGCTTTAGCGGTTCCTAGACCATCCATATAAGAATCAGCCCGGAGGAGTGTTGCCTTATCAGCACCCATAGCTAAGCCATTACGGAGCGTCTCCTGTGCCTCATTCGTACCAACTGTGAGTAGGCTGACCTCACCACCTTCCATTTTCTCCTTTACACGCAATCCAGCTTCGATTGCGAACTCGTCGTAAGGGCTGATGATGTATTTGATGCCGCCATTGTCGATGTCTGTGCCAGTCTGATCAATCCGTATATGGGCTTCAGTATCAGGAACCCTCTTGATACAAACGCTAACATTCAATGAATCTGTCCCTCCGTCGTTAAGTATTAACTAGAG
>DCAZ01000136.1:2844-5020 GCA_002313925.1 Gemmatimonadales bacterium UBA1120
CGAACGTGATCTATATGATCGGTGGCAGCTGCCATCGATGAGATGATCGTAGTGTCACTGATTGGAGAGCAGTGATCTCCAAAGACACCCCCAGAAAGCGTAGCAGCCACAAAAGGTGCGAGTGGAAGGCCAAGAGTCGCCGCCGCTGGTACTGCGATCGGCAACATGATCGCAAATGTGCCCCAACTTGTTCCAGTCGAAAACGCTATACCTCCTGAGACCAAGAAAATGAGAGGCAAATAGATGTAGTTAGGCATGATACCCGCCGTGACTTGCGCGACATAGATACCTGTCCCCAGCACATCGACAACATCTCCTAAGGCAAGCGCCAGCAGAAGAATGAGAGCAAGTGGCACAAGTCCTCCAGCACCCTTGAGTCCGATTTTTACTAGCTCTTCTGTGCTAAATGCGCCCTGAATAAGAAGCATAATCCATGAGAGGCCCAACGCGAACAAAACTGACCATAAGACACTTGTCGATCCGGATCCGGCCGAAAGGTCCCCTCCCCCAGTGATATACAATCCCAGCGGCATGAATAGAACCATGCCGGCTATAGGAACTATCATATTGAGCGCGTGTGGCTCGACCTTCTCGATGGGAGTCGGAGATAGTATCTCTTCGTCGATCATCGGTGTGGAATCTGGCCAAAGAAGTTCACCACGGAGCGTGCGCTCTTCTGCCTTCCTCATGGGTCCGATATCGATACCCCATAAAATCACAGCTACGACCATCAGAACTGCCACAATCGCATAGAAGTTCAGGAGTATTGAATTCAAGAAAACCATCAAAGCATTCTCTACGCCCAATCCCTCAAGGATACCCAGGTTGTAGGCACCCCAAGCGTTCATCGGGATCAATATGCAGATCGGAGCAGAAGTCGAGTCGATAATGTACGCGAGCTTCTCACGGGAACTCTTATACCGGTCAAAAAGAGGACGTGCAACCGAACCAGCCACCAAAACTGTGATATTCGACTCGATGAAGATTACCATCCCTGTGGCCCAAGCGAGTAACTGAGATCTCTTAGCAGAATCGACCCACTTGTTTCTTTCCAAGAAGCGCACAAAGCCCCTCACTCCACCGGATGCCTCAACTGTCGCAATCAGAGCTCCGATGACGAGGGTGAATAGAATCACTTGGGCATCACTACCCAGCACATCAACCGCTCCCTGGATCGAGGCAGCTATTCCCGAAAGAGGATTCCATTCTGAAAGCATTGTCCAAGCGAGCCATAAGCCTCCAGCGAGCGACAAATAGACCTGCTTTGTCCAAATCGCGAGCACAATCGCGAGCACAGGAGGTAGAACTGACGTCCAGCTGGGATCAATCATTCGGGGAGTCCCCTCTTAACAGTTGACAGGATGTCTCAACACCCCTCGGGTACAGTGAAGATAGAACCGATAAGGCCAATCATCTGCTTTCGTCACGCCATGGCTGCTCTCTAGGCAGAGTATCTAGCGATCTAATCCCGCGTTCACTCACAGTATCAAACAAGAGGTTGTTATTAGCTGCGGCCCCGGCCGCCACGGTTTCCATCTTTGTTCGTGCTGCCAGAAGTCCGGCGAGCGTAATCGGTTCTCCATGCTGCAAGCACCTGCTCACCTCGATTACTAGGCAAGGCTGCCGCAACACTGTCTGGGTTATCACGAAGCGTACGGAAAAGGGCTGGTCCGAACTTCTCGACCAAAGTCTCCGCTGTCTTCTGTCCCACTCCTTTATACCGATGTGCCAGGTACCGCACGATTGCCTGAGGATCCGTCGGTAATCCGATACTTGATGCACTAAAATCTTCACCAGAAACAGCTACCGAGTCGGACCCCGTCGGTATAGATGTTCCAGCAGCCTGACCTTCGAACAGCGGCGGCAGGTCTTTCCCTCCACGTCGACGAGTTGACCCACGGCGCGGGCCCAGACGTAAGCCAGACTCCGGCGAACTTGAAGGAACTACTTCGACGATTGATGTATTTGGTTGTTCCACGACCCCCGCATCAAGAGAAGTGTGGTCAGTTACCTCAACGTCAGCTGAAGACCCTTGAGTCCCTGCAGTTGTCTCACTCTTTGAATGAGAGTCTGGAAGAGATACTTCGAAATTTCCGCGCTCAGTCCGATCCGTAGAAATGATGCTGTGCTCTGTTGCTTGAACAAGGAAGCGGGAGAATTTTGGAAAGCCGAGCTC
>DCAZ01000012.1 GCA_002313925.1 Gemmatimonadales bacterium UBA1120
TTGGACCCTTTGAACTGATAGGCTCTTTGGTTACCTGGACCAGGAGGGTTTGACCCTTTTGGACGTGATCCTGGATCGGTGGATATTTTCTAGTCCGAGAATGCCTCCTGCGATCACCCTTTCCGTTCTCTTCTTCAGGGTCCTCATCACGTATCAGATCAGAAACGTGTAAGAAACCAGCTTTCTCGGTGCCTATATCGACAAATGCCGCCTGAATTCCAGGAAGCACAGCTTCCACACGCCCCAAGTATATGTCCCCAAGGATCCGGTCTTGGTCGGGACGTTCCAGCATAACCTCGACTAGCTTGTCGTCTTCCAGTAGTGCCACCCAAGACTCATTGGGCATCGCACTCACGAGGATTTCTCTCCTCAATATTCTCTCCGTTGTTCAGTCAGCCCTGCCTCACCCGAACCGGCACTGTCCGCGTGCCAAACCCCCTGCCCAGACCTCTGGGCAACGAATCAGGCCACCAGCCAGTATCCAGAGCGCCGGGCGCGGTTAGGTCAATATTCGAAGGTCATAATCACCCATCGGATACCGGCACTCTACCGCAGCAGGTCGACTCCAAGTTTTTACTTCAAATTCGTTTCTGTTACCTCATCCTCTCCATCAACTGCATGAGGTGAAGCAATTATCAGCAACTTTTAATAAAATTAGCGAAAAGCCCGATAATCAGACTCTCCACGATACCGCAAATTCTCTTCATAGAAACTAACGCAGAATCGATCAGATTCCGCATTGGAAATTCACCCCAGTGTTATTTTTCCAGCCACGGCATCCTTCATATACGGTATCTTAGATCCCCTCCGGTTAGATGATTCTCTCAGATCCGGTAGCGTTATCCTCAGAAGAAGCCGGGTCTGATTTTCTTGAGTAAATTGAGGGCAGAAACCGCATAAGAAACCCTGCCATCAGGACTATAATCGCTAATCCCGTTATCCACTGCTCATCAAAATAGATCCCTGCCAATGCAATGAAGGTACCAGCAATGAAGATCCGGATTCTCCACTCTAGGAATCGACGAAATCTTCCAGATCGGTCTAAAAAGAGGTACAGGTGCGTCTCCTAGTCGTTATGAACTCGTGCGACAAATAGCTCTTCGTCATAGTCGAACCCTGAATCACTGCTACTCATCCTGGAGTTGGAATGGCCCTATATGAGGACCAGGATTATTCATTGAAGCTCGGAGAAGCAAACCCAAACCTTCACGTAGTTCTTCGGGTAAGAGGATACCGTCGACGAACCCTCGGGCCGCCGCAAAACGCGCGTCGAGTTCCTCTTCGTATTCAGCGCGAATCCGGTCCATTTCAGTGGTCAATTCAGGTCCAGGATCCAATCCCTTGTCTCTGATTTCTTGAAGTTGGGTGCTAAAGATCTCTGTTACCGCACTTTCGGCTTCCATAACTCCCATACGGCCGGTGGGTAGTGACAAAATGAAATCTGGATCGAATCCCTGCCCTCCCATGGCGTAGTACCCCGCTCCCGAGGCGTGGTTAAGGGTCAGGACGATCTTGGGGACCTTCGCCGTAGCCATTGCCTCTACAAGTTCGGCACTTGCTCGAATAATTCCCGAATGCTCTGCTTCAGCCCCAACCATGAAACCCGAAACATCTTGCACAAACAAGATTGGGGTTCCTTGCCGATTCATGGTCTCAATAAAATACGCCACCTTACGAGCACTAGCCGCATAAATGACGCCACCAAAACGAATAGAGTCTTCATCGGAGCTCTTGAATGTGCCACGAGCGTTCGCAATTACTCCTATCGGGTGTCCGGACAGTGAACCAGTCCCACATATGATCTCTTGGGCATGGTCAGGCTGAAACTCCTGGAGCGGTTCTCCATCCAGAATGCACTCAAGGATCGATTGCATATCAGAGGGCTGCCGGTGGTCATCAGGTATTAGGTCGTAAAGTTCGTATGCAAGTCTCTGGGGAGGTGTAGCAGTTCGGTTGATGGAAGATTCCTGAGTAGGAAGCTCACTAACCAACTTCCTTAGGCGCTCCAAACAATCTTCATCACTCTCCGTTACGTAATGCGCCACAGCACTGACTTCTGTGTGGGCTCTCGCACCCCCTAACTCTTCTGTGTCCAGTATCTGGCCGGTAATCCTTTTTGCTAGATCTGGGGCCCCAAACCCCATAAATGAGGTACCTTCAACCATGAGAATGACGTCCGATAGTGCAGGAAGGTATGCACCAGCGCCGAGGCAAGGCCCCATGACAGCCGCCAACTGCGGTATCCGGAGATAGCGGCGCATCACTGAGTTGTAGTAGAAGATCCGAGCTGCACCGTACTGGCCTGGGAAAACTCCATTCCGGTATGGGAGGTTCACTCCCGCTGAGTCAATAAGATAGATGATCGGTATGCAACACCGCATCGCAACTTCCTGTGCCCTGAGAATCTTGGTAATGGTCTCAGGCCACCATGTCCCAGCTTTGACCGTTGCGTCATTTGCAACAACGATCACATCCCTCCCTGAGACACAACCCACAGTAGTGACAACGCCAGCTCCAGGCGCCTGGCCGTCGTAAAGATCATGCGCAATCAGCAACCCCAGTTCGACAGTTGGCTTGTCCTCATCAAAGAGGAGATGCAGCCTTTCGCGGGCAGTCAGTTTGCCCTGGGCATGCTGATGTTCTATAGCTCCACTTCCACCTCCGTCATACAGCCTCTCTCTGAGCTCTCTGATTTCGAAAGAGAGCTCAGCCATCCGACCGGAGGGTTTACGGGGTGCTTCTGAGGTCACCGGGAGGGGTTGATTCGTTTCAAGATG
>DCAZ01000063.1:0-51487 GCA_002313925.1 Gemmatimonadales bacterium UBA1120
CAATCCGGCGCTAGAAGGAGCACCGGATCCACTCTTAGACTTGGAATCCTTCCACACAGAATGTGTCTTTGCAGATCTGGAAATTATTGAAAAGCGTCTCGACAGAGCTCGTAAGGAACGAGCAGATGCGCATGAGATTGCCACATTCGAACTCGCCCAAGCCAATCTTGAAGAAGAACGCCCACTCCGCCTTATCCCTGATGCAGACCTAGACCGGTCGCTCATTAAGGGATACGGGATCCTTTCCGATCGCCCCTTACTCGTTGTGGTAAACCGTGATGAAGAGCACGCGGCTAATCCTCTTACCGGACCGTTGGATGCTCGAATCAAGGAATTCGGTGCTGCAGGGCTTACTCTATGCGCCAGCATAGAGGCCGATATCGCCGGCATGGAGCTAGCAGACCAAGAGGAGTTTCTTGCTGATTTAGGCCTTAAAGAGTCAGCATTATCACGATTTATTAGATCGGCCTACAAACTGCTTGATCTCATTTCCTTCTTCACGGTAGGAGAGGATGAGGTTCGGGCATGGACGATCCGCCGTGGTACGAATGCACACCGAGCAGCCGGAAAGATTCATTCTGACTTGGAACGCGGATTCATTCGAGCAGAAGTGACACCCTATGAAGTGTTTATGGATTATGGTTCCGAGGCAGCGGTAAAGGACGCCGGGAAACTCCAGGTGGAAGGCAAGAACTATCTTGTCTCTGATGGCGACATCATGCACGTGAGGTTCAACGTTTAGAAATCGACTACTCAGGTGAAGGGAACCCCCGTTGTATTAGGATTGAAGAGCATGTTAAAAAGATTTGAACCCTTTCAATCCAACGCGGTCGCAATAAGATTGCATCAGCCTACGCTCACTCAGGAGGAAATATGGATCGCCGAGGTTTCGTAACTACTGGGCTGGCCGCGAGTATCGCGGGCGTCAGCGGGGGTGGCGGCACCCTTGCAGCAATGCTGGACCGTACGCCGGGCTGGCGGACTGGCAAGACACTTGCCGATGGAACGGTCAGGCTCAGCTCAAATGAGAACCCTCTGGGGCTATCACCGGACGCGCGTGAAGCAGTTATTGAATCCCTGGTCGATGCCAACCGATATCCTAATGGTTATCGAGGGCCACTCATGGAAGAATTGGCCAGTTACCTCGACGTTAAGGTTGATAACTTGACGCTCGGCTTTGGCTCAACTGAAATCCTTCAGATTGCAGTGCAGGCGTTCCAGGGACCAAACACACCGTTGATCATAGCGCAGCCGACGTTTGAGGATATCTCAGACTATCAGGACACCATGCCCTTCGAGGTCGAAGCGATTCCGCTAACCAAGGATTTGCAACATGATATCGGTCGCATGCGCGAATCTGCGATGCGCCGTCCATCGGTCGTGTACTTTTGTAATCCGAATAACCCGACGGGAACAATCACATCGTCGCGTGATATCGATGCATGGATCGCTGAAGCTCCTGAAACGACAACCTTCCTGATGGATGAGGCGTATCTCGAATATGCTTCGGATGACTCTTTCTGGCCGGCAATGAAATGGATAGAAGAGAAGCCGAACGTCATCGTGATCCGGACATTCTCTAAAATCTTTGCGATGGCCGGACTTCGGTTGGGTTATGCAGTGTCCCATCCGACAACCGCCAGACGACTGAATGAGCACACAGTCCAAAACAGCCCGAGCGTTGTTGCAGGTGCAGCAGGTATAGCATCGCTCAAGGACAAAGACTTGGTCGAACGTGCAGTCACGATGAACGCAGAGTCCAAAGAAATCGTGCACCAAACTTTAGATGGGTTAGGACTCGACTACCTTCCGACAAATACCAACTTCATCATGCACCGAATTAAGGGTGACCTTGGGGAATACAGAGACCGGATGGCCGATGAAGGGTTGTTGGTAGGTCGTGATTTCCCGCCAATGCTCGACTACAACCGGCTTTCATTTGGTCTTCCAAATGAAATGGACCGCTGGGCTGAAGCCATCAAGGGCTTCCGTAAGAAAGGCTGGATCTAAGCTTCTTAATTCTAGGGGCATCAACGAAACGGTCGCTGCCGCTTGCTTCGGTGAGCAGCAGCGACCGTTTCACTTACTCGGATATCACGCCGGGTGTGAGATCCTTAGCCAAAGCTGTTCACGGTCAAGAGACAGTTCTTCCATCGCCTGAAAGGCGATCAGGTCCAGTCGATCCGTGATCGATCTACCTATGAGCCTCTCCAAGAAGCGCACAGGATAGTCCAGGTCCCAGTCCAGGGAGGGCTCCGGCCCATCTTCTAGGTTTTGTAAGATTCGGATAACGAGATAAGAATCATCTAGAAGACCCGGGAGTCCCTGCGTCATCTCTGGAATCAGATCGAAGGGCTGTAGATAATAGCGCTCAGCACAATCAAGCAGAGGGTTCACGACCGACGATAAGCCCCGATCCTCAGCTTGTTGCCGAGCACTCGCTAGAAATACCGGTACTGATTCAATAACCTCGAGTGCGACCTCAACCGCCTCCTCTCTATCTCGCTTATCAACATCTTGGCAACATAGTTCTGGAGTGTTTCGCGACCATTCCGAGCCTTTGCGCTTTCAATGACTGCAAGAATATCTAGAATTGATTCCCCAAGTGTCATCGGAGATCCGCCCGACGCAGTCTAAGGCTGTTCCCAATCACAGTCACCGAACTGAGTGCCATGGCCAGGGCAGCGAGAATTGGATGTAGCGATCTCAAAATCATGGGCAAGAAAGTTACTGAGTAGAGGGCACCGGCTGCTACCGGAATCAGCACCACATTATAGAAAAAAGCCCAGAATAGATTCTGCTCGATCGTGCGCATGGTTGCCCGACTCAATGCGAGCGCAGTAACCACGGATCTTGGATCTCCTCCCATCAACGTCACGTCGGCAGCTTCAATCGCCACGTCCGTACCAGTACCAATAGCGATGCCGACATCTGCCTGAGCCAAGGCCGGAGCATCGTTGATCCCATCACCAACCATCGCAACAACATGGTCTACCTGGAGTTCCTCAACGACATCACGCTTCTGATGAGGAAGAACTTCTGCCCTGACCTCATGGATACCAATGCTCGAGGCGATTGCTTCGGCAGTAGCGTTTTGGTCACCAGTTAGCATAATCACATTTAGCCCTCGGCTCCTAAGATCCCGAACCGCATCTGCTGATCCTTCCTTGAGTATGTCCGCAGCCCCCAGAACTCCTTTTACTTTACCGTCGATCACAACCCACAAAGGGGTATCCGCTCCAGCCACGATACTCTCCATCGCTGATTCGAGCGCCGCGAGGTCGATATCTCGGTTTTCCATAAGAACTTGGTTTCCAACTAAGACTTCTGCACCCCCTATCATCGCCTGCACCCCTTGACCGGGAATTGCTCTAAACGAGTCGGGTTTGGTCAGGTTCAAAGACCTTCTTCGGGCCTCACGGAGCACGGCCTCACCTAAGGGATGTTCACTCATCAATTCCGCAGATCCGGCAAAACGCAGGAGTTCCGCTTCATCACCATCCAGAGTTATGACAGTTCGGATCTCTGGTTTGCCCCGGGTTAATGTTCCCGTTTTATCAAATACCACTGTTTCAAGCTGTCTAGCGCGTTGGAGTGCCTCTGAACTCCGAAACAGGATTCCCAGACGGGCCCCCCTACCAGTTCCAACCATCACTGCCGTTGGGGTGGCTAAACCAAGAGCACAGGGACAGGCAATCACAAGCACTGCTACCAAACGCACAAGAGCTACAGAGAAATCGGCGCCAACCACAGCCCACCAAATAACAAAAGTCAGAACTGCGACAACGATTACTATTGGTACAAAAACACCGGCAACCTGATCTGCTAACCGTTGGATCGGAGCCTTGCTCCCTTGAACTTCCTGCACGAGTCGAATGACCTGAGCAAGCGCAGTATCGGCCCCAACTTTTGTAGCTCTGAAGTGAAAGGCCCCGGATTTATTGATAGTTGCACCCACAACGACGTCGCCCGGGCCCTTCTCAACCGGCATGCTCTCCCCTGTCAGCATGCTCTCATCAATGGAAGACAGGCCGTCGACAACCTCTCCATCTACCGGTATGCGCTCGCCGGGACGTACAAGCAATACGTCACCGACGACGACATCTGAGATAGGTATGTCATACTCAACGCCCTGCCGAACCACCTGAGCTGTATCTGGCTGAAGTCCTATGAGCTCCCTTATTGCCTCACTCGTCTCTCCCTTAGCTCGGACTTCCAGAAGCTTGCCGAGTTTGATCAAAGTGATGATGAGTGCAGCGGTTTCAAAGTAAACATGCTCACCTGCCAAAGTGCTTCCAGCAGTGAGCATTACAACAACGACCACCGAATACACGTAGGCGACTGTGGATCCTAAGGCGACGAGCACATCCATATTCGCCGATCCGGCCCGGAGGGCCTTCCAGCCGCCCACGTAGTAATCCCAGCCAACGTATACCTGAACCGGGCTCGCAAGAACGAACATCAACCAGTGCACCCAAGGTGCATAAGCCCAGGAACCCAGGAACCCAAAGTCTCGAGCCATACTGAGTATGAAGAGTGGACCTGCGAACCCTACCCCTATCCAGAATTTTCTGGTTTGGTTTTCTAGCTCCCTTTGCCGAGCCGCTGCTTCAACGTCATGGAGTTCATCCGGATCCGCCTGCAAAACCCCATATCCCACCCGCTCGACTGCAATGCTCAAATCCTCAAGGGTTGCCCCCCCTTCTGACAATTCCACTATGGCGCGCTCAGTTGCGTAGTTCACCGAGGCACCAGCAACCCCTTCGGTCCGGCACAATGCCCGCTCAACCGTGGCTGCGCAGTTCGCGCACGTCATCCCAGTGATCGGGAGCGTGAGTTGTCGAGTACTGGAGGAGTCGGCTTTCATACCAGTCTCATGTATTAACGCCTTGCTGAACCTGAGGCTAACCGGCTGGTGGGTAGTTGATCTGCTTCATTAATCCCTCGATCTCTTGCCAACTCGTTTTCTCAGAATTCCACGAAATCGTAACGTCCCGGGTGTCGTGCCTGCCTTCAACCGATAACACGCCTTCGATCTCGGAAACCTCTCTCTCAATAGCTGCCACACAATGCCCGCAGCTGATGTTAGGTACCTGAACCGTTCGATTTTTCATCAACATTTTCTCCTCAAGCTTTGCTACTCGCCTCGAAAACCTGAATTAGTTCTCCGAGAATCTGTTCCTTTTGCGAGTTGCCCGTTCCTTGAATCGCGTTGGTCACACAGTGGTGTAGATGCTGATCGAGCATTCGACTGCTCACCTTCTTAAGAGCTCTTTGAATCGCCAAGATTTGATTGACCACATCAATACAGTACGCTTCCTCCTCAACCATGCGTCCAATACCCCGAACATGACCCTCTACGCTCTTCAGTCGCTGCAAGATGTCCGTCTTCCGCTCATCCGTCATCCAGACCTGCCTTATACCATAAGTACGATCTAAGCATTTATCCCATCCCCCCTGGGGGGGGATAGTGTCATCGCAGAAAAGTAGGCCGATATCGGTGTCAGTCAACCACTCCTTGTGGCATTATTCATGACTGAACACCTTTTATTCATGTCATTTATCTCTTCCATAAAGACCCTCCTTACCCTCGGAAGAGGGGTTACCGGTGGGCTTCCTGACGCTACTGAAGACAAGGACCCTATCAACCTCTTCCGGGTCTGGTTTGAAGAAGCCAAGAAGTCGGGGATCCTACTTCCAGAGGCAATGTCACTTGCGACAGCCACCCCGGATGGGAGCCCCTCAGTCAGGATGGTCCTCTTAAAGGATGTCGACCTCCACGGGTTTGCGTTCTATACCAATTATGGAAGTCAAAAAGCCTCTGAAATGGACCAAAACCCCCACGCAGCCCTCTGCTTTCACTGGCCAATCTTACAAAGGCAAGTCCGTATATCAGGTAAAGTCGAAAGAGTCTCGGAAGACGAGAGTAGAGATTATTTTGTAACGCGCTCGCGGGCAAGCCAGATAGGCTCGTGGGCTTCAAAGCAGAGCAAGAATCTTTCTGACCGAGCAGAACTAGAAGCCCGAGTCCGAGATTATAGTGAGAAGTTCTCTGGTGATAATGTTCCACTACCTATGTTTTGGGGGGGCTACCGCCTCGAGCCAGATCAAATTGAATTCTGGCAAGGACGGGTAGACCGGCTGCATGACCGGATAGTCTTCAAGCGATCTTCAAACGGATGGGAAAGCGAGAGGCTTTATCCCTAAAGCTATCCGGATCAGCTGATCGGAGCCCTCGGCACTTTCTCATCACGCATCGCAGCATGGTATAGGAACGTCGCCAACACCACGGCAGCCTGAGCTAAATCCTCCTCACTCAGTCTCTCGTAAAAGTCCGCATTCGTGTGGTGCGTTCTTACGTCGTAGTCCCGATAATCCTGTAGTGAGTTGAAGCCCGGAAGGCCCGCACGTGTGAATGACAGATGATCCGTACTACCGATATTGTCCATCAGGTTCTTACGGGCTCCGATATCATTCAAAGGTTCAAGCCAGGCATCAAAGACCGCTTTAGCTGCTGCGTTCTGCTCCATGTACCAACCATAGATCGCACCCGTCCCAGGGTCATGGTTGAAGTAGACAGAGAGGTTCTGACGGTTATTAGGGTTGTCTTCGCCCAGATGCCTCGCGACATACTCCCGAGAACCGTGCAGACCCTGCTCCTCAGAACCCCAAAGTGCCACACGTATCGTTCGCCTCGGCTCTACCCCTAGGTCTTCCAAAATTCGCATCGCTTCCATAACCGAAGCCACTGCGTCGGCATTATCTGAAGCGCCCGTAGCGGAGTGCCAAGAATCCAAGTGCGCTCCGACCATAACAACTTCGTCCCCGATCTCTGGATCAGCACCTGGAATCTCAGCGAGAACGTTATAACCCCTGGTGTCGTCCTCGTGGAATTGGCCTTCGATTGCAATCCTCAGGCTGACTGACTCTCCAGCCTCAATCATGCGAACAATCATATTGTAGTGTTCAGAAGCTAGGATCACCGTTGGGGAAGCAGTCTCTGGGTTATCCCGACCAAGCACAAAAATTGTCCCATGTTGTCCCTGGTTGGGTCGAAGCACTGCGCCGACCCCGATATCGTGGAGAAGCTGTGCGAGCGTACCTCTGTCCGCTGGAGTCTGAGTTGGCAGGAACCGAGGCGCACCAATCCGCACCTGCTCCTCATAGTCAGCGGGCTGAAGCCTATCCTCCTCTATGAATCCTTCCTGTGGCTGTGCGATAAGCACGGCTTTACCACGTAACTCTGACCCGTGAGTGCGTAAATTATCTGTTGTCCAATCCCCGATATACACGGGAAGCCCCTCCACAATCCCATCGGTACTGGGTGTCCAAGCTTCAGGGTACCCGAAAAGCGGGAAGTATCGCGGACTCCTCATTTCAAGCGTGAGCCCTTCAAGTGTCCAGCCACGACCGAAGTCCCATGACTCTAAATGAGCATTTTCGAGCCCCCATTCCTTGAATTTTATTACGCCCCAATCTGCTGCTCGCTTGTACGCCGGCGTCGCCGAAAGACGAGGCCCAATTACATTTGTCAGATAGTTGAAATGCTCCATTACCTCTGATCGTTCTAGACCTTCATCCTTAATCCGCTCGATCATCGCCAGATCTACTGGTTCCTGGGCACCGAGGGGGATGACCAGCGCTGAAATCGTAGTCAGTGCAATCAGTGCTCGCTTCATGGCTGCGTCTCCGTGAGGGTCCGCCGGAAAGATGCCGTGAAGTGCTGTATCACGCGAGCATACTTGTCTGCAGCGGTAAGCCCCCTCCCTTTCTCAGGAGAAAATCAACCGAGTGGAGGGTGAGAATCGTGGCCGATAGATATTTCACGCTGGACACGGTCTCTTTTATGGCAGAACTGGCTGAGCACAATAATCGCGAATGGTTCTCAGCAAATAAGACGAGGTACGAAGATCTGGTGAAGGATCCCGCCCTTCGCTTCATCGAAGCCTTTGCAGTAGAGCTCAAGAACATTAGCCCGCATTTCATGGCTACACCCCGGTCTCTATTCCGGATCTATCGGGATGCACGTTTCTCTAGAGACAAGAGCCCTTACAAGACCTGGACGGGCATCCAGTTCAGACACGATGCATCAAAGGATGTCCATGCCCCCGGATATTATCTGCACATAGAGCCAGGGTCTATTTTCGTGGCGCTCGGTGTATGGCATCCCGATCCAGCGTCGCTCCGTGCGATCCGGGAGCATATCGTTGCAGACCCCCGCTCATGGAAGAAGGCGTCGCAAAACAAAAAATTTGCAGATGCATTCAAACTATCAGGGGATCGTCTTAAACGTCCGCCCAAGGGCTTTGAGCCAAATCACGAATTGATCGAGGAACTGAAGTGGAAGGATTACATCGCAGCAAAAGATGTTTCGCAGTCTTTCTTGACCGATACAGCACTTCCACAGGAGCTTGCAAGAATATTCAAGACCGGTACACCACTAATGAAGTTCCTCTGCAGTGCGTTAGCTGTACCGTTCTAGATTACGGACATATCCGGTCTGAGCGTCGGGCACAGGTCGGCGTCGCAAAACGAACACTGGGGAACTCATGAACTTGGGTATACAAGCCGCACTCGCTCTCTTCCCAATCGCACTCGGGGGGGGGCTGCTGATCGGCTTCCGTATCGCTGCCAAACACGCCATGCCTGCTGCCTACGTTGCTGCCGTCGCCGTAGGATTCATAGCGTGGCAGATGACCCCTTCTCGGGTGGCAGCGGCTTCGATCGAAGGGCTCTTCATCAGCTTCGATCTGCTGTTCATCATCTTCGGTGCAATCCTGCTGCTACACACACTTGAGCGCTCCGGGGGGGTCGCCGCTATCAAACGCTCCTTCCATGGCGTGAGTGATGATCGCCGTGTCCAGATCGTGATTGTAGCTTGGCTCTTTGGATCTTTCATCGAAGGTGCGGCGGGCTTCGGCACTCCGGCTGCCGTGGCTGCCCCACTCCTGGTCGCACTCGGATTTCCCGCAGCGACTTCGGTGATGCTCGGCATGATGATCCAGAGCATGGCCGTCACATTTGGGGCTGTCGGAACACCCATCCTCGTAGGCGTTCAGAACGGTCTCGGTGGCGAGGCATTCATGGCTGACCTGACTGCTGCCGGTCTCACGATGAATGACTTTCTTCGCCTCGTGACCGCGAAGGTCGTCATACTCCATGCTATCGCTGGCTTCCTTATTCCCACATGGATGGTCATCATGACGACGCGCTTCTTTGGCGCGAATAAGTCATGGACTGAAGGGCTTTCCATCCTGCCGTTCACGATCTTTGGAGGACTCGCCTTCGCGATCCCATACATCCTTTTTGGGACTTTCCTTGGACCCGAATTCCCATCCCTCCTCGGAGCGCCGGTGGGCCTCATTATCGTCGTTTGGGTAGCGCGCCAAGGATGGCTCCTTCCTGACGACACATGGGACTTCCCTGAGCGCAAGACCTGGGATCAGTCCTGGATCAGTGGTTTGGAGGAAGAACTCGCTGACGTGCCAGAGGGACGGGGAATCTCTACCGCGATGGCCTGGACACCCTATGCCCTTCTCGGTGCGATCCTCGTAATCACGAGGCTTGAAACGATACCAGGCACGGAGATCCTGGTGCCAGTTCGCGGATGGCTCCAGTCGGTCGCCATCACATGGTCCGATATTCTCGGGTCCGGGATCACCGCTTCCACCACGCCACTATATCTACCAGGCTTTGTATTGCTGGTCGTCGTGGCCATTACGGCGGTTCTGCATCGAATGGAGATATCGGAGCTGACCGAAGCTATGAAGTCGTCTACCAAGGTCTTAATGGGCGCCGGCATAGTGCTGGTATTCACTGTTCCTATGGTACGCGTCTATATCAACTCGGACGTGAACGGTGCAGGTATCGCGTCGATGCCACTCGCCATGGCTGAGTGGGTGGCGCAGAACGTCGGACAGGTATGGCCTTTCTTCGCCGGGATAACCGGAGCATTGGGCGCCTTCATCGCCGGCTCGAACACGGTCAGCAACCTTACGTTTGCAGCTTTCCAGTACGGTGTCGCTGAGCGCCTAACCATGTCGACTGTCATGATCGTTTCGCTCCAGGCGGTGGGTGCGGCCGCAGGGAATATGATCGCCATCCACAACGTCGTCGCCGCATCTGCAACCGTAGGCCTTCTTGGCAAAGAAGGTGACACGTTACGGAAGACAATTCTCCCTACGATCTACTATCTACTCGTCTTGGGTGTCCTAGGACTTTTGGCAATTCACGTCCTGGGGGTGACCGATCCCCTTATGGGATCTGGTTGATCGGCTCTAGGGACGGATGAGTACCGAAGAGTAGCCCTAAGGCCAAGAATTCTTAGCGGTTGATGCTACTTCCGGAGCGCAGCCGCCATACCGTCAGCTGCATATTCAATACAGCGTTCCCCTATCTCAAGACTCATACCCTGGGCGTCCCCTAGGACACCGTTCGGAGTAACCGCACGAAAGCCATCTCTGAAAATCCGCTCAGATAAAGCGTCATCGAAGTCTGCCAGGTAGCCCTTTTCTGCAAGATCTTCACGCACCAGATCTGGCCTGATACAGAGCATTTCTGAACTCTCTGCAATGTCCGCATGTCCACCTACGCGAGTGACAAATTCGGGTGCCTCAGATGCAACTGCACTCTTCCAGCATTGCATGAAGCCAACCAGATCTGTGTAGGCATCAACTTCGCAATCTGGCTCCACCGCCAAACGAAGATTCTCTAACATGTCCGCAAGAGGGGCGAAGTTGCCACCATGCGAAGGCACAAAACACACACGCTGAAATCCATGACGAGAGAGACTCACAGCATAGTCTGTACACAACGCCTCTAACGTCTGTTGTCGTATCGAAAGTGTTCCTGGGAAGGCCATATGATGTTCCGAACAACCCACGCGGATGGTGGGTGCAACAAGAGCATCACCCAGTCGTAGAGCAACCTCCAATGCTAGCCGGTCGCCACGAACTGCATCAACCAACAAAGGCAAGTGGGGACCATGCTGCTCAACCGCACCAACCGCAACTACAATAGTTGTGTAGCCGTCTTGCAATGCGCGCGTGACCTCGGGGAAGGTCAATTCCTCTAACAGTAAGTTCTGTTGACTCATGCTGGGCAACCTAAGGAATGATGGGAGATCGCCCTAGGAGGACACAGTCCACCTTTCCTCAGCTACATCAGTAACTCCCTAGTTACAACTCGCTTGACACTTCGCTGCAAGTAGACGATTGAGGACTCCCTGGTATCCGGACCAGGACGTGGAGCTATATCCGCGACCATCCCCAACAGCAGTCTTGTGTGCTACTACCATCGCGAGTGCAGGCAAGACAGTGATGTACTGACCGTAGGCTCCTTTTGCCGTATAGGCTCTAGAGTAGAGAGGCGAAACCGAAGGGCTATCCCAAATCCACCACATATAGCCGTAACCGAATGCACCGGAGCGCCTGGATGTTGGGTTCATCTGCTCTCGATGGGTTACCAAGGACGTAACCTCACGCACCCAACTTTCTGGAATCAGCCGGCGGCCGTCCCAAATGCCCTTTTGCAGCATCAGTTGGCCTACCCGAGCCATATCGCGGGTTGAGAGCCACATGTGATAGGCAGGGTAGATGGACCGATTGAGATTTCCACTCTTTTCTTGTCTTGAGCGCTGGAAGTCTTCAAACCCCAGAGGCTCTGCAAGATCCGTCATTAGAGCGTCAAAAATCTCTCCACCGGTCATCAACTCAAACACAGCCCCAGCTGCATTGAAATCCCAATTGTTGTAGAGGAAATAGGAACCAGGATCTTGGGACCCTCTCACGGGTGCAGAATCAGAATCATCTCCACTATTCGAAGCCTCGTGATAAACGCCCGACCTTGCTGTGAGAAGATGCCGCACTGTCGCCCGTCGCTCGATTTCCAGGAGGCCCCCATGGTCATCCATCCCCAGTTCTTCCAACGTCTGGTCTAGGTCAATGGTACCGTCAGCGACGTAAGGCCCGTAGATCATCGCGAGAATGCTCTTACGAACCGACGCTACATATGAAAGCTCCTCCAGGTCCCCGTAGTGCAGCAGCACCTTTCCATCGACAACCACCATGAGGCCTGTCGTATTGAGTGTGGAGAGGTACTCTGGAAGCATCTCGAGAGCAGTTCGATTAAAGCCGGCATCTTCCGGAGTGGGCCATTGAGACCATGTCGAGTCGAGAGGCCCTCCGAAGCCTGTAGGTGACGAGCACGCATAGGTGCCCAGGGAAACCGTAAGCACAAAGATGCAACTCGAAACCCTCCCTCTACTCATGAGCCACCGCACACTCATCCTTTTGCAATCTCCATCCTTCGAACCAGTTCCGCGTTCAACAATACACGACCGATCCTACTGGTGCTGGCCGGAACTCGACACATCTAACCACCCTGCAATCATAGAAAGAGATCTATTTCTTGGATTGCCAGAGGATCGGACAGAGGGGTAGCTTCGCTTCCGGTTCTATACCGCGGCACATGAGGAGACAAGCCATGCGCGGCCGTATGATGGAGGTCCCCCTACTCGTTTCATCACTTATCGAGCATGCCGGAGACGTTTACCCCGACCAAGAGATTGTCACCCGCACTGTAGAAGGACCAATCCACCGGTACACCTGGAGTGACGCCCGTGCGCGTGCCAGAAGATTAGGGAGCGCGCTGGTGGCTCAGGGAATCAGAGAAGGTGACCGTTTAGGTACCTTGGCCTGGAATACACACCGCCATCTTGAGGTCTATTACGGCGTGTCTGGTATCGGTGGAGTATGCCACACACTAAACCCGAGGCTGCATCCCACTCAGCTGGTCTACATCGTCAATCACGCGGAGGATCGCGTTCTGTTTGTAGACCTAACCTTCGTTCCACTGGTGGAAGCCGTGGCGGAACAAATCCCTAACGTGGAAACCGTTGTTGTGCTCACGGATTCTGAACACATGCCGAAAACCTCCTTGGGTAACGCGGTCTCCTACGAGGACTTTATCATCGATGGTGATATTGATTTCGATTGGCCTCATCTTGATGAGCAAGCTGCCGCTGCACTTTGCTATACCTCCGGCACGACTGGGAACCCGAAGGGAGCACTGTACAGTAATCGGTCTACAGTGTTGCACGCGTTCGGGATCTGCATGCCAGATGTGTTCGACCTAAAAGCAGCCAGTACAGTACTCCCTATCGTGCCAATGTTTCACGCGTGCGCTTGGGGAATTCCATACGCAGCAGCAGCAACAGGATCAAAAATAGTTTTTCCCGGCCCACGATATGATCCTGATGCACTTTCCGACCTGATGTCCCAAGAAGATGTAACGTACTGTGCGGGAGTCCCTTCAGTGTTCATCCCATTGGTTCAATACTGGAAGGATACTGGTTCAAAACCGGAATCTCTGAACATGGTAGTCGTAGGAGGCGCCGCACCTCCCCGTGCACTCATAGCGACAATGGAGGGTGAGTTCGGTATCGAGTTTAGACATGCCTGGGGCATGACTGAGATGAGCCCACTCGGTTCGGTCAACACCCTTCTGCCAACCCACCGAGCCCAGTCTGTCGAGGAGTATTCACACTTCCAGACTAAGCAAGGTAGACCGCCGTTCGGCGTGCAGATTCGAATCGTGGACGACGATGGAAAACCACTTCCCCATGATGGAATCATGTTCGGAGAGTTGCAAGTTCGAGGGTCTTGGGTGGTTGATGGATACTTCAAGGAGGAAGAATCAAGACTCACCCCTGACGGTTGGTTTCCCACGGGAGATGTCGCAACTATCGATAGCCAGTCTTACATCCAAATCACCGACCGCACCAAAGACCTAATCAAATCAGGAGGCGAGTGGATCAGTTCTATTGATGTAGAGAATACAGCGATGGGACACCCCGACATCGTCATGGCCGCAGTCATTGGTATCCCGCACGAAAAGTGGGGTGAACGTCCACTCATGATCGCAGTGCCGACCCCGGACAGTTCGCCAACCAAAGAGTCAGTGCTCGCGTACCTCTCAGCAACACTCGCAAAGTGGCAACTGCCGGACGATGTAATCTTCGTGGATGAGCTACCGATGGGTGCGACGGGCAAGGTGCGTAAAGTCACACTGCGCGAAGAATACGGAGGCGAGTGAAGGTGCTCACGATAAGAAATTGGATGACGAAACCTGAACTGCATCGTATCTTATGGGAGTCGGACCCAGATGCGTCCAAGACCTGGAGTTGAAGTATGAAAGAGCAATCACGACTCAGAGGCATTGCCCTTTCACTCGCATTCCTGCTTGGAATGACAGGCTGTGCTCATGCCGTCAACGCTGGCCTGGGTCTGCTCGGAGTTGATAGAGACCGAGCCGAAAACCCCTTTGGAAGTTGGAGTCGTTCTGATCGTGGTGGGCAGATGTCTAGTGGGTATCAGCACGCACCCACACTCGACTTCTGGACTGGCTTTGGGTCACGGTCACAGCCCCACTCAATGTCACGGAGCCTCTTTCAGGGGCTCAACCCAGCACCCTATGGATCCTGTCTAGCTGTCCCATTGGGGCTCGGCCAAATCCTACCGATTGCGAATGGCACCCCATCTCGCACACTTCAGAAAGTAGGTCCGATCGAGATTGGAGTGGCCGGTAATCTCGCGGGGGCGGGAAGTATCCTGGGTATGAATGGTACTAGTTTCGCTCAGCAGGCTCTGGCAACAAGCGCGGCGCTCGGATCACAGGGGCCAACCTGCGGATACTCCTTATTCCTGTTCCTGACTCCAGCTGGGTCGGCGAACGATCCTGTAAGCATCCTCCGATAGAGTCTTGGAGAAAGCCCGAAGCTTCTAGTCGCTCAAATCTCGAGCGCGTTCCCTGAGCACAAACTTCTGGATTTTGCCAGTTGATGTCTTTGGCAATTCCTCAAAAACCACAGTCTTGGGAGCCTTGAAGTGTGCCATATGATCTCGGCAAAAATCGATGATCTCCAGCTCGGTTGTATCGGATCCTTCACGGAGTTCAACGAACGCACACGGTGTCTCTCCCCAGTGATCATCCGGCCTTGCGACAACAGCCGCCGCCGAGATCGCCGGATGCCTGTAGAGAACACCCTCAACTTCAATCGAGGAGATATTCTCGCCCCCTGAAATGATGATATCTTTGGACCTGTCACGGATCTCCGCATACCCGTCCGGATGAAGTACTGCTAAGTCACCTGTGTGAAAGTACCCCCCGGCGAATGCCTCAGACGTTGCAGTCGGGTTCTTCAAATACCCTTTCATAAGCACGTTCCCACGCATCATGATCTCACCAATCGTTTCTCCATCTGCTGGAACGGGCTCCATGGTCTCCGGGTCCAGTACCGCCAGTTCTTCCTGAACCACATACGGCACACCCTGCCGGGCCTTGAGTACCGCTTGATCCTCTGTGGGCAATTCATCCCACTCTGGATGCCAGGCACATACAGTGTTCGGTCCGTAGCACTCCGTCAGTCCATATACATGTGTAACCTCAAGCCCGATCCGGCCTGCTCGGTCAAGCACAGCAGCTGGAGGAGCCGCTCCTGCTGTCATCATGCGAACCAAGTGTGGAAGGCGCTCGCCACGCCGCTCTGCTTCAGTCGTGACCATATTCACAACGATCGGGGCACCACACATATGTGTGATATCCTCTGTCGCGATCAGATCGATGATTTCAGCAGGGTCGACTCCTCGGGTACAGACATTTGTACCAGCGACCGCAGCCACGGTCCAAGGAAAACACCATCCGTTGCAGTGGAAGAGCGGGAGTGTCCAGAGGTATGTAGGGTTTTGTGGTAGGGACCACTCCAGGGCATTTCCGAGTGCGTTTAGATATGCTCCTCGGTGATGGTAGACAACTCCCTTCGGATTCCCTGTTGTTCCGGACGTGTAATTGAGCGCGATCGCGTCCCACTCATCAGGCGGAAAAGACCAGCTTGCATCGATTGAGCCTTCCTCAACCAAGGCCTCATAGGTCACCTCCCCAATTGAGGAACCTTTAGCTTGGGTGGGGTCCTCAATATCGATGACAAGTGGATCGATTGTCGCAAAGCGCAAAGCGCCTTCACCCACCTCAGCCAGACCCTGGTCGACCATGAACACCGAGGCTTCTCCGTGATCCAGAATGAAACCAACCATCTCCGCATCGAGTCTGGTGTTAATCATATTCAGGACCGCACCGGCCATTGGAACGGCAAACGAAAGTTCAACCGCTGCGGGTGTGTTAGGGCAAAGCACAGCAACCGTATCATCCCTTCCTACCCCCCGCCGTCTTAGTGCATCAGCTAAACAACAGCAGCGCTGGAAGGTCTCTGCCCAAGTTTGCTCAGTGCCGACGTAACGGATAGCAGCCCGGTCAGGATACACGCTGGCGGTCCGCTGCAAGAATGACAGAGGTGTAAGCGCCACATGGTTCGCCCCGCGGGGCTCCATATCTTGGTCGTACTTACTCATCACAGAGCTCTTAAGGAGGAACCGAAGACCCAAAAATGGCTTTGTAAATAGATCCTGGGAGGGCCTGAGAAACGAGGCCAAGCTATCGCCACACGTTTCTACGGGCGAGGCGTCAACGTTTCATATATCAGTTCAAACCCGTAACTGACACAAGGACTCGCGTGATTTATAGAGACAACCCACCTTGTCAGCGTGGATTGTGGTCCAGGAACCGGTGCTCACGCCCCCTGGTCGTACCCTCTTGATGGAGGCAAGTATGCGTGCTTCTCCGATGCTGATTCTCGCACCCTTAATGGCATTGGCTCTGCCCGCGCAGCCCGGGATAGCCCAAACCAATACTGACCCTGAGCTGACAGAATGGATGGTACCGTACGAAGCCTCACGGCCTCGGGACCCCATGGTAGGCCCTGACGGGCAAGTATGGTTTGTCGGTCAGACAGCTGACTACGTTTCGGTGCTCAATCCCGAGACAGGTGAGTTCAAGAAATACGACCTCGAAGAAGGGGCAGGACCACACAACCTAGTCGTCGATGACGACGGAATGGTCTGGTATTCGGGGAATCGTGCTACACACATCGGCATGCTCAATCCAAATACCGGTGATATCACCAAATACAGGATGCCCAACGAGGCAGTGCGTGATCCCCACACGCTCATCTTTGACTCTCAGGGCGATATTTGGTTCACCGCCCAGCAAGCGAACTATATAGGTAAATTTTCTAGGGAGACCGGTGAAATTCGTCTCTTGGAATCCTTGCAGGTCGAGGGGTCTCGCCGTGGTAATTCCAGCCGTCCTTACGGTATCGTGATCGACTCGCAAGATCGTCCTTGGATCGCACTCTTCAACACGAATCACATTGGAACAGTGGATCCAGAGACGTTTGAGTTAAAGACCTATGAACTACCGGAAAATGCACGCCCCCGACGAATCGGGATCACCTCCGATGATATCATCTGGTATGGAGACTGGACTCGCGGCTCGCTGGGACGCCTTGATCCCGAAACGGGCGAAGTGACCGAGTTCGAATTCCCGAATGGAGCTGACTCGCGGCCATACGGTATGGCCGTTGATGATTCAGACCGCATCTGGATCGTCGAGACCGGTATCGAACCGAATAATTTTGTGGGCTTCGACCCTATGACCGGCAAGTTCTTCAGCCAGACTGTTGTTGAAAGCGGAGGCGGCACGATCCGCCACATGTACTTTGACGCCGAAACCAACTCCGTATGGTTTGGTGCTGATACCAATACGGTTGGAGTGGCCAAGCTTCCACCGCGGAGGCGAGCCGTCTCCCATTGATGGGCATTACATCTACGGCAATGGCCGCCACCCTCGCACTCACAGGGGTGGCGGCCATTTCTGCTTTCAATCCTGAAGGGCCACCACTGGGTCACACAGGAGGATTCGGAGAACCCACTTGCATCACTTGTCACGAAGGTAGTGATCTCAATGCGTTCGGGGGGCGCCTCACAATTGAGGGCCTCCCAAATGAATACGTTCAAGGTGAGCGCTATCTCTTGACTGTGCTCCTTGAGGCTGAAGAAACCGACCTGGCTGGCTTCCAACTCGCAGTCCGTTATGGAACTGGAGGAGAGGAAGGACTTAATGCCGGTGAAATTCATCCAATTGACGACCGGGTCTCAATCAGCATAAGCACTAAAGGTGTGCAGTACGCCCATCAGACTCGCCAGGGGTCAAGTATGTCAGCGCCCGACTCAACCTCTTGGTCCATGCAGTGGATTGCTCCTTCCACCGGGAACAGTGTCGTGTTCCATGTGGCCGCAAACTCAGGGAACGGCGATAACTCACCACTGAGTGACCTGGTCTATACAGCGGATCTCAGCGTCGATGCAGGGCCATCCCCACTCGGGTGGCGCATAGTACTATTTAGCGCACTTCCCCTGCTGCTGTTGATGGCCTTATGGATCTCTCGATCTTCCGCAGATAGACAAGTGCCCTCCTGACGCGCACTCGTCTCGCTCCGCTAGCGAATAGCGCCCGGTATCCCCAAGCTGGGGATCGTTTCCACCAAGTTGATTCAAGCTACACTTTTAAACTTCTAATCCAGTGCGCACGATGACCGACATCCAACACCGTTTCCGTGTCCCCCATCCACTCGTCCTGCTGACCGGATGTATCCTCCTCGCCTCCATGGCGAGCTATGTGTTACCGGCAGGTGAGTTTGAGCGGAGCATAGATGAAGAAACCGGAAAAATTGCTGTAGTCGCTGGAACGTACGAACAAGTGGAACAGACACCGGTCAACTTGTTTCTTGCGATGGTGGCACTCCCACGTGGAATGGTAGACGCCGGTGGCGTGATTTTCCTTGTATTCTTGATCGGGGGTGCATTAACGGTAGTTGACGAAACCGGAGCCCTCAGGCGAGGAATCTCATCTCTTGTCCACGCACTCAAGGGAAGAGACCTGCTCATCATTGCCGCCATTTCGCTCTTCTTTGCTACAGGTGGAGTCGTTCAGAACATGCAGGAGGAGATCATCCCCCTGATCCCTGTCGTCTTGATCGTAACCTCCCGACTGGGGTTTACCCCCCTGGTTGCTATGGCGATAAGTGCCGGCGCGGCTTTTGTAGGATCTGCCTTCAGTCCGATCAATCCATTCCAAGTCTTGATCGCCCAAGACGCAGCTGGTGTGGCAGCTGCGTCAGGCTGGTTCTTTAGAGTCGTATTCCTCCTAATAGCTTTAGTGTTCTGGATTGGGATGACGATGAGATATGCTATCCGGACCCGTGTCGCACCCGAGATTGGCAGAGCTGAAGATCCAGAGGATTCGTTAGGGTGGAAGGACTGGGTCATCCTGTTGATGCTGCTTTGCACATTCGCATTGATGGGATTTTTGGCCAGAATCGGATTCAATCACATGTCCGGTGCTTTCTTCATCATGGGTGTGCTCGCGGGCGCTGTTTCCGGAATGGGACCAAGTCGTATCGCCCAGGCCTATGTAAATGGATTCCGCCAGATGGCCTATGCTGCGCTCCTGATCGGATTTGCTAGAACGATTTATGTTGTGCTTCTCGATGGCCGGATCATTGACACAATCGTGTATGGGATGTTCCAGCCACTAGAGAGCCTTCCGTCCCTTGCATCAGCACTTGGAATGGTCGTGGCACAGGCAGCGATCCATGTACCTATACCGAGCGTGAGTTCACAGGCCGTTCTGACGATGCCTGTGCTCATTCCTCTTTCTGACCTCCTGGAAATTTCTCGCCAAGTCACTGTTCTCGCGTACCAGTACGGGGCGGGGCTGTGTGACCTGGTTACACCTACAAACGGCGCACTCATGGCGATTCTCGCGGCTGGCGGTGTGCGCTATGAAGATTGGATCAAGTTCACGGTCCCACTCTATCTGGGACTTATAGCCTTGGGAGGCGTTGCCATCGCGGTTGGGATCAGCATCAATCTGCAATGAATCATTCCCTGAAGGCCAAGGGAAAGCTGCACCGAAATGTTTGGGTAGCGAGCGGTACTAGCTTCCTCACAGACGTGTCGAGCGAGATGCTCCTCAACGTCCTTCCACTCTTTCTAGCGAATGTTCTCGGTGTGCGGTTCTGGGCCGTCGGAATCATTGAGGGGATCGCCGAGACGACTGCTAGTGTGCTGAAGCTTTACTCTGGATGGCTCTCAGATCGTATCCGCACACGTAAGCCTTTGGCAGTACTAGGCTACGCGATCGCGGCTCTAGCAAAACCATTCTATTACATCGCCTCAAGTTGGCCGCATGTCTTGGCGATACGATGGGCAGACCGTGTTGGCAAAGGTGTCCGCACCGCACCTCGAGATGCACTTCTGGCGGACTCGACACCAGCCGAGCGGCGGGGGTTAGCATTTGGGCTACACCGGGCAGCTGACACGGGAGGAGCCGTGATCGGCCTCCTGTTAACTCTTTGGATCGTGCAGCAAAGCCAGGGTGCAGGGGTTCTGCTTCAAGAAGCGACATTTCGGAAACTCGTCTTATGGAGCCTAATTCCGGCATTTCTGGGTGTTGTACTGCTCGCAGTAGGTGCACGTGATCTCCCTATCCCTACTAGCACATCAACTAAGGGAACGCCTGGGATGGGGCTGCGAGGCCTGGGTCGGGGATTCACTGCCTTCGCCGCATGTTCAGTACTGTTTGAAATTGGCAACTCAGCTGATGCTTTCCTGGTACTCAGAGCTCAGGAGAGAGGAGTCAGCGTTGTTGGATTACTCTGGATGCTGCTTGCATTCAACGTGGTCTACACCCTGGTATCCACCCCGGCTGGATTTCTCGCTGATCGGGTTCCCCGGAAGTGGGTAGTTTGTGGAGGATGGTGTATATATGCACTGGTATACCTGGGATTCGCTCTCGTGAATTCCTCAACCCAGGTGACCCTACTCTATATGATCTACGGCGTATACCACGGACTAGTTGCGGGTGCGGCAAAAGCGCTCGTGGCTGATCTCGTTCCCGAAGAACTGAGAGGGACCGCGTACGGTGCATACGCTGCCGTCGTGGGACTCGTCAGCCTTCCAGCGTCAGTCCTGGCCGGTGTGCTCTGGCAGGGGCTAGGTGCGTGGAGCGGCTTCGGTGCTGCAGCACCTTTCTGGTTAGGTGCAGTGACAGCTCTAGCAGCAACAGTTCTGCTATTTCTCACTGTCCCGGCTGAGCCCGTTAACAGTGCACGTGTATAAGGTTTTCAGTTTGAACCCTGTGCCACTCCTGTTAACTGGAGTGCTGATTACTGATGTCTGATGAAAAAATACCTGTCGTAGCTGCAGTAATCTCACGAGACGATCGTTACCTAGTCGCCCGCCGACCGGATCATAAGCGCCACGGTAGGCGATGGGAGTTTCCAGGCGGTAAGCTTAAGCCCGATGAATCCAAAGATGAGGGTATCCGCCGGGAACTCTCAGAAGAACTTCGCCTGGAAGTGGTCTCGGTTGAGGAAACCCTGTTCTCTGCCGATGACGAAGGGGCTCCGTTCATTATCGAGTTTGTCAAAGTTGCCGTGCAGGGCATTCCAGAACTGAGTGAACATTCGGAGATGGGCTGGTTTGGCCTAGACACACTTGTCCTGCTTCCACTTGCCCCTGCAGATGCTCTCTTCGTAGAACACCTTGTTTCTGTCAGAGATGAGAGAAATTCACTGAAAGACCAAAACTCGTAGCTAATCGATATCCAGCGCCCGAGTGAGATCTGTGGCGCGGGCGCGCGGAATCTCACTCTTCAGGCCATCCTGAGTCATCGCTCCACGGCCTACTACGTCTTCGCTATGACGAAGCGCTACGGGGCCCAGGAAATCTCCTGGGATGGATAAGGAGTTCTGTGTGACCAACTGATGCAGTTGGGTATCATTCACATCCACAACGCGTGACCGCACCTCATGGCCAAGCCAACGCAGTAAGTCATTGGTAGGCCTCGGACGGCCTCGGGAGTCGAACTCCACCGCACGAAATCCAATCGAGATCGGTCGCCATACACCTGTTTTCCAAGCATCGACCGGCCATTCGTCCATGGTGTGCAACCATAGGCGACGACCACGAAGAATCCATTTGCACTCATCCAGGCACGCCGGACTCACTCCAAAACGACCCTTAAGATCATTCGTGGCAAGTTCCACAAGCTCCGCGACATCAGAAGGATCATTCCCCGGAAAGAGCTGTGGCACAGATTTCCAACCTTCAGCCCCCTGTTCTGCGGCACCGAAGCTATCCTCTCCGACGCTGCGATCGAGACGACGCAGTCTCGCCATGAAAAGTCCACCTGAATCGAGATGCTGTGGATAGATCCTGACTGAGCCCTCTAGGGCAGGATCATATCTCTGACCCTCAAACGAGGTGAGCCCAGAAGCGCATGGTATCTGGAGTCTAATTGGGTCAATTTCGACCGGATGATCCCGAAGGATTCCATCGATAACAGCTTCGTTCTCCTCAGGTGCAAATGTGCACGTTACATAAAGAATCGTCCCTCCCGGCTTCGTAACTCGAATTGCCTTCTCCAGAAGCCGGCGTTGGACCTTCGTCACATATCCAAGGAATGAAGATGACTGCCGTGGAGCTCTACCAGATCGACGCCGGAGAGTCCCTTCTCCCGAACACGGAGCATCGACCAGCACCCGATCGAACAGAGCTTCTTCTGGCGCCTCCCTCCCATCCCCCGAAGCAACAAGAACATTAGAAATCCCAAGCCGATACAAATTCCCGAGAAGACCGCGAATTCGGTTCTCACTCAACTCAGCTGCAACCAAGCATCCTCGATTTTTCATCAATTCTGCCGCATGGGTCGTTTTGCCACCTGGTGCAGCACACAAATCTAGGACACGCTCGCCAGGTTGAGGGTCGAGTACAGGAGCAGCAATCCCGGTGGATGCCTGCTGTACATAGAACAGACCGAGCCAGTGTTCTAATGTAAGCGACACAGGACGTGGCCCCTCCTCCACCTCATAGAAGTCTGGCAATCCAGCTTTCTTGCGCAGTCGAAACCCTTGCTCCGTCAAACGGTCGACGAGTTCCTGTGGAGTGATGCGGCGCCTGCAGATTCTGAATACGGTAGGCTCAGGGTTTGCAGCAGACTTCCTGAATGCGTCCCAGTCGGAGATGACATGTCGATACCTAGCTAGATCAACCACCTCTGCGCGTGGTGACCGGGAGGTACCTACACCCTTAACGTGACCCTTAGAAGGATGGAATGTCGATCTCTTCGTCATCCTCCTCCCGGACAAGCGTTAGGATCGCAGCCTGCGGAACCACTAAGTAGCGTTCTTCCTCAAAAGTGATCTCAACCGCTGCTTTCCGGAAAAAGACCGCGTAATCACCGAGTTCCGCCTGCAGTGGAACGTAACGAGGCTCAGGGCTCCCTATCTTCCAGGGTTCATCACTCAGTTCAGTAGGTGCAGAAACCGCGTTTCCAGGACCTGTCGCAACCACTGTCCCGCCTTGTACAGCCTGACTATCCATCGCAGTTGCCGGAAGATACAGACCAACCTTGGTCCGGTCCTCACCTTCCTCGGGTTGGATCAAGACACGGTCACCTACGACAATTAATCGCTTCTTTTTCTCCGACATGCGCTCTCCCTTTGTGTCACCCAGACTGAATAGTCGGTTCCAACAGGGTTAAAACTCAAGAGCTATACAGATTTCATGCCACGTGCACTGCAACTTCGTTAGCCCTTGAGTCAGCCTCATCGGTAGTTATTTCCAATAGGCTGTTGATCGAAAACGACTCAACCGCGAGGGAACCCATCACCGCAGCTCTACGCATCGCAATCTGCATATCAACTAACCGCGTGCTACCGCCAGCAAGCGCTGATACGAGGCCTCCGGCAAAAGCATCTCCTGCTCCGGTTGGATCAGTCACGTAGCGAGGCAGTACACTCGACACGCTAACCGACTTCTCTTGACTGAAGGCGACCGCCCCCTGGTCTCCTTGTTTTATGACCACCCAAGAGCATCCACCCTCTAGGATCTGGGCAACTGCGGAGCGATGGTCTCCATCACCTAAAAGGCCCGCCTCCTTTGAGTTCAGAAGAACAACGTCCGCACAGCATGCAACCATATCGAAGTCTTCGCGCCGATCTCTGATCCAGTGACTCATTGTATCAAGAACGACGAGAGACGGTTGTCCTAAATCAGATAACACCGAAGCCTGAATGGATGGATCTGTGCTACCGAGAAAGAGTGCGTCCGGTCTGTACCTCAACTCAGGTATCGAAGGCTGGCCAAGTGCACTTGGCCTGTTGGTCGAAAGCGTATTCCTTTCCCCGTTTGATTCGTACCGAACATGCCAACGAAATGTCTCTCCATCCTGGGTCGAGATACCCGAAGTATCGATGTTGATTTCATTGAATCGATCAAGCTTTGAGTTGGGAAAGTCCGTTCCTACGACCCCTAGTAATGTGACATCGGAGAAGAGCCTGGCAGCAGCTCCAAAATAGAGAGCTGAGCCACCTAAAACATCTTTCTCAGCGTGGCCGCCAATCTCAATGGTGTCGAGTGATATAGTCCCAAGCCCAATAACCTTAGGCCGATATCCAATCAAGTGAGCATGCCGGCAAAAGTCGCCGTCAGGAGAGCGGCGAGCAGTCCTGCTAACATCGCCTTCATGCCCAACCTTGCTAGGTCCTGGCGTCTACTAGGAGCAATCTCTCCGAGACCAGCGATTGTCATTGCAACCGACCCGAAGTTTGCAAAAGTCGCTAGCGCATAAATCCCAATCACGACAGATCTCTCTTGCAGCTCAGCACCTCCCTGGAGTAGTCCCTGGAGTTGTCCGAACGCCACGAACTCGTTGAGGACAAAATCCACCCCGATCAATTGTCCTATAACACCCGCATCCACCCAGGTTACGCCAAGTAGCCAGGCAACTGGAGCAAGCACCCATCCTAGCATACCCTCGATCGAAAGACCGTCGAATCCTGCCAGGCTACCAGCCCAGCCCACCACACCGTTCGCAAGAGCAACCAGGGCAATGAACGCAATCAGCATAGCGCCAACAACCAGTGCCAGTTTCAACCCTTCGGCTGCACCACGGGCAGCAGCATCTATGACATTAACATCCGGTTTCTCACCCTGAACTTCGACATCTAGCACCCCGAGGGTCTCAGGTTTCCCCGTCTCAGGTACAAGTAGTTTTGCAATCACGAAAGCTGCCGGAGCTGACATAACTGACGCAGCAATAAGGTGACCGGCAGCGGCAGGATAAAAAGGAGCCATCATGCCAGCATACGCAGCGAGGACACCACCACTGATGGTTGCCATGCCGACGGTCATGACCGCCATCAATTCTGACTCTGTCATGCCACGGATGAACGGTTTTACGAGAAGTGGTGACTCCATGAGTCCAACAAAAATATTCGACGCAGCACAAAGGGTTTCTGCACCTGAAGTCCGAAGGGTGCGCTGCATGATCCATGCTAGTAACTGCACAACCCTCTGCATGACGCCTAGATGGTAGAGGACCGTCATCAGGCATGACACGAAAATGATATTCGGAAAAATCCGGAACGCGAAGAAAGCTCCAGTGCGAGCCACGACTCCGGGTGTCTCCGTAAATCCCTGACCTCCCTCGACAACCCCAACAGGAACATTATTCGAGACGAGGTTGCCAAAAATGAAACGACCCCCCTCTTCCGCATAAGTTAGCAACGCACTTACGAGGCCATTCACCCAGTCAAAGAATGCCACACCGAGAGGGGTTTGAAGAACCAGGCCTGCGAAAGCGAATTGCAGGACGAGCCCCCAAGCAACCAGACGCCAAGAAATCTTCGACCGCTCCGTCGATAGAGTCCACGCAACCGTTACGATAAGCACCGCTCCCATCGCAGCACGGAGTCGAGCGGGACCCGCGGCTAGAAAAGACGGATCCTGGAACGCCAAGAAGAGTTGCATCGACCTCCGGGTGGGCAAAGCAGTTTTGTGGTCGCGAAAGATGTCACCCAATCAGAAGGGCGGCGAGCTATCACTATTGATCTGTAACTTCTAGTGACCAGAAAGGAGCAAACCTAAGGCTCATTACTGTACACTCAAAAAGTATCACTTCCCGTACCGGGTAGTGCACGTCCAGCCACACAGGTATTCTCCGGGTGGAGTTTTAACCCCTCATATATTGAGACGTCGTATGCATCCCTACCGTTATTATTCGATTTTTGTGGTCCTGGCAATCATGATCGCCTTCTCAGCAGTCGCAGCTGCTTCTCAGAGTCTGCGCCAAAGTGGCCAATCCAATGCCGGCATGGTCTCAGCTGCACACCCCTTAGCAACTGACGCCGGAGTAGCAATTCTAGAATTAGGCGGTAATGCAGCAGATGCAGCAGTTGCGGCGGGGTTCGCGGTCGCAGTGGTTGAACCGACCATGAACAGTATAGGAGGACGTAACCAAATTCTTATTAGGACACCTGACGGTGAGTTTCATGGTATAGACGGAACTACTCAGGCGCCTTGGGATTACGACTACGACACAGCGCCTCAAGCTTCGTACGGATATCCGGTCATCGGTGTACCTGGTGCTTTGGCTGGATTACTCAAGCTTCATGAAGAACATGGATCGCTTCCACTCAGCACCTTGATGGCGTCAGCCATCGATTTGGCACAAAACGGGTTCCGTGTACTACCGCAAGACGCAAATAGGCAGGCCTCAGGCTTGGCTCAGGCCAAAGAGTTCCCCGGGACTATCGACGCCTATTATAGGGGAGGCGAAAATGGATACCGCGCAGGGGAGTTGCTTGTGCAGCCTGACTACGCGAAAACGCTAAGCTTGATTGCAAGTGAGGGGCGTGAGGTTTTTTACGAAGGCGAAATTGCTACAAAAATGGCAGCTGACCTCGCTGCAAATGGCAGTGCTGTCACTCTCGAAGCCTTCAATGATTACATAGCTGAAGACAGCCGTATTGTCCGCGGGAGTTATAGAGGGTATGAGCTTGTTGGAATGGGCATACCAGCAGCCGGAGTCCTGAGCATCCAAGCCCTTCAGATCATGGAGGAATTTGAACCATCCTCAATGAGCGAAGCAGAGTGGTTCGCAGTCACCGGGCAGGCACTGAGTCTCGCATCAAGGGAGTTGCGTGTGCTCGGCACAGATACAGCAGCTGCTCGCGCCACTTCAAAAGACTGGGCGAATCAGCTTGCGAGAGAGGTAGCGTCTCCCAACAACTCCGCTCCAACTGCAGACAGCAACTCGCTTCCGACCTTAGAAGATCGAGGTGACCTATTCGGGGGGCATACCACACACCTGTCGACTGCGGACGAGAACGGCATGTTCGTTTCTCTTACACAAACGCTTGGCCCTAATATGGGTTCGAAAGTCGTGACACCAGGTCTTGGTTTTCTATATGCATCTACTCTCGGTGGATATCTGGGTCGGATGGAGCCTGGGGAACGGGTGCGGTCGAATATTTGCCCATTCATGGTCCTTAAAGACGGCGAAGTTATCCTGGTCCTCGGTGCAGCAGGTGGTGGCATGATTCCGCCTGCAGTCGTGCACGCAATCACACGTGTCATCGACTTCGGTATGTCCTTACCACAGGCTCTGGTAGAGCCACGTGTTGTAGCTGCACGCGGCGGCGGTTATAGCGCTGAGACTAGTCCGGGTATAGGCTGGACAACCCCGGAGCTGGAAGAGATGCGGGACCTTGGTATTGAGGTCGCTGAAACAGCTCGTACCGGGGCCTTCGGGCGCGTACATGGCATACAGTTTGACCCAGCGACCAGAACTTGGACCGGTGCCGCCGATCCGGACTGGGAAGGCACTGCTCGTGGACCGGCTATGATCCGAACGCGAGGCAGATAAGTAAGGTGGTTTTTTTGTTAAACAGAACCTGATAACGGAGTAACAGTGATGATAAGATGCCGAGTCTCGGCCCTACTGATAGCCGTAACCATTGCACTGCCCAGTTTTGCAGGTGCCCAAGACGCAAAGACGATGGTGGCGGCTCACATCGACGAGAACGCAAACTCTTATGGCGATATTGCCCAAGAAATCTGGGAATTTGCTGAACTCGGATACATGGAGACGAAAAGCTCAGCCCTCCTCCAGTCAGCATTAGATAGGGAAGGCTTTGAGATCGAAGCTGGAGTTGCGGGCATCCCGACAGCATTTGTGGCAAGCTGGAAAAATGGTGATGGCCCAATTGTGGGAATCATGGCGGAGTATGACGCTCTGCCAGGCATCACTCAGGACAGACAGCCAATCAGAGCACCGATCGAAGGCAAACCACAAGGACACGCATGTGGGCACCATCTTTTTGCGGCAGGGTCAACCGCAGCAGCGATTGCAACCAAGAGATGGATGGAACAAACTGGCCAACAAGGAGAGATCCGCCTGTACGGAACTCCAGCGGAGGAAGGGGGCGCTGGCAAGGTCTATATGGTCCGAGCTGGTCTCTTTGAAGACGTCGATGTCATGCTCCACTGGCATGCTGCTGATGTGAATTCAGCTGACGCATCGAGCTCTCTCTCAAACAAATCGGCTAAGTTCAGGTTCACAGGAATATCAGCGCACGCTGCTGGTGCTCCTGAGCGGGGTCGCTCGGCACTCGATGGTGTTGAAGCGATGAACCACATGGTTAACATGCTCCGTGAGCACGTTCCGCAAGAGACGCGGATTCATTATGTGATCACATATGGCGGAGCTGCACCGAATGTAGTCCCAGACTTCGCCGAAGTCTTTTATTACGTGCGACATCCCGATCCCGCGAATGTGAAATCGATCTTCGAGCGCGTCGCTGCCACCGCTGAAGGCGCCGCACTTGGAACAGGCACAACCATGGAGTATGAAGTAATCCATGGCCTCTACAATCTTCTGCCGAATCTCGCTCTTCAAGAAGCAGTACATGCAAACCTGACAAGAGTGGGCGGAGTAATCTATGATGACGAAGAGTATGGTTTCGCTGACATACTCCACCGCACGCTTGGGGATGATGCCCCACCCCTAGAATCTGCAATGGAGATTCAACCACTTGCAGTTGGAGGAAGCGGCGGAGGTTCGACAGACGTTGCAGATGTCAGCTGGATGGTGCCGACCGGAGGAGTCAGGACAGCGACGTGGGTGCCCGGTACATCGGCACACTCATGGCAAGCGATCGCTGCGGGAGGAACGACAATTGGTGAGAAAGGCATGCTCGTAGCAGCAAAAACACTCGCGATGACAGCAGTGGACCTCTTCACTCGCCCGGATCTAGTCACTGCCGCAAAAGTTGAGCACGCTGCAAGCATCCCGGAGGGGTGGGTATACGAACCACTGCTTGGTGATCGCGATCCTCCTCTTGATTACCGGAAGCCAGCTGGACCCGGTGGTGAGTAATCGTTGTCACTTAGGATAGAGACGAAAAAATAGTACAGAGGCTAGTAAGCACCCGAATCGGGTAGTTGCTCTGGCCTGCACCTATACACCTTAAAGTAGGAGGCCCAAAGATGCTCGGGTCCTTGCCTCAGCGCTTCATAGCAATACTCGGTAGTGCCGCCATCGCCACCACTGCTGGGCTCTCGGCACAAACCCTCCCCCCCGAGGAACTATCAGCTCTCCAGTTCCGGCACATTGGGGTCGTCGGTAATCGGATTGCTTCAGTTGCAGGGGTGGTAGGCAACCCTCTCGTTTACTATGCAGGGGCGGCCTCAGGAGGTCTCTGGAAAACTGAGGATGGCGGAATCAACTGGCGTGCGGTCTTCGATGACCAAGACAGCCACTCGGTCGGAGCATTGGCGGTTTCAACCTCTGATTCCGAGATCGTATGGGCAGGCACGGGGGAGCCTCATATCCGCTCAAACGTCACAGTAGGAGATGGCGTCTACAAGTCGACAGATGGGGGAGAACGCTGGGAGCATATGGGCCTTGATGCGACTGGCCGCGTGAGCCGCATCGTCATCCACCCTAGGAACCCTGACATTGTCTACGTAGCAGCTCTGGGGCATGCACACGCACCCCAGCAAGAACGTGGAATTTATCGTACGCTAGACGGCGGTGACACCTGGGAACATGTGCTCTTTGTAGATGAAGACACCGGAGCTTCCAGCGTGATAATGGATCCTAATAACCCGCGCGTCCTCTTCGCCGGTATGTGGACAGTTCTCGTGAACACTTGGGGTAGAGAGAGCGGAGGTCCGGGCTCTGGTATCTTCATGTCACGTGACGGTGGCGACACATGGACAAAACTCAGAGGTCGCGGGCTTCCCTTGCTCCCGGTTGGCAAGATCGATGTCTGCATGTCTCAGGCTGATTCTCGAAGGATATACGCACTCATCGAGAC
This sequence comes from Gemmatimonadales bacterium UBA1120, assembly GCA_002313925.1. GTDB lineage: Bacteria > Gemmatimonadota > Gemmatimonadetes > Longimicrobiales > Gaopeijiaceae > UBA1142. The sequence goes on from DCAZ01000063.1 coordinate 30,122, forward strand.
TGGAGACGGAGTACCCTGGCATGGCCAAGAGACGGAGGACGGAGAACTCTGGCGCTCTGATAACGGTGGCTACGACTGGGACTTGGTGAACCACAGTCGTGATCTTGGAGGGAGGACGGCTTACTACAATAACTGTCGCGTCTTTCCAGATGATGAGAACGAAGTCTTCTTCCTCACCGCCGCTTTATCGCGTTCGTATGATGGCGGGCTCACTTATATACAGCACCAAGGTCTCGAGCGTCCGGGAGGTGACTACCATGATCTATGGATCGATCCAGCAAACCCGGATCGATTGATCATCGGTAATGATCAGGGAATCCATGTCTCTGTTAATCGGGGGGGGACGTATCTGACAACTGAGCCTCCCATCTCACAGATGTATCATGTGACTGTCGATAACGCAGTCCCATATAACGTGCTCGGAAACCGCCAGGACGGGCCGTCTTATAGAGGTCCCAGCAATACGCTTTATGCCGCGAGAGGCGGTGGGCCAGGACCAATCCCAAGGGGTGACTGGCATCAAGTTGGCGGAGGCGAAAGCGGGTTTGCCACTCCCGACCCAACAGACTCGAATATCGTCTGGTCAAGTGCATCTGGGTCGGGTGCACGGGGCGGAATCGTGGTTCGACATGATGAGCGTAATCGGCAGTTCCGTAGTGTTGAAGTCTGGCCAGAAAGCACTGGCGGATGGCCAGCCGAGGAGTTGCGCTATCGGTTCCAGTGGACCTTCCCACTCCTTGTTTCACCTCATGACAACAACACCATTCTTGTGACTAGCCAACATGTTCACCGCACTAGGAACGGAGGACAAAGTTGGGATGTTATAAGCCCAGATCTGACCACAAATGACAAAAGTCGCCAAGGAATTAGTGGCGGCCTGACCCCTGATAATATCGGAGTTGAATATTGCTGCGTGATCTATGCGTTTGATGAATCACCTGCTCAACAAGGGGTCTTCTATGCCGGATCGAACGATGGCAAAGTTCATGTTAGTCGTGATGACGGAGGCACGTGGACCGACGTCACCGCAAACTTGCCGGATTGGCCGGTTGATGGTGTTGTTCGAGGGATTGACGCGTCGAAATGGGACCCAGGTAAGGCCTATTTAGCAGTTGAAGCACACCAAGTGGGTGACTTCACCCCTTATGCGTATCGAACAGAAGATTACGGACAGTCCTGGACGAAAATTACGGAAGGACTCGAGGACCATGTGCTGAGCTTCACACGCAGTATCCAGGAAGATCCAGTGCGAGAGGGATTACTCTTTCTGGGTACCGAGAATCGTGTATACGTCAGCTTCGATGACGGAGACCACTGGCAAGCCTTAGTCAACAACTTACCACCTTCCCCGATGTATGGAATCGTCGTCCAGGAGCACTTTAACGACCTCGTAATTGGAACTTACGGTCGAGGTTTCTGGATCATGGATGATCTCACGCCTTTGCAGCAACTCACCGATGACGTGCGGACATCTTCAGCATACTTGTTCGATCCAAGAGACGCATACCGGTTTAATAGTCGCACTGCACCCGCAGCTCACACCACAGATATGAGCATCGGAGAGAACCCTCCCAATGCAGCATACATCAACTACTGGCTGGGCACTGAGACAGCAGGTAGTCCGGTAACCATTCGCGTGAACGATGCAACTGGAGCGCTCGTTCGAACCCTTACAGGAACGAGCGTTGCAGGAATCAATCGTATATTCTGGGATTTTCAGGGGGAGCAAAGTACGCCTATCCGTCGGCGTGTACCTCCTCTTTACGCCGATTGGGTCGACTATGGGCCAGAACGCGTGCAAATCCAAAATGGGCTGGCAGTCCGCCATCCTCCGGGCACGTACACCGTAACCCTTGAAGTGGGGGATGAAGCATTCACCCAAGAACTCAATGTTCTGCAGGATCCGAGCTCCGATGGGACTATAGAAAGCATCCGTGCGCAACTTTCTTTACATGAAGAGATCCGAAACGATTACGATGCTGCCGCAGATGCAATCAACCGGATTGAATGGCTCCGGCGTCAGTTATATGACTTGGTGGATGTACTCCAAGACCAAGGAAGTGCGGTCGACCTCATAGAGAGTGCCGGTAATCTAGATAGTGCCCTCATCACAATCGAAGAAGACCTGATGCAGCTGCGCACTACTGGCACGGGACAAGATGGTGTTCGTTATCCAGCCAAGGTATTAGGCAAGCTCCGCCATTTATCAAATAGTGTTAACTCAGCAGATTTCTCACCGACCGATCAGCATGGTGAAGTTCACCTGGTACTGCGTGAGATCCTCATGAATGCGAGACTTCGACTCGACGAATTGGTTGAAGATGATTTAGCCAACTTCAACCGGATACTAGCAGAGCGCGGCCTGAACCCACTTATCAGTGAAGATTAGGGGTAGTAATGAAACAGAGCATAACCACAGCTGAGACGCTAAAGTTGACTACCTGCCAATGGCAGCAGACTAAGAAAGCTGTGCATAAACTCTTTGATAGACTCGGAAAGATCCTGAGCAAGCAGAAGCTGTCTGAACAATCTCTGCTAATGATGGTGACATTACTATTCGCAGTGCTGTCGAAACCGGTGATCGGGGTCGCACAGGATACTCCTCCAGCTGGCATCGCTGCACTCGAGTTAGAGCGCTCAAGGTTGTGCGTACCAGTGTTGACCCAACTGGATGCGTTAAATTTCCGACTTCAGCCTCTGGGCATTCGTACTGAAAGATTGCGTCAGATCACTGATGCAATTGCAATCGAGGACCGCACTGTGATGGATTCCCTCAACGTTAACGATCCTACCGAAGCTGCAGTGCGAGATTGGTTTCTATCAGATGGACGTCTAGCCCAAAGTTTCGTGGATACAAACCAGCAAACAATCCAACAGCAGAGAGTGGTCGGCCGGGAGCTAATCAAGGGTACGGTCCAGGCAACGCTGGAAGGGATTCAGTCCGAAGCTCAAGGCTTAATCGAGGAAGCTGGTGACTTTGGAGCTGAGGCCAACTCCTGCGAAGGAGCAATCCTGATTCGAAGTGCTGTTATAGAAGTTTGTGGATCAGAGCAAAATTTGATCTGTGACGCCGCAAAGCCCGCTAATTCGGACGGTGCGTATCGCTTTGTAGATTCTCCTGAAGATCTTTGGGACGTGCAGGAATTTCGCCCCTGGACTTCACCGGGGCCGCTGCAATTGGGACCCGAGGGACAAATAGGCGGAGCAAGTACACTCGCCTTTGCGAGACAGGGCAATGTCTTATTCTCAGTCGCGTTCCGTCCGGATATTCGTTTTCGGACAGATATGACTCCCGAAGGCATCCAGACCTTCCAAACACTCTTAGATTCTATTGGATTTGAGTTCGATCACCCCGAACTCATTTATGCCCCAGCACTTGAAATCCGAGCAACACTCCCAGAGCCACTCGCCGAAGAGGACCGCTACGCCATCCACTTCGGAGCTATTGAGACTGGAGATATCATCTGGGGTGGAGCTTCCGGGACTGGAGCCCCTATAGAAATCTCAATCCTTTTAACGCCCATCCACATCGTGACACTCACGCAGGGAGAGCCGCTTGAACTGACTGCGCTTCGCAGTCTGGATGATGGCAGTACTGAAGCCCTATTCAGCCTGGGACTGACCCCAGTTAACCAAGTTTCTGCAACCCAGGCACTCCTCGCCTATATGGCCACGCAGATGCCTCAGGACCTTAATCTTTTAGTACCACCGAGAGATTATTAGTCCCCTAAGAGAGAAAGCTGGATCGATGCCGCTAGCGTACTTCAGGGCCACCCTTCCGATCGTCGGGTACGAACCTATCTCGACCTGGCATCTCTACAGCGGGCAGGGTCGCCGCATCCATCACGGCATCATCGGCTACTAAGCCATTCATATTTAGGACGTATGCGATGACCGCATAAGTCTGATCGGCAGTCAAGGTGCCTGGAGTCAACTGAGGCATCGCCTTCACAATGTAGTCAAATAGGGTGGTCGCATAAGGCCAATACGCACCCACAACCCTTGCGCTTGGCCATTCTTCCCATGGCCCCGTCCCTACAAGGCGATCGAACGGACCCTCAGTCCCTGTAGCTCCATGGCAAGCAATACATTGAGTTTCATAAACGAGCTTGCCTTGTGCGACTGTGCCGCTACCGGAAGGAAGCCCTTCGCCATCAGGTTTGACATCTATGTCCCACATCGCAATGCGTTCATCGGTCGCCTCTCCCCCAAACCCAAATGTTTGAGGTGATGAGGGGGGAAGCCGGTCAGCTACTTCGGTCGGTAGTACGTCACTAGTTGTGACAGGAAGATCAGCCTGACCACATCCGGAGAACAGTACGGAGACCATCAGTACACTGAGCATTTTCATACCAGATCTCCGAGACCAAAAGTCACCGCACCATCAGAAGCTACTTTCCATGCCCGTTGATGGTTTTGATGGTAAGACGTTCTCTCGCCACGTGCGTCCCAAAGCTGGTGAACGGTGGGTTGTACATATCCCGTCTCATCAACTGCACGACTAAGAATATGGGTTTCTCGACCATCCCAATCCCAGAGATGCCGGAAGCGGACTGTTGACTTCGACAGAATGGGCCCCTGGAGCTCCGCGGGTATCCAGCTACTACCACCATCCGTGCTAACATCGACACGGGTGATCTTTCCGCGACCGGACCACGCAAGCCCTTTGATCTCCCACCAACCACGATCCGGAAGTTGGTACGGGAAAGCCGGAAACGTGATGAGAGACTTGGCATCCATAACGAAGCTGAACTGGCGAGCCCTACCGCCTTTAAGTGGATCGGTATACTTGGAGGTCTCCTCCCGAGTCATCGTAGGGCGATCAGTGACCTCAATGCGTCTCAGCCACTTGACCTGCGCATTGCCTTCCCAGCCTGGCAAAAGCAGCCTTACTGGATAGCCCTGTTCCGGACGGATTGCCTCGCCATTCTGCCCGTATGCCAGCATTGCATCATCCATAGCCTTTTCGAGTGGCACACTTCGGGACATTACAGCTGCGTCACTGCCCTCAGCCAGTATCCAACTTGCTCCATTGCGGATGCCCACTTCACGAAGGATCGTCGAGAGTAATACTCCGGTCCACTCACTAGTGCTCAGGAGACCGTCAAGTGACTGTGGAGTGGCTTCCGTCGGCATCCGGTCTCGGTTGTAGGCACCCCCGCCATTTCCGGAGCACTCAACAAACCGAATACGTGACGTCTGCGGGTAACGCTTGAGATCAGCCATCTTAAACACCATCGGGCGCTCTACCATACCGTGGACCAGTAGTTCGTGCTCTTCCTGAACAATGTTGGGGATCCCCGCATGATGTCGTTCAAAGTGTAGGTCAGCAGGGGTAATGATTCCGTAGAGATCCTGCAGCGGAGTCCTTGAGGAACTTGATAAGTTCGGGGACCGCACCAACCGGCGAGGCTGTTCTGCTGGAGCCCGCTGACCAAGTTCTGACGTCAACCTCCCCGGAATCTTCGTAGGGTCCTGCGCTGGAGTTGGCACCTCTTGAGCGACGATCTTTACAGCGTCGGCCTGGGTCTTGATCAAGCCCGCAGCAATCACTCCGGATGCCGTAGTGATCCAAGCGCGACGAGAGAGGGGAGAGTCAGCCTTCTTGGCCATCGGTTCTCCTACGCGGTATTTGAATGGGGTTCCTCAAGTAGTACCAACAGTAACTCAACCTGCTATACGGCTCCGTTCCCGGCTAGTCCGAGAGGTTCTTTGCGCCTGATGCTGGACGTATTAGACGGCCATAGGCAAATTCTCCAACCTTGAGTTCACGTCAGATTTGGAGTGCTCCCGTCATGTATCGACGCATCTCACTCACAGCTTTAGTCCTACTTTTCGCCGCCTCCCCTATGGTAGCCCAAGAGAATGGCCCTGATCTTCCTCCTGGCTTTGATGAACAGATGCCACTTCATCATGACGGGAGGGGATTAGGACCATTCTCTCGTTCTATCACGACGAGTTCGACTGAAGCACAGCTTTACTTCGACCAGGGCATCCAACTCTTGTACGCGTTCGATCCCAACCTAGCAGCAAGATCTTTCCGCGAAGGGTGGAAAAAAGACCCGAACTGTGCCATGTGCTACCTAGGTGAAGCCTGGGCCTGGGGTCCCTACCTCAATGGCCCCATGGTTGCTAGCGATGCGCCCCTAGCTTACGCGGCTGTACAGAAGGCGCATGAGCTTGCGGAAGGAAATACAAACCCTTTAGAGCATGCGCTGATCAACGCCATGGCTGAAAGGTATGAAGACGAACACGACCGAGACCGAAGGCGTGAACTCGACGAACAGTGGGCGGAAAAAATCAACGAGCTCTACGCTGAAAATCCTCGAGACCTAGACCTCGGCTTTCTCGCGGGAGAAGCACTGATGCTTCTAGAACCGCGCCGTGAGTGGTGGGAAATCTCAAATCCAGCAATCCAGGAGATCCACCGGGTCCTTGAGACAGTCCTCCAACAGGACATCACACACCCCGGTGCCTGTCATCTCTATGTGCATGCAACTGAACGCACTGATGTCCCAGGGAAGGCAGAGGCATGCGCAGAACACCTCGGGAGTTCAATCCCAGGTGCAAGTCATATTCAGCACATGCCGTCCCACACGTTTAATCGAATTGGACGCTGGGGCGATGCGGTACGGGGCAATACGGAGGCCTGGCACTCTGATTTAAAAGCTGAGTACGGGGACGGGTTTGCCATCTATCCTTCGCATAATCTCCACATGCTGCTGTTTGCAGCTTCTAATGACGGTCAAGGTGCAGCAGCAATTCAAGCTGCAAAACATTACGCGGCCATGATGGACGGAGGCAGTTATTATCAAGCTCTAACTCTCTTCCGTTTTGGATATTTTGACGAAATCCTTGAACTGGACAACGCACCTGAAGGAACAACGCCCAGAGGCCTGTGGGATTTCTCAAAAGGATACGCTTCTCTCCGTACCGGAGACGAGGGCACCGCCCGATGGTACCTGAACCGGGTGAAACAGGGAGCCGAGGACGGCACTGACATGGTCCGGGGACATTCTGCAGCATCGATCCTCGGTATTGTCGCCTCTATACTCGAAGGCGAGATCCTGCGCGAGAGCGGAAATGTTCAAAAAGCAGTCGAGATTCTAGAAAAAGGTGTTGAACTGGAGGACGGACTCGTCTTTGACGAGCCTGAGCCACTAAATTTCTCGGTACGCCACTGGCTTGGTGATGCTTTGTTAGAAGCTGGTGAGGACGCTCGGGCTGCTGAGGTTTATCGTGCCGAGCTAAAGGATCACCCTCATAACGGATGGTCACTCTTTGGGCTGGAACGCGCCCTTCGAGCGCAAGGAAAGGACCAAGAAGCAGATCAGGTCCATGCGGAATTCGAGGTCTCCTGGGCCCGAGCCGACGTATACATAAGATCTTCGATTTTCTAAGCTCCTATTCATCTAAAGCTAATTCGGACTTACACACTGAAATGACAAACCAGGGTTCAGGGGATGGAGACAGACAGTGTCTGTTCCCTAAGCTCTGATATGTAGCGATAGAACAGAAATATCTTATTACATTAGAGCATGCCCTACTACGAATACCATTGCGAGACAAACGGCTGTACGCTTGAGATCCGCCATAGGATGAGTGAGCAGATCGAAACCTGGGGTGAACTGGTGGAGCGCGCCGGAGTGGGGAGAGGTGAGACACCTTCCGACGCACCTGTAACAAAGCTAATTAGCGTACCGGTTTCCATAACGGGTTCGGATGGAACTAAGGACTTTGGGGGTTGCGGATCCGGTTGTGGCTGCGTGCCGCGGGCATAGAGCAGAACCTCAGTAGCTTCTCTGAGGATCAAGGCACGGGCTCGTGAATACACTAGAATTCGACGTTCTCGTTCTAGGTGGAGGTCCAGCTGGGACAGCAGCTGCAACACTCCTCGCTCAACGCAGCCATCGAGTAGCCCTAGTTCGACCCACTAATACGCCTACTGGTGCACTTGCTGAATCGATTCCACCTTCAGCTCGCCGCCTCCTCGCCGAGCTCGGTGTGCTCAAAGCGACTGATGCAGCTGGTTTTTTCCCGAATAACGGAAACAGCGTTTGGTGGGCAAACAACGAGAGCCGGAGCGAAAATTTTAGTGGGGACGGAAACGGCTACCATGTAGATCGAACCGGATTCGAGCGTGTTCTCGTTTCCGCAGCTGAAGCAATCGGGGCTAGAGTGTTGATCGGTATGACAGCCCGGAAAGCAGTTGAATCCGAGACATGCTGGAAGGTTAGCTGTGAAGCAGAGGATGGTGGGATGGTTGAGATCCAAGCCCCTTGGGTCCTCGACGCGACTGGCCGGCACGGTTTCCTTGCCCGAGATGTTCGAGAAACAGACCGATCGACTACAACACTTGCGATAACTCAGCGCTTTGAAAAACTATCCGGATGGGATGAGGCAACCGGAAATCACACCCTAATCGAAAGCTATCAAGACGGCTGGGCATGGTCCGTACCGCTTTCTCCCACACTTCGGTGTTTCACCGTAATGGTTGACCAGCGCCATGCTGAACTAGAGGGGCGTGAGGTCAGTGAGATACTCCGGGAGGAACTTGCTAAGACGACCCATCTAGCCTCGATGCTAGACCATGTTAATACCAAAGGAGACTCGTGGGCCTGCTCGTCCTCACTCTACCATGCGCGTAAGTATAGCCGCCCAGGTCTTTTATTGGTTGGGGATGCAGGCTCATTCATTGATCCACTCTCTTCGTACGGTGTCAAGAAGGCCCTCGCCTCTGGATGGCTAGCAGGAATCGTGGTGCATACCGCACTGATTGATGCACCAATGACTGACGTGGCGTTGGATTTCTTCGACAACCGAGAACGATCAGTCTATCAGAGCTATAGACATCGTTCAGCAGAGTTTTTTGAGGAAGCTGCATCGGTATATGGCCACCCGTATTGGACAACGCGAGCTGAGGCCGCCCGTGCTGCAGTTGGAGCAGGGAGCGGTCCCGATGACGAAGACTGGCTTGAGGATCTCGAGGGCACTCACGTCCCTGTTGACCTGGTGCGAGCGGCTCATGAGAGGATCCGATCAGCGGAGTCGCTCAACTCGCGAGCTCATCCCGACCTTCGCATAATCAAACGCCCTGCGATCCGATCCCAACGGATTGTTATGAAACGCCACCTGATGAGCGATACCTATCCGAAAGGCATCCGTTATGTAAGGGGTATAGACCTCCTAAGACTCGTCGAACTCGCACCACGATTCGATCAAGTACCAGATATTTGGAACGGATACAACGAAAAAGAGGCGCCAGTCAGCCTTCCCGATTTCCTCGTCGGTCTCTCAACTGCCTTTGCTGCGGGCCTACTCGTGCATCCTGATCAATAGTGATAATCGGGAAAGATCATATTCATACAACTTGGTAGGCTCTAGCGGCCCAGCCCTTCGCAGCCCTAGAATATTGTCTCCTCAAACCCTATACCGAATGCCGACTTCTCTTCGTGCCCGCTTGTCTACGCTCGGAATTGTGGGACTTAACATACTCGTCGTGTGGACACCCGCTCTGCAAAGCCAAAGCCAGGACTCACAGCAAGAAGAGGGATATGCGATAACTCATAGTACAACCGTTGAGGTCTGCTCGAGTTGCCATAGTGTTGATGACCAAGATCGCATGACTCGCATATCATACCTGAGAAAAACACCTGAGGGGTGGCAGACCTCGGTACGTCGGATGGCCGCCCTGCATAACGTCGATGTCAGCCCAGAAGAAGCGCGCGATATTGTGCGCTATCTGGCTAATGAGCAGGGCTTAGCTCCCGAAGAACTCCGGCCAGGATTGTTTGAGGTTGAGCGGAGACTTATCGACCATGACTATGAAGGTGATTCGGCCGTTGAATTCACATGCATTCAATGTCACTCCATGGGTCGGGTTATCACTCAGAGGCGTACCCAAGATGAATGGGCGCTCCTGATGGCAACCCATCGGGGTTTATACCCGTTGGTTGACCGTCAAGCTTTCCGAGGAAACGCATGCACAGGCCAGCCAGGTTGTGAAGAAGACCTTGAAGGCCAGTCGAGTCACCCAATGGATAGGGCAATAAATCACCTGGGTACGGTCTTCCCATTACTAACTCCAGAGTGGTCAGCTTGGTCTGCCAATAAGCGCCCTCCTCAGCTAGAAGGCGAATGGGTAATCACCGGATATGAGCCCGGAGAGGGACCGATCTATGGAACTCTTACGATCAGAGCTACTGACGGCGACACGGATGCGTTTACATCTTCTTCACGATACATGTACGCAGAAAGTGGCCTCACCATAGAGCGCTCAGGACAAGCACTTGTTTACACCGGCTATCAGTGGCGTGGCCGCTCAAACCCTGGAACAGCCAACGAACTTCGGGAAGTGATGTTCATTGAAAGGGGTCAGCGGGTGATGTCTGGGAGATGGTTTTCAGGAGCATACGATGAGATAGGGCCAGATGTCACGCTGCAACGAATCGGTGCGGCACCAATCGTCACAGGGGTTTACCCACAGGCATTGAGGCGTGGTGAAACTACACAGGTCACAATTTACGGAGGCGCCCTTAGCGACATCCGGAATGGTGCAGAATTAGACTTTGGCCTGGGAGTCTCGATCGGGACGATCGAAAGATCCCAGACGGATGAGGTTGTGGTCCAACTCACAGTTGATGATGACGCAGTACTAGGAGCACGTGACTTTTTCGCATTCGAGTCGACCTTAGAGAATGCGATTATAGTCCATGACGGGATCGATCGAATCATTGTCACGCCAGAGTCGGGCATGGCACGGGTTGGTGGAGCAAACTTCCCGAAGGGCTATCAGACTTTCGAAGCGATCGGCTATAACAACGGGCCTGACAATGAAAACGGAACGGATGATGATCTCAAATTGGGTCGCGTTGATGTCTCATGGAGCCTAGAAGAGTACGCGGCAACGCTTGGTGACGACGACATAGACTTTGTCGGCTCCATTGGCTCAAATGGGATCTTCACCCCTGCCCTGGACGGGGTAAATCCAGATCGAGCTGGGAATCGGAACAATATCGGGGATGTTTGGGTCTTAGCCACGTATCGTACCCCAGAGGGCAGGGAGCTGCGGGCCCGGGCCCATCTACTCGTGACTGTCCCACTGTACATGCGCTTCGAACCATGGAGACCAGTTGGACCTACTAACCCAAGGGTAATCGGATGAACTCCTCAGTCATTACAGACTCTGAGACCCTCGCCCTCCGAGAGTTTCATCCTTTCAAGACAGATGGGGTCACTTACCTCTACATGGTTCCTTCAGCTGGAATCTTCAGAATGGATGGGCCATCAGACGCGATCCTAGAAGCACTCGGCAAGGGTCCAAAAGTCAAAACCGAACTGATCAACGAACTCTCGGGTCAGTTTAATATCGACCTATTGCTGGAAACGATCGACGAACTCATAGAGATACGTGCGATAGGAGATATCGACGCCCCAAAAGATTTGGTGCCGAACGATCTACCTCCTGTCGGGTTTCCACTTACAACAATGGTCCTAAATGTGACCAACAAGTGCAACTTGGCATGTACTTATTGCTATGAGTACGGGGAAGACAAAATTGTTGATACCAAGTACGGAAACCAACCAAAATTTATGGCAGAAGAAACGGCTAAGGAAAGCGTTGAATTCTTGCTTGAGGAATCCCGAGGGCAGGATGTAGCGCATATCACGTTCTTCGGTGGCGAGACGCTACTCAACTTCCCAGTGCTGCAAGATACAGTGGCATATGCACGTCGTCGCGCTGCCGAAGAAGGTAAGCGTATCGAGTTCAGCCTAACAACGAACGCGACGCTTTTACGCCCAGAGATCATCGAATGGCTTGCTGACAATCAGATTGGGGTCACGATCTCAATCGATGGACCGAAAGAGGTCCAAGATGGACTACGGGTTTTCCACAATGGAAAAGGTTCCTACGATGTGGTAGAACCTAAGATCAAGGAACTCCTCAAGCGTCATAAGACCCGGCCCATTGGTGCGCGTGTCACACTGACTCAGAAGAACATGGACGTCCTGAAAATCTTCCGGCACCTAACAGAGGAGATGGGGTTTTGGGAGGTTGGTCTTGCGCCTGTGACCACACAGGACCAGAGAGATTACGCGATCACAAGCGAGGGTAAGGACGACATGCTCGAACAATTCGGGGTACTCGCTCAAGAGTGGCTCGAGTGCGCACTGAACGACGAGCATCATGGGTTTTCAAATGTCAAAGACACGCTTGAAGAGATCCATAAGGGCGTGAGTAAGGCTTACGGTTGTGGTGCGGGACTTGGACTCATGGGCGTTGCTACGGATGGTGATGTCTCTCTGTGTCATCGCTTCGCCGGGTCTCCGGAACACACCATCGGATCGGTGACAGATGGGATTGATCGCGATAAGCAGGGGAAATTCCTAGTCGACCACCATATCGCAAGCAAGACAGATTGCCATACCTGCTGGGCACGACCGATCTGCTCAGGAGGATGTTATCATGAAGCTCATGTCCAATACGGAACCTCGTCACACCCTAATTTGCACTACTGTACATGGGTAAGAAGTTGGACACACACGTGCCTGGAAATATATGGTGCGCTCGCAGAAAAGAACCCCAAATTCCTCAATCGCTTTGACGCATAAGTACGAACTTAGGAGAAGCCAGTGAAGCATATTAAAGCGGTTAATCAGAAGGCTGCTCGAATTGAAGCTTGGGTAGCCTATGAAGCTGAACAGACACAGCCCGCCGAGCTCGACGTGGTAGGTCTCGAAAGTCGGCCTCCCCACGAACAGAACGGTCCCCATTTCCCGTTGGGTTGTTCCTTGGTCTTCTCACCTGGGTGGGAAGCAGACTCTGCTGGAGGTACAGCAGGACTCTGTCAGCCTGTGGAGAGAGACATCTTCGACTGTCACCTGTCATGCTTCTGGCCAGCACATGTGCCCGACCAGCTCAACCATTCTCCTGATTGGACGAGCACGTGCGCCTCTGCTCAAAAAGACTGGCGTAAGCTGGACCTAATTTTCCCGTAGGCTAGAGGCTCAACTGACATGATGCGGATGCTTGATAGGGGTGTATGGGCGCTCATTATCCTGATGGCAGGAACATCAATCCCACTTGAGGCCCAGGAGACCGCACTCTGGTATCTTGGCACATATACCAGAGATATACTCGTGTGGGATGAAGCCAGCGAACAGGTCGTTGGCCGGATAGAGATGGGGCATGACATCCCAGCTTCTATCGTCGTAAATGAAGAGAAAGACCGGATTTACGTGCGTGACGGAACCGCACTGTACATGGAACTTGTGGACCTGAAGACAAACGAGGTCGTGGATGAGTTCACTTTGTCCCAGGGCAACGTAACCGTGCGTATTAACGGTTTCGCACCGCATCCATCAGATGAGAAGGCTGTGATCTTCGCGAAACGATATACCAAACTGAGGGACAGGTATGTGGTCGAAGGGCCATTCCTGCTTGAATATGATCTGACGAATAAGACCGTCACTGACACAATTCCATGGCCAGATGATCAAGAGCGCGAATCGATTCGCTTTCAATACTCTCCCGATGGCGAAATACTCTACATGTTCGCTGAAGACATCATCGCACTTGATGCAAACAACTACGAGGAAGTTGACCGATGGCAGATATCCACTCCGATTGAGTCTGGGATGGGACGAAGCAGGTTCGGAACGGCCCCTCAGCCTTATGATGAAGAGGGTGTGGCCACCAGCCTCTTTAGGATGACAGATCCAGTGCAGAACCGGCGGATGATGGGTATTGCTAAAGTTCGACTTTCAGAGAAAAAAGTGGACTTCTTCACACTCGGAGAAGCCAGGCCAATTAGGAATTTCACGCTCGCGCCGGATGGCAAAAAAGCCTATGGACTACTTGAACAAGGCAATATTGCAGAGTACGAATTTTGGGAGTTTGATCTGGTCAATCAGAGAGTATCCAAAAGGGTGCCTTTCGCAGGTCGGCCTCGCATGACGTTGGGGGTGAGTGCTGATGGGGAGCGCCTTTTCATTTATAATGCTGGTAATACGATTGACGTCTACGACGCTGCAACGTTTGAGTATATAAAACAGATCGTGTTCGATGAGGATACAACGTTTGAAGTTATGATTCCCAAAAAGGGGAACTTCACACCGTGAGTTACACAAAAAGGGAGTGTGCTAAGATGGATCGACTCGGAAAACTTCTAACCCTTGGCGCACTAGGGTCTATGTCCCTAGGGACCGTACTCGAAGCCCAAAACGTTGATCCTATCGGCGTCTACGGTATAACGATCAATGCTGATTTTGATGGCCAAGTAATGCAGCTATTTGGAACCCTGACCATTGAGAATTCGGATAATGGACTTAGGGGATCGGTCGATACAGACATGGGAATTACCTCGTTATCCAGTATCGTCGTTGAAGGTTCGGAGATGAAATTCAACGTGGATGCGGAAGGGATGCTGGTCGCGTTCGAAGTGAGTTTTGAAGATGACGGATTCAGCGGAGAATTCGATTTAGACGGTTTAGGTGGAGGGACTATATCAGGGACAAAGCGCTAGATTTCATCTAAGCACAATATTGTTCTTGATGAGCATACAACAACTGAAGTTCTGGTTCCCGAAGCGGGGGACTTCACACCGTGAGCTACAAGAAGAGGGAGTGTGCTAAGATGAACCGACTCGGAAAGCTTCTAACCCTTAGCGCCCTAGGGTTTATGTCCCTAGGGGCCGCACTCGAAGCCCAAAACGTTGATCCCGTCGGGGTCTATGGTATAACGATCGATATTCCTGAAGCGGGATTTCAACTTCCCGGTACAATGACGATCGAGAATTCTGATAACGGCTTGACGGGATCCATGGCACTTGAGCTACCTCCTGAGATGCCATCTCAAGGGCCGGCCGACCTGTTTGATATCACGGTCGAAGGCCAGGTGATGAAGTGCAAAATCGGAGTAGAGGGTGCCACGGTCGATATTACGCTCAACTTCGCGGACGGTGGATTTAAGGGCAGCGTTATGTCTGATATGGGAGAATTTGATATCACGGGTACAAAGCGCTAGGCCTCTCCTCCACTTAGTCCAGGCGAGCTTTAAGAACCTGAATCCAGAAAAACTGTGGCTAAAATCCTAGATCCGCACTTCAGGCGGGCACTGGGTTTCGTGCGACCATACGGCTGGGCTCTCGCGCCGGTGGTGGGGCTTTCGCTACTGGGTACTGGCCTAGGTCTAGTACTTCCATATCTCTCAAAACTTCTGGTCGACGATGCGCTCGTAGCCCAAGATTTTAGCGCGCTGCTGAACATCGTAGGTCTCTTTGTTGGTATCACAGCGGCCTCTTTCCTGATGAATGTTTTGAGTGGAATGCGCTACACGAAGGTGTCGGCTGACATCCTATTCGATATGCGCCTGGACCTTTACCGCCACCTACAGCGGTTATCTCCGAGATACTACGCGAAAACTCCACTAGGGGATGTTGTATCCAGGATCAATGGGGACATCGGAGAGATCCAGCGTGTTACGGCCGAAGCGACTCTTGCATGGCTGGGGCAACTCATCGCACTAGTCGGAACGGTGGGGATGCTGATTTATCTTGATATACAGCTCTTTTTCGCTGGGCTCATCACCTTACCCCCTGCCCTCTTTGCCCTTCTACGCTATCGGCGTCAGTTAGAGGCCCGAGTTCGTAATCTACGTGAACGCAGCGCAGATATTGGTACCTTCTTGATTGAGACTCTTCAGGGCATGCGAACAGTCGTCGGAGCCAACGCACAGGAGCGCGAGGTTGATCGCTTCCGTAACAAAAACGATTCCTTCGTCGATGCATTGCTTTCTATGCGGCTTTTTACCTATCTAGCCGGTGGACTCCCGGGCCTCTTGCTCACCACCGGTACGGGTATCGTCTTTCTATACGGCGGATACCGTGTGATCGATGGAGCGACAACCCTCGGTACGTTCGTGGCATTCATGGCATACCAAATGCGCCTGATGGCACCTATCCAAGGATTGATGGGCCTCTACTCTAATCTTGCTACCGCACGAGCATCTTTGGTGCGCGTGCACGAAGTCCTCGATAGCCCTCCTGAGGTTGTCGAGGCCAACCCGGCCAAATCGCTACCGGTATGCAAAGGTGAAGTAACACTTGAAGAGGTTCACTATGGCTTCGGACGTGGAGGCGAGGTACTCGCAGGTGTCAATCTAGTCATCCCAGCCGGACAGGTGCTGGCGATTGTCGGCACCAGCGGGAGTGGTAAGTCAACAATCGCAGATCTTCTTTCTCGCCAGCTCGATCCAGATGAAGGAGGCATCCTGTTGGATGGAACAAATCTGTGTGATCTATTCCTTGCACAGGTAAGAAGGCACATCGTGGTTGTCGAGCAATCACCATTTATTTTCCATGCTACGGTTGCTGAAAACGTCCGCTATGCAAGACCGGAAGCGACGGAAGCAGATGTGCGGCAGGCAATACATGCAGCCGGACTCTCAGATCTTATGGATTCGATGCCGGAAGACATAAATACGGTCGTTGGTGAACGAGGAAGCCAGCTATCAGCTGGTGAACGGCAGCGTGTTGCGATCGCGCGTGCCTACCTTGCCGAACCTTCAGTGCTCATTTTCGATGAGGCAACGGGGGCGCTTGATCCTATGTCAGAAGCTGCTGTCCTTTCGGGTTATGATGCTCTGATGCGTGGCCGCACTACGGTGCTCATCACGCACCGGATTGACCTGGCTCGACAAGCTGACCGAGTCGTGGTACTCAAGAATGGGAGAGTGGTAGAAGACGGACGACTGAGAGACCTAGAGACTCGAGGAACTGCCTTCCGCGATATTTTTCTAGACGTCAAGACCGGCTAGTTCCTGCTACTGCTCGAATGGGGAAAAATGGATCATGAAGGACAAGCCCATTACCCTCGCAGTTGTAGATAGTGGAGTAAATATTCCACATCCGCACTTACCTGCGGTACAAAGCGGTATCTCTTTTGATCGTGAAGGTCACGAACAAGAAGATTTTACAGATTTGTTGGGGCATGGAACCGCAGTGACGTCAGCGATCTATGAAAAAGCCCCAGATACGCAAATCTCTGTGGTAAAAGTCTTTGATCAGCAGCTCGCGACAAGCGTGCCAATACTTGTGAGAGCGCTAGACTGGGCCTCAGAGCATCATATGCGTCTCGTCAACTTGAGCCTTGGCACACCCAACGAAATCCGTGCGTACGATTTAGCTCCAGCCGTGGAACGTGCCGTTGAAAGAGGAACTATCATCGTTTCGGCTAGAGCCAATGAAGAACAATTCTGGTATCCGGGATGCATGGAAGGTGTCTTAGGGGTAGTCCTCAATTGGGAGCATCCTAGGGAAAGCGTCTCCGTGATCAAGGCCAAAGAGTCTTCTAAAACCTCTTCGGTCCGTGTTGTCAGCGCTTCGGGTTATCCTCGACCGATTCCAGGGATCCCAACCTCCCGGAACCTCAACGGGATCAGTTTCGCCGTAGCGAATACGACAGGCGTGCTCGCTACACTTCTCATAGATCGACCAGACGTTCGGACAGCTGAAGCAGCATTAGATCTCCTCAGTGAGGAGATGCCTCCACTAGAGTAAGCTCATAACCAGCTGTGAACCCACTCCCAGCAACCGGTTATGAGGAGGGCCTTAGTTCAATTGCCCTGTTCACTTACTGAGTCGATGGTGCAACGTCCATCAGGTTGTCGGAGTGTAGGATATGAGACGCCAAGCTGGTCGAGATACGAATCGTAGCGATCGGAATCATAGTAATACTTCCGCATTTCCTCCCGGAAATCCTCCATGATCTCGGCATTCATTTCAGTGGCCGGCTGGTCTGATGACTGGATAAATGGTGTATACTGGATTTCACGGTTCTGGATGTTCTCGAAATAGTCCCAAGCCTGATCAACTAGTTCAGGTCGAACCATGAAATCGAGAAGGGTCATAGCTTGTGCCATCGCTCCCTGCGTGGCTCCCTTATGAGCGATGGGGGTCGCCATTGCCATTGCATTCGCCCAGTGATGGCCAGGGAGACCGGGAATGTTGGATGGGAAAGAGAGTGTGGCCGTTGGTACATTCCAAGAAATATCCCCGATATCGTCTGCAAACCCTGCAGTTCTCTGTGCCTCGGTGAGTGCAGGCCTCAGTATTGAAAGCTCTGTAGCTAACCCAGACTCGAAGGTGCCAACCTCTCTCTGTGTTGCTTGAGCAAAACGTTGGTCATCTTCAGTCCACTGCGGGAGCCCAACCTGCTGGATATTTTCATACATAGCCTCAGCAATCACCTGGTTAAAGTGACCAGGCCACGCACTACCAATGATGCGGACATCGCCGAGAACAGTACCGCTCATCATTGCTGCGCCTTTTGCGATCGAATCGCCGATCGCAAAAAGATCTCTGATCTGAGGATAGTTTTTCTCTCGGAAATAAAACCAGATTGAAGCCTTGGATGGCACCACATTGGGCTGGTCTCCCCCGTCATATACTACAGAATGGGAGCGATGCTGAGTGCGCAGATGTTCACGGCGGAAGTTCCAACCAACCTCCATCAGGTTTACTGCATCAGCAGCGCTTCGTCCCCTCCAAGGAGCCCCTCCAGCATGTGCGGCAGACCCTTCAAAAGTGAACATTGCTGAAATGAGACCTGTGCCAGGCGTCATGCCCCAGCTAGTCGACAGGTTATTCCCGACGTGAGCATAAAGGACGATATCTACATCTTCAAACATGCCCTCCCTCACATAATATGCCTTGGTCGCGACAAGCTCTTCTGCTACTCCAGGCCAGATCTGGATCGTTCCCCCTAGCCCTTCCCGCTCCAGAAGCTCTTTCACAGCAAGGGCAGCTGTGATCTGAACAGCCATACCTGAATTATGTCCTTCTCCATGCCCAGGAGCCCCCTCAACAAGAGGAAGATGACAAGCCACTCCAGGCATTTGGGACGCCTTTGGAATGTTATCGATATCTGTCCCCAGAGAGATCTTGGGTCGGCCAGAGCCCCAAGTAGCAACCCAAGCAGTGGGGATACCGGCCACTCCCTCTTCCACAGTGAAACCATGTTCCCGAAGTAGTTCTACCAAGTAGGCTGAAGTCTCAAACTCTTGAAAGCCTAGTTCAGCAAAGCTGAAAATCTGATCCACGATATTCGCTGTGAATTCTCTTCTGCTATCGATCGCCTCAGCAAGCTCACTCTTCCAGCCAGCCAACTGATCTATTTGGGCAGTGGAGCCGCTCGGCATCGTAAGCGCGGCCACTACAACCCATACCATTGCAATCACAAACCGATACGTGGGTGAAAACATGTAAGGCTCTCCTATGGAACTAATCAGTCTCGGTCCAAAATGAGCTGGTTTCAGTCTTCCCGCGAGAGCCTGCCTCCTCTCGGCCTGAGCCAACTGCAATGCCGTCGATAACAAAGCGAAGTAGCAATTCCACTCCAGTTTACCACTACTCAGATATGTGTCATGCTCCTTGTATGATTCAATTGACATCTAAACAACGAGCACACCTCCGAAGCCTTGCAAACCAACTCAAGCCAGTCGTACATGTGGGGACAGAAGGAGTAAGCGAGGAACTCCTCAGATCAGCATCAGAAGCATTTAATAAACGTGAGCTAATTAAGGTCAGAGCTCAGGAAGGGGCACCTGGACCCATCAAGAATATCGCAAATGATATAGCCTCTCGACTCTCAGGAGTGCATGTCATTCAAACGATCGGACACATCGCAGTTCTATACCGCGCACATCCGGAGGACCCCCAAATACAGCTGTCTAAGCTAAATCAGGGTTAAGCAAATGTCCCGGGCATTTATCAAGGAAGATCCTGATGAGCCAACCCCTAAATATCAGCTTCCTGATCCTGAATCACCCTATTACAACGAGGCAGCGGCGTGGGCGCTCATACAAGGGGCAGATCAGGGAGATTCTCGAAGTGCCGAGCTGGCGACAAGCTACAACTGGGGTGACCCAATACTGGTCCCGTGTGTCCTTTTGATCCTTAAGGAAGCTGAAACCGCTGGTGAAGATCGGGTGGCTCAGCTCGCACGACGATTCCTTAAGGCTGCCGGACAATCTGAATCACCCTGAGATCTACAAAAAAAGAAGAACGCTCCACTGGCCCATATGGCTTGTGGAGCGTTCTTTTTTCTCTTGAGGACCTCCCCTACAATGTCAGGCGGCCCCTAAGTGTTTAGGCATAGCTCAACACGAAACGCAGTTGTTGTTGTTCTTGGAACCGAGACCCATAAGCAGTGTCACGGTATTCAAATGCGGCGGAATTCTTGACACAGGGCCATTCGCCAAGTCAGCAGTAGTCTGTCCACGCCGATTTACCACACTAACGTCGCTTCCCTGACTGATGAGGTAGAGAATCATCTCGTTATCACCACGCCCTGCTGCATTGTGGAGAGGACGGTATCCGTTGTGGTCTGGCTGGTTAACGTCGGCGCCAAGTTCCTCAATGAGGTATCTCACTGACGGAATCCAACCACCGGGCATAGCCCGATGTGCGTTGCCTGCAAAACCTTCGCCATATCCAGCACCCGCAGCAGCGTTGATTGGGAATATTCCTGGCCCTCCGTCTACATACGGTGGTAAGCCCGACGGATCAGCGTTTGCCTCACGGACCGAATCTGCACGCTCTACGCGATCGACGAGTTCCTGTCGCCTTTCGTCCGAAATTTCCGCCAACTCTTCATCCGTGAATTCCGCTCGTTCAGCTTCCAGAAGCTCGTTTCGTACCGAAGTAAGAACCTCCATCCGCTCTTCTGCAGACAGTGGATTGAAGTTGGAGTCGTCAGATATCTGATTACGCGCCGAACGAGTTCCCGTGTCCCGGGGTCTCCTTCGCCTTTGTTCTGGAGCGATTGTTGGGATGTTTGGATCAGCACCATACTTAATTAACAGGCGCATCGCCTCCACATCTGCCCCATAGGCCGCACGCCAGAACGCCGTGGAGCCTTTTGTGTCTACCAGCCCACAATTTCGATTACCGCATCCTCCGTAGACCATGTACCAAGGATGCATCGTCGTACGTGCGTCAGGCTCAGCTCCACTCTGTAACAGTGCTTCGAGAACTTCCATATACGTAGCATTCTGCAGGTGGTGTTCCTGAGGTTGAGGGAATCGTGTCCGAGGTTGCCACTCACTGTTCACTACACTCCACAGTGGTGCAATACCGTTGATGTTGGCTACCAGGTTGGGATTCGCCCCAGCTCCAAGCAACAGCAGAGCGATATCGAACTGCCCATTGATTGTGGCCATGAGGAGCGGGCTCGTACCATCACTCAGGCTTATCTGGTCAACGTCAGCTCCACCATCAAGGAGTACCTGTGCTACTTCCAAATGCCCCTGACGAGCTGCGTGTAAGAGTGCCGTCATTCCACCAGTCGCTGTGATGCTAGGCGAGC
>DCAZ01000063.1:51838-74683 GCA_002313925.1 Gemmatimonadales bacterium UBA1120
TCTTCCTCTTCATCTTCCTCTTCAGGAAGTCCATTCGCTAAAACCTCACGGCCAGCACGCAACGCAGCCTGCACCTGAGTTGGCGTAATAGAGCCACTGGCCTCTCGAATAGCGTCCAGGACTTCGTTTTCTCGCTGGTTGGCAGCGCGGTCTAGCTCTCCTTGTTCCTGGAGATCAACTACCGTCGTCGAGAATCCGGGTTCTGCCCCCCGTTCCAACAGGTGTGCTGCGGCAGCAGCTCTGTTGAGCGCTGCCGCGAAGATCAAGGGCGTTTGACCCGAAGATCCCTCTAAGGCATTCACATCCGCACCATGTTCTATCAGTGCCTCAAGTACATCGATCTGACCAGAAGCTGCAGCTAGATGGATTGGTGTCGTACCAGCTGGGAAGGTCTTGGCCTGAACGTTGGAGCCCTCTTCTAGCAGAAGACGTGTGACGGGTTCAGTTCCTGCTTTGCTCGCCAGATGTAGAGGGGTGTACTGACCGATACGTGTAACTGCATCAACTCGGCCACCAGCATAAAGAAGTACCTCAACCATCTCTAGTTGGGCACGCTCAGCAGCCCAATGCAGTGCCGTCATTCCATCGCCTTGTGCTCCGTTTACATCCGCCCCCTGCCTCAGGAGACCGCGAACAGCTTCTAGATCACCATTCATCGCAGCATCAGCTACCGGTGCCTCAGGAGGTGTGGCCGCAGTAAGCGCCATGACCACACCCAGCACCCCAAAAACTCTTAAGGGCAAACCCTGGTTCATTCTCTTCCTCCAGCTTCGTTCAGCATTCGTGTTCAGTTTCTCATTTGCTCTGTGAGCTAGAAAGACGTCGCAGATACAGGTGGTGTGGCGAGGGAGAAAACCCCGTCACTGTCTCCGAAACTATCCATCTCATCATGACCAAGCATGTGGAGCAACGTGAGCATCACGTTAGCCATTGGTGTGTCGTCCGCCGCCTGCAGGTGGACATTACCGGCTAACTGCCCATTAGCATGACCCATCAAGATCAATGGACAACGGCGATGGTTATGGATATTGGCGTCTGCCATCGGAGAGCCCCATATAATCATTGACTGCTCGAGAAGATTGCTGTCCCCAACCACTGAGTTCTGCATCTTCTCGAGTAAGTATCCCAGCGTTGCCATACGGTATTCGTTGATCTTATTGAATTCGAGGATCGCCTCCTCACGCCCGCCGTGATGCGAGGCCGGATGGAAGGGTCTCGCTGAATCACTGTCTGGGAACACACGGTTCTGTGCATCCCGTCCGGTCTTGAACGAGATCACTCGGGTCATCTCTGTTTCAAGCGCTAGCACCTGGAGATCAAACATCATTTCCATATGCTCTTTGAACGTGTCAGGTACCCCTGGAGGTGCTTCGGGCAACGCCCGCTCTTCTCCACTGGAGTTTCTGATTTCAACCATCTCGATACGTCTTTCGATCTCTCGGACATTATCGAGATACTGGTCCATACGTTCCCGGTCGACAGCACCAAGATCCCGACGTAAAGACGCGACCTCGTCCGCGATCCAGTCTAGAATGCTCGCCCGGTCAGCTCGCCGGGTAGCACGTTCTTCAGGACTAGACCCAGCACCGAACAGCATATCGAAGGCTACCCTCGGATCACGGATCATCGGCATGGGCTCACTCGGTGAGGACCAGCTGATCGTATCAGTGTAGGCACAGGAATAGTTATAGGTACAGCCACCAGATTGATCGAGGTTTTCAATACAGAATTGCATTGAAGGAAGCGGTGTATCCTGACCAAAGCGCTTCGCATAAATCTGATCCAGCGACGGGGTCCCTACCCAGAGATCTGAACCCTGTGTCTGTTTCGGATGCGACTGCGTGAGGAACACCGCGCTGGACCGGAAGTGATCCCCTCCGACCTCCGGCGCAGACAGCGGCTCAGCCATCCTGACATCGGTGTTGCTGATCAGTGTAAGGTAGTCCCGCCAGCCCTCGAGAGATTTTGCGGGGTGGTCAGCGATCAGCTCGAAGTCACGACCTACGGTTGCAGGAGCATACAGAAGTTGGGTCGCACCCCAGTCATTACACCCAGCTAGACCATGCACCTCCTCAATACAAATCAAAGGCATCTTATCAGCCGCGAGGAACGTACGCCCAGAATCGGCCAGCCTCCCGGCTGGGACCATCGCATCAAGGAACGGTAGGGCAACACTGGCACCCATACCACGCAAAAAAGTCCGTCGCTCGATGTGTTTACCTGTAATAAAATGCATCTCTTGGTCTCCTGACCTATGTCTTACTGCATCGTTCTCTTAGTTGGAAGAATTAACCTGCTCTCCCCCTTCAGCTGTGCTAGCTAGCGCTGCTCGCTTCATCTGGAATGCATCACTCTGAATGATGCCCATAATGAAGGACGACAACCTATAACCGTCTTTCTCTGCATTTTTCGAGATTTCTCGTACCGTGGGTTGGTCATAATGCTCAACACGCCGCCCAAGTGCGAACGCCATCAGGTTTTCCGTGAAGTTTCTAACCAGCGGAATTGGCCTTTTTAGGAGCGCATCAATCAATTCCACAGGATCAGACACGGGCGTACCATCATAGAAGTCCCCTCGAGTGTCTATCGGATTCCCATTCTCCCGCAGTCGCCAACGACCTGTTACATCGTAGTTGTCGAGCGCGAGACCGATGGGGTCCATGAGACTGTGACAAGAGCTACAAGCTGGATTCTCTCTGTGAAGCTCCATTCTCTCACGTGTGGTAAGAAACTTTCCATCGGAGACAGTTCCAGTCTCATCTAAGTCAGGCACCCCGGGTGGTGGGGGTGGAGGTGGCGTGCCTAGTAGGACTTCCATCACCCACTTACCACGGAGCACCGGAGACGTACGATTCGCCATCGAGGTCAGTACTAATACACTTCCCTGACCTAAGAGTCCTCGGCGCTGATCCTCCAAATAATCAACCTGCCGGAAGTGGTTCCCCGACACACCAGGGATTCCATAGTGTCTGGCTAGGCGCTCATTGACGAACGTGTAGTCGGCGCTGAATAACTCCAAAAAGCTCTTGTCCTCTCGGACGAGGTTGTAGAAGAAAAGCTCGGTTTCACGCCGCATTGCATCCGCGAGATTCTCATCGAAATTCGGATAGAAATTGGGGTCCGGGCGTACCTTATAGAGATCTTGCAGTCGTAGCCATAGCCCTGCGAAACGTGTTCCTAGCGCCTCAGAACGCGGATCTGCAAGCATTCTCTGTGACTGTCTCTCAATCTCTTTGTCCGAGAGTTTCCCCCCTGCTGCGATCTCAAGCAATTCAGCATCTGGGGGCATACCCCAAAGGAAGAAAGAGAGCCGTGAGGCAAGATCTAGATCCGAGAGCCGATATGTTTCACCGGGCTCCTTGTTTTCAGGCTCCCGCTCGAACCGGAACACGAAATGAGGACTCGCAAGGATCGCCTCAAGCACCCTTCTCACTCCACCCTCAAAGCCTCCGCGAGAGGAGCCAGCTGAGTAGAAATTCATAAGACCTGATATGTCATTACCGGACAGAGGGCGCCTATACGCTTCACTACCGAGCCGGGACACGATCTCCCTAGCACATGCTAGTTCCTCACTCGGAACAGTTGGTCGGCATGAAAAGATCTTAGCGCGAGCTGCAGTCTCGGAGATTCCAGTTGTGTTATAGGGACCACTGACAATCAGGTCACGCAAATGCGGTAGCGATGTAATCCCATTCCCGCCTGAACCCCCACCTGCCAACGACCACTCATGCGGACGAAGGAGATCTTCGTACGGACCATCTCCACGGCGGATAAACGCCGCTGAGACCTTGTGTTGTCCTGCACGAAGCACGATCGGTTCCGTCCTGATCCCCGAACCACCACGGCCATCCGCTCCAGCTCCAGAACGCGTGTAGTGAAGGAGTGCGACTCGCTCGCCATCGATCGATATATCCACGTCCTCAAGCCGCGCATTACGGCCACCATTGAATGTCATTGCGAAAACATACTCCGCATCAGCCGGAAATACGTGGTCGATTACCATGCCACCGCGGGTGCCGTACGGAGCACCTTCCACATGGTCCCACGGGTGTTGGGAAATATACTCCGGAAGCTTATAGACTTGGTCTACAGCTGGAGCGCTCCGATTACCCAAAGCCCACCGGCTAATCTCGCTCGCTGCATTCAGATAAGACTCTAGGAGAGTGGCTGAAAGCGACTGTACATCAGCGATATTATCGAAATTGGCACTCATCTGGTCGTTCTGAAGCCACTCGCTGGCATCGACCTTAAGGAGCAGTAGATCTCTTATGGCTTGTTCGTACTCAGCCCGATTAAGGCGCTGGAAGGTTCGGCCACCAGGGTTCGGGTTTCTTGATGCCGCAGCATCAACGACTCGCTCAAGCTCTTCGACGACCGTTTGGAGTGTGTCACCTCCAGGCCTCCTTGCACCAACCGGGGGCATCATTCCAGCCCGGAGTTTACGGATCATCCGTTCAGCGATTTCCGCATTTTGGTCAGCTTTATCGACATCGAAACCAACTAGAGACAGGTTCCCACTTAGGCGTCGCTCGTTATGACACCGTACGCAAGTGTCCTGGATTACATCGTTGGGTGACACATCCCCACGGCCTTTATGAAGGCCGACTACCCCCTGAGAAGGCTTATAAAAGCTGGCTTTTTGCCACACTGGTCCCAATTCAGCCCGAGCTCCTGAGAGCACGAGCATCATACCCAGTGCAGCGGTGGAAAAGACGATGTTTTTCATCGTGGGATAGATCTCCCCAAAAAAGCCTGTTTACACGCTATCTGCTGGGTTCCTAGGGGGCAAGGACTACGTCAATTACATAGTTAGGTGTTGCGTCTAACCCCAAGAAAACCGAAACTGCTCTAAGCGTGTTGACATTAGCCAGCCCGCAGGTAACCGAGTAGCTCCACACAGGAGGTAAAAGATGGACTTGAGGCGTTCTTTCTCTCGACGGCAATTCATGGGTGGAGCAGCGACAGCACTGGGTTACCTGGGGTTAAAACCGGGCGCAGAGCTTTTGGCTGCTGAGGCCGATGAGGCAGTAAGGTTTCCTTTAGCGCGTAAGCTGGATGACCCTTACGACTCCCTCGCACACCTAAACTCGAATGAAAATCCGTGGGGGCCCTCTAAGAGTGTATTGGAAGCCATGAATGGTGCCTGGAAATATGCAAACAGGTACGGCTACCCTGATGGCGACATCCAGTCGGCGATTGCTGAGCACCATGGGGTAAGTAGGGATCACATCCTCATGGGCGCTGGCTCAGGCGAACTCCTAAAGGTCGTCGGGCTTACCTTTATGAGTCCTGGGAAGAAGGTTATTGGTGTCGAACCTACGTATAGCACGGTTTATAGGCATGCTACTGACCTTCGCGCGGATGCAATCACGCTACCGCTGATGGAGGACTACCGTCAGAACATCCCGGAGATGATCCGTACTATTAAGATCAATCACCGAAATGTTGGCTTTGTCTTCCTCTGTAATCCGAATAATCCAACTGGCATAACGGTTACTGCAGCAGAGGTAAGACAATTGCTGGACAACATCCCTGAGGACGTACCCGTACTCGTCGATGAGGCTTACCACCACTTTGTACAAGATCCGTCTTATGCTGAATCCCTCCCATATGTTCTAGAGGGACGCAACGTGATAATCACACGCACGTTCTCAAAGATTTACGGTGTAGCAGCGATGAGACTCGGATATGCCATTGCGAAACCAGAACTCATCGATCGTATGCGCCCCTACAGCACCGGCTCTGTGAATGCACTGGTAAAATGGGGTGGAGCGGCAGCCTTGAAGGACAAGGAAGCCGAGAAGTGGGTGTTGAATAAAACAGTTGAGCTCCGAGAAAAGATGATCGCTGGAGTCAAATCAATGGGATTCGATGTCCTGCCGTCTGACACCAACTTCTTTATGATGCATACGGTTCGACCGTCGTCTGAATTCAGATCTGCTTTCCGTGAGAGAGGGGTTGCGGTAGGTCGTGATTTCCCGCCCATGCTTGACTGGCTACGGGTCTCAGTCGGTAACGAAGAAGAGAATGAGCGGTTTATGCACGCGTTACAGGAGATCGCCTAGCCTAAGCAAGCAACACAAAACGCTAACCGGAAGGGCAATAATGAGGACTGCTAAAAGCATGTCCCCACGAGACGCCCGGAGCCGAATAGCTCCGGGCGTTCTGTGTTTGCTGGTAATAGCTACGCTCTCCGGAAAACGAGATCTCAGGGCGCAGGAACCAGTCGCCTGGGGAGAGGAACTCGTTTTTCATACGTTTTCTATCGCCGCAGTTGATCCCAGTACTGGCGAATCCGGCGTGGCCGTTACAACGCGCGTTCCCTGTGTAGGAAATGGAGTACCCTGGGTACGCGCTGGGGTTGGTGCTGTGGCAACACAGGCCTCTACACGAACAGCCTACGGGAGGGAGTTGCTTGATATGCTTGAGGAGGGGTTAACCCCTCGGGATGCTCTCGACCGGGCCATGGCTGGTGACCCAGAGTCCGAACGTCGGCAGGTTGGTGTCGTAGCACTAGATGGCACATCCGCTCAACATACTGGAACCGGTCCTGGGTATTGGGCTGGCCATAAGTCAGGTCTCAACTACGCGACTCAAGGCAATGTGCTCGTTGGGCCGGAGGTGGTCGATGCCGTTGCGGCGTCATTCGAAGCGACGGAAGACTCAGAACGTCATCTGGCGGATCGGCTAATTGAAGCGCTAGGGGCAGGGCAAGAAGTGGGCGGTGACCGGAGAATGGGCCGTCTGCAATCCGCTGCAGTAATCGTAGCCGATCCAAGGGAAGGTCGCTCCCGACGTGCCGACGGGCTCACAGCAAATATCAATGTCTGTGAGCACCCCACTCCGGTGGCGGAACTGCGGCGTGTGTACAACACGATCTCAGGAACTTTGGGCTACCGGACACTCCAGCAGTACACAGGTAACGATGTATGGCAGGTGAAACTGATCATGCACGCACTCGACTATTACCGCTCAGATACCGAAACCCTAGAGCAAGAGGGCAACTGGCGACTCTACGATAATGAGATCGTTTCGGCAGTAGACGAATTCCGCTCGAATCAAGGCCTATCAGTTCCTAGCTCAGGTAGTAGCCCCCCTGGATTGGTTGATGCCGACACGGTCGAGCGCATGTGGATTGAGCTAGAGTCCGCAGGCAAGGCAGCTGAACTCCGACGAGTCATTAGAGAATTGACAGCAGTTAGGAGATAGGTTGTAGCTCCCTGGAGCAAAACTGCACGCAGCTGTTGAAGGACCCTGGTCAGCTACGCGGATGATTCGAGCCAGATCGTCGTCAACCCAAGATTGATCGCGAGGTGCTCTCCGTGGGTGTTAGGGGCTGCCCCATGCCAATGCTCCTCAGCTGGATCGATCATAACGAGATCGCCCACTCCTAGGGCTAGCTCGTGGCCAGAGCGATCTACCACGGAACAAGTGCCACTCAGCCCGAGAAGTAGTTGGAAGTCATCGTGACGATGCCAGTTCGTGCGACCGCCTGGGTCAAAATGCACTCGGTAAAGACGTACTGGCATATCGTCGTCAGGACCCAATAAACGCTGAAATGTACCCGACAGAACGAAGTTATCCGGGTCCACCGGACTCGGAGATCTACTCGAAGATTCGATCAGTCTCATAGGCTTTATGTGGGGATCAGACAATGTGGGTACCCTAGCGGTAACCACATCAGAGGATCTTAGTCTGGGGTCTCCAGCACTAGTGCCTCTGCTTCCATCTCAACGAGGTATCCTTCTCCAATCAATCCTGCAATCACGAGAGTATTTGTGGGTCGAATATGCCGAAATCTCTGACCATGTGCACGGGTCACGGGCTCCGATATTTCGGGGTCAGCAATATAAATCCGAGTCCGTATGACATCCTCCATCTGTCCACCAAGAGATTGGATGGCACCCTCAATTTTATCCATACAAAAGTGCATTTGTGATGCTGGGTCAGTGCCCCCTATGAGCGTTTCCTTATGGGTTGCTGTTGTGCCTGAAACGAGGATACGATTGCCCTGTCTCACTGCTCGAGCAAAACCAGCGGCATCTTCCCATTTTGTCCCGCTGAGCGCGATCGTCCGGCCTGCCTGAATGACGCTTGCAGGGTACGGTGAAGGAAACTTATCAAAGTGGTCACTAAGGTCCCCAGCAGCAGTCAGGAATGGAGGCTTACGGTACTCGTCTCCGCAACCGCCTGGGATTTGCCGCAACTCTGCTCGAGCGTGTTCGATCTCTTCTAGAGCAGGTCCGTCCAACTTAAAATCGAACAGGCGGAGGTTATCTTCGATATGCTCCCGCTTACCAAGCCGCGCTCCGATAATCACACCCGCCACAGCCGGTGCATCCAAGATCACTCGAGACGCCACGTTTGCTACCGACACGCCAAAACGCCTTGCTACTCGTTCCAGCGCGGCCAGCAGAGCCTGAAATTTGTCCCACCCGCCTGCAGTATCGATGAAACGTTTGTACTTCATCTGAGACCAGGTCTGCAGTGACTGGCAATCAGGTTCGGGAACTCCAAGCCACTGCTCAGTAAGAAATCCTCCTGCAAGCGTACCAAATGCCAGCAGTTTGATATCATACTGCAAACAAAGGTCGGTCATTGCGCTGCTCGCTCGCTGATCAAGAAGTGAGTAACAGACCTGGTTCGAGACAACGTCCACGCCACTGTTGAGTAGCATCGCAACGTGGGTGGCATCTGTGTTGGTCAACCCAAGGTGCTGGATCAAACCTTCCTCTTTTAACTCCTGAAGGCAGAACATGCAGTCAAGCCAACCTGGGTCCGAGTAACTCCACGCGTGAAACTGGAGCAGATCAATCTGCTCCCGACCCGTACGCTCCAGTGCTAATTCGACAGCGGCGCGCGTCTTTTCTCTTGCAACGGTTCCCGGCTTAGGAACCCATTTCGTTAAGAGTTCGCCTGATCCGGGCCAATCCGCTTCATACTGACCAGCGATCAATTCCGAGGTTCCATAGTGGTCTGCCATGTCGAACGTCGTGAGCCCAGCATCAACGTATCGACGCATCTCAAGGGCACCCTCCTCCGGATTCATGAAATTTCCTTCACGTTCCATGTCCGCAATCTGCCATAGCCCTGTCAGGATACGTGAGATCTCTAGCCCGCTTGCCAGTTGTATCCGTTCTACCATCAAGCTATTCGGGCGGGAGTGTCTGAAAGAGAGCTACCGTATCGACTCCATCGCGTTTCAGTTTGCGGAGTTCCCACACGTAGATACACGTCGCCAACGCCATCACAACCACCCAAAGGGGTGTCGAGTGTAGGTACCATGCGCTGACATCAGCTGTCATATCCTTCCAAAGATGCACAACGAGAAACGTACCGAGCAGCATGATTCCAGCCACTGCAACAGGTATCTGTAACCGGCGCGACCGGAGCACAGTCACATCTTTGGCAATCCTTGGATTTCGATGGGGCAGAGCGAGCACTGCCGCACACATAACTATGAAATTCAGAAGCATGGACGTCACAAGGATATCAACACCCAAGAAGAAATCCCCGGCAAAATGGCTACCAAAGATGCTTAGTGAGGCCATAAGACCACTGAGTACGAGCGCGATATGGGGCGTGTGCCGTGTCCGGTGGATTCGGGCAACACTTTTCGGAAAAACACCATCTTCAGCCCAAGCGAATACGAGCCTGGATACCGACAAGAGCATCGCCGGCAAATCATTGATGAGTGCAATTGCCGCACCTGCGACAATAAGGATGGTCCAGCCGGGTGAGAGTACATACCCCAGCAGCCCGGGAGCCGTAAGGTCCTGAGTGAGAGATTTTTCGGCTACGAAACTCCACGGTACCGTATGGTAAACAGCTGCGGTGAAGAGCAGGTAGAACGTGCCCACTGACACAACTGCAATACCAATCGCAAGTGGAAGGGACCTGCCAGGGTTTTTGGCCTCTCCACCAGCTTGGGCAATTGAGTCAAATCCTATAAAGCTTGAGAAAAGGAGAGCCGAAGCGGCAAGAAAGCTTGCCCAACTAAATGGCCTTGCAGGCTCTGGAGGTACACTGAGACCCTCCCGAACGGCCAATCCTGCTGCAAAATCACCGTGATCAAACAGGAATCCCGTAACAATCACTATGCTGCCGAAAACAAACATTACGAACATCATCGGCACCAGAATCCGCTCATACACTCGGAGTCCAAGCAAGTTGATCCCTACCGAAGACCAGAGAAAAACCAGGGCAAGACTCACGCGCACTACTCCCGTGTCGAGCGCCATAGCAAGCGCGTCGATACCCATAGCCGAGACGATATCCCTCAAGAAGGGAATCAAGACGTAGGAGACTACACCGATCGCTACAGAAACCCCGAACCACTGAGAAAAACTCGCAACAAATCCCAGGTACGGGTTCAGGCCACGACTCGCGTAGATATAGCTGCCTCCAGCTCTGGGCATCGATGAGGCCAGGATAGCATATGCGAGTGCTGCGAGTATCGCGGGAACCGCCGCAAACACATACGCTGAAAGCACATGAGGGCCGATCCCCGGCACACTCCGCTGGATCATGAATGGCAGGACATTGATCGCTGCTCCTAGCATGGAGCAAATTCCCGTTGCAGCCAGCCCCAATAACCCAAGTTGCCGGGTGAGACCGCTCAATCGCGGCACCACCGTGTGCTTCGTCACGTCTTGGCGCCAGAACGTCCTGCGGTGGCGGAGATCCGAGGCAGCACAATGAGCGTCATTGTCGCCGCAGTCAGCGTCCCCAAAATTACGGCCAAACCAAAACGGCTCGTTGGTGGGAATGTTGATAGCACAAAAATTCCAAATCCTGCACAAATGATCATGCTCGCACGTAGCACAGGGGACCTAATCTGATCTAGTGCCCTACCCCACGGCAGCGGCTCTCCTAGGGCATCCAATGTACGTACCCGGACAACGAGGTGGATCATCGAATCGACACCCATAGCAAGCGCGATGTTCGCAGCCGGAGACGTGATGATGTCAACCGCGATGCCTAGGTGTCCAAAAACACCGAGCACGACAACTGGAACAGCTGCCAGACAGATCCACATTCGAGATGTCGTCATGGCAGAACGGGATACTATGAACCCAACGACGAGGAATAAGGCCATTAACCCGCCAATCCCAATCTTCAAGCTTGACCTTATCAGTTCCCCCAGCTGGGCTTGGAGATCATAGAGGCCTCCAATCAAGACTGGCTCGAGTCCCGCATCAACTACATCCACCCGTAATCGCTCCATGATCTCCCGACGAGATGGTTCATCAACGGTTTCACGCATACGTAAGAAATAGTGACCCTCATCCCGAGCTGCAGTGACATATCCCAGCCCGACACTACCAAGCTGCGGAGTCGATGCCATGTTGAGCAGGAGTTCCAGACTCAAGAATCCTGCAAAGGGGAGAGTCCGTGCATGCTCCAGCAGCACTGTTGGTGACAGCACGACACCAACCGCGGAATCCTCTTCGAGCGACGCCTGCAGTACTTGCATCTTTTCAAATACTGGATTCGAGTCAAGACGGGCTCCTTCAGTATCGCGAATCACTATATTTAGTGTGCTGCTTCCTCCATCCGCATCGATTTGTTCAAGACCATCACGGAGCGGATCACCTTCAGCGAAGTAGGTGAGTAGCCCGGGATCAGTATCAACTCGGAATAGACCTGCGCCGAGCAGAAGCACCGTAACTCCTGCAGCGACCGCAAGCGTACGTGTCCGAGCAGGGACTGCGATTCTCGGGAGATCCATAACCTTCTTTGAGGTGCGAACCTTAGCCCATCGTCCAAGAAACGCAGGGTAAGCAGAGTAAGTAGTCGCCATAGCCGTTAGCGTGCCGATTACACCCGCGATCCCAAGCTCACGGAGAGGTTGTGCCGATGCGATCAAGAGCGAGGCGAAGCCTAGGAGCGTAGTTGTCATACTCCAGAATGAAGCTTCAAGTGTGTCTCGGATCGCGCTTTGAACGGCGAGGGGTCGGTCTGCCTGCTCCTCAGCAGCACGCAGCCAGTTCGCTGTCATAAAGACAACGTGTGAGAGGGTGAGGACGAAAACGATCGTAACCAGGTTGGCTGTTAACAATCCGATCGAAAGACCAATTGCCTGTGTTAAAACGAGCGTCAAGCTCACAGAGATAGAGCAAGTCGCCAAAGTACCTACCACAATAGCAATATCACGGTAAACGATAGCGATCAGCAGGCCGAATACTAAAACAGCTGCTAGGCTGAAAATGATTAAATCACGCAAGAGATTCCGTCGGATCAACTCGACTATCACTGGTACACCAGACATAACGATGCCCAGTTCTGGTGCTTGGTGTTCCGCTATAACCGCCTCAATCCGTGGAATAAGGACTTCGGGATTTGTTTCGTCTGCCGATAGCACGATGTTGGTGGCAGCAGCATCTGGCGTAAGCAGAATTCTACTGAACAGAGGGCTGCCTTCAGGGTTGTCGGTCGTGATACTGTATCCGCCGACTACTCCCTCAATCTCTAACAGTTCATCCGTGAGCGCCTCAATTCGGTCCTCATAGGAGTCTTCCGCACCCTGTTCACTTGCCACCCGAAGAATGATCTGTGGACTCGATGGGTAAGTTTCATTGATCCTCTGCGAAGTCTGGAGTTGAGGATCACTCTCAGAGAAGAAGAAGTCACCTTCAACTCGAGGACTCAAAGATGTTCTTAAAAGCCAGACCACTCCAAGACCGAGAACTGCCACAAGAAGTGCAATCCAGGGAGACGCGCGATGCGTCCAGAGTCGTGGCGACACTCTAGGAAACCCAACTTCGAATTAAGGTCAACATCGGTTCCATGAATCGATTTATCCCAAAGTACTAATCAAGCTGATGACTTCAACTTGCGCACATATAGAGCCTGTTGTCAGGCCCCACTTGTGAACTGAGATAGTACTCTACTATCTAGGGCCCTACTTGATACAGGTCACTTAGGACACGAAGCTTGCCCATTCAGTTCATCATTCCGGAGGACCTCTTGCTGCGTCGTCTCTATTCTTCACTCGCAATTGCATCGGCTGTGCTCGTCTTAGCCAGCGCCCTACCTCTTCCTGCCCAAACCCTATTCGGTGGGTACCCGAGTGCTCGGATGGGAGGGAATTATATGCACAATTTTTATTTCCCACCGGCACCAAGTTCGACACCATGGTACCCGAGTTGGTCGCCAGACGGAGAGGCCGTCGCAGTTGCAATGCAGGGATCTATTTGGAGCATCGAGGTAGCTTCTGGGCTGGCGACAGAACTGGTTTCAGGACCGAAATACTACTCGTCTCCGAACTATTCTCCCGATGGACGCTGGCTCGTCTACACTGCGGATGACCACGGCCGTTCAATCCAACTCGAAGTCTTGAACATTGAGACTGGCGAGACAACGGCCCTGACAAACAACACGCAGATCTATACTGACCCTCGCTTCAGTCCGGACGGAACACGAATCGCATACGTATCGACCGAACCTTCTGGCTATTTCAATGTTTATATCCAGACATTCTCAGCAGGGCGCTTTAGTGGTGAAGCGATAGCCGTCACCAGGGACAATAACTACGGACGTAATCGCCTGTATTTTGGCGCGGATGATATCCACATCTCGCCGGCCTGGTTCCCAGATGGAGAGAACCTTCTGCTGGTATCAAATCGTGATGTGCCACTGGGCAGTGGCAATGTCTTCCGGGTTCCGGCTCGAGAAGACGGCTTTGAAGAACGTGAGACCGTACTAGCTGAGCAGACTCTTTACCGCACGCAACCAGACGTATCAATAGATGGAAAACGCTTCATCTTCTCATCAACGAGAGGTGCCGCTGACCAATTCAACAACCTTTATGTGCAACCCACTGTGGGCGGCGAACCCTACAAGATGACGTTCTTCACTCACGATGCGTTCCACCCACGCTGGTCACCGGACGGCGAATGGATCGCTTATATCGATAATCGTGAAGGCCTGCCACAGTTAAAACTCTTGGAGGTCTACGGTGGAAAAATTATCGACGTTGAGATCACTGGTCGCCATTGGAAGAATCCAACGGGTACGCTACGTGTGACGACAGTCGGAGCAGATGGGCAAGCGACCGGAACTCGAGTCCATGTTGAGGCGGCCGATGGCAAATTCTATGCACCGACCGATGCATACGCTCGTATAGCTCAAAGGGCAGGCTTTTGGTTCTTCCACCATACCGGCACATCCGTTCTGGAACTCCCTGAGGGCGAGGTTTCTCTCCTAGCAGTCAAAGGCTTTGAAAACCAACCTGAGAGCGTGACAACCCAGATCCAGGCCGGAGAAGTGACTGAACTCACACTCCAGCTCGAGACAGTGATCGACATGGAGGAACGGGGGTGGTTCAGCGGCTCAACTCATGTGCACGCGAACTATGCAGGAAATCTACACAACTCGCTCGAGAACCTCATGATGATGTCGGAGGCAGAAGACCAGGACATCGTTCTAGAGCAGATCGCAAACAAAGACAACCGTATCCTAGACTACCAGTACTTTGTGCCAGGAGGTCAAGCACACCCCCTTTCGACCGCGGACCGCGTGCTCGTTGTGGGCCAGGAATACCGCCCACCTTTCTACGGTCACGTCTTCCTGTTCGGGATGCGGGATCATCTGATCTCGCCCTTCACTACGGGATACGAAGGTACCGGGATCGAAAGTCTCTATCCGTCAAACACCGATATCTTTCTTAAAGCAAAGTCACAGGGAGCCTACACCGGTTATGTTCACTCACAATGGCCCAGCGGTGACCCTCTTGATGGGACGCTAGGCGGTGCGAAAGGCTTTATGGTCGATGTCGCTCTAGCTACCACGGATGCAGTAGAGTGGTCTGCCTCACAAACTGGGTTCGCCCCGGTCTATGCTGCATGGAATAATGGGCTCAGGGTCGCACTCGTAGGTGGGGAAGATTCGATCAGCAATTTGCATAACACCGCGATCGTGGGTTCTGTGCGAACATATGTGAAGATCCCAGACGGCAAACTCTCAATGCACGGTTGGCTGCAAGCAATGAAGAACGGACACGTTTTTATGTCGAACGGCCCGCTTGTGGAACTCGAGGTCGAAGGGCAGATACCAGGACAGACAGTCGATCTCTCCAGCGGTGATGATGTCACAATCACGGTCGAGGCAACCTCTCTCACTCCTCTCGAGAAGGCAGAGCTTGTCTTCAACGGTGAGGTTATTACAGATATACCCCTATCAGCTGACAGACTTTCGGTTTCATTTGAACGTGACTTCCAGCCAACGCACTCGGGGTGGTATCACGTACGCGTGAACGGGGCTAATGGAGAAGCCTTTCCTATGGGGATCGGCTATGTGCAGGCTGTCACGAATCCAGTATGGATCATCATGGACGGAGTTCCAGTCCGCTCTTCGGAAGCTGCGGACTATGGAATAGCGTGGATCGACAAGCTACAAGAGATGGCAGAAGAATGGCCTGACTGGCGTTCACAGGCTGAAAAAGACCACGTATATGGCCAATTCGACTCAGCCCGTGACGTATACCGTCAACTTAAGGCCGAAGCCGGAGGTAACTGAGGATCGTCTGATATACCCAGCTAGGTTGGAGTCAAGTTCTTTTATCCCTGGTTTGCAACCTAAAGCTGCCTATGCTGGGGCAACGATCTCCAGGAGTTCAATCTCAAAGATCAACGTCGCGTTCGGGCCAATGGGGCCACCGGTCCCTTGCGGTCCATAGCCTATCTCGGAGGGGATCACAACCCGGAAGTGACTTCCCACAGACATGAGCTGTAAGGCTTCTGAAAAACCCGGAATGACACCACCAACTCCGAATTGAGCCGGCTCTTCTCTTTCGTACGAGCTATCAAACTCAGTCCCATCGATCAGGGTCCCGCGATAGTGCAACTGTACCTGGTCTTCTGGTCCGGGCATCGGCCCATCACCCTGACTGAGCACTTCATACTGCAGACCACTCTCGGTGGTCATCACTCCCTCTCCGGATCCGTTCTCTGCAAGGTATGCACCACCAGCTACAGAATTCTCCGCGGCTAGACGATCAAAGTCTTGCTGGGTAGCATTCTGAATCTCCTCAGCAAAAGTCTGAAGCATGACCTGGAGTTCATCAGAGGGTACCACCGATTCATTGCCTTGAAGCGCGTCTTCAACCCCCCGCAGGAAAGCTGGTCTATCAAGGCGATCCTTAGTCTCAGTAAGCTGACTACCGATATTTAAGCCAATACCGTACGAGGCTTTCTGGTTAGGTGTTTCGAGGTCTGCAGAATCCATGGCGACACGACCCTCACAGCCCATAAGGGCGGCAGTCGAGAATGCCGCACAGAAAAGCACAATCCTTGGTTGAAGTCGCATCGTCAATCCTTTTTGAAAGGGAGGCCGAAGCTAACGCATGCCCTCGAATCACCCAACGCAGAGCCTAACATCGCGACATGGGTGGCCGCCTATCCAGAACGCTCGACAGCATGCATTTTATTGGGCCCCGGGCCAGTTGCGGGGCTACGGATGTTGACATAGTTGGAGAGAGAATAATGAACAGAGTCCATCGGAAAATCTTGTTTGGCGCCTCAGCACTATTGGTGAGCTTACTTATCGGACCAAGTGCGCTAGTCGCTCAAGATACGCGGGATCCCGAGGCAATTCTTGCTGCAAAAGAGTGGGTGACACCACCGCCTGAGATCGCAGAAGCAGCTATGGCGCCTCGCTACTTGAACGTGACGCTCAACAACGTAAGTCCCGACAAGCAATGGTTCATCCATGAGATCGGTGACGGCCCCGTCACGATGGATCGTTTTTCCAGGCCCTTTGATGAGCTTGGTGGGCTCTTCATCGACTATGCCGCTAACCGGCATCGCAACCTTAGCATCCGCACAAACATCGGTGTCAATGTGATATCCGCAGCGGACGGTTCCGAGGTGCAGGTGGACGTGCCCCGAGGATCACGAATCTCGAATACAACCTGGGCACCAAATGGATCTCACCTAGCCTTCTTTGTGCACACAGAGGAAGAGACTCACATCTATGTGGCTGATCCGACAAGTGGTGACTCCCGGCAAGTGACTCGTTCACCAGTACTAGCAACCTTGGTCACAAACTTCGAATGGACCTCGGAAGGAAAAGAGATCGCCACAGTCCTGGTCCCTTCAGAACGGTCTGCAAGACCTGTCCTAGCAGGAGCACCTACTGGGCCTCAAGTAAAACAGACTGAGGACGGAGAGAACATGCTCCGTACATACGCAAGTCTCATGGCAACGCCAGAGGATGAGACGCTGCTTGAATGGCATGCGACCGGGCAACTCGCGACGATCGACGTCGAGAGTCGGGAAGTCACTGAGATCGGTGACCCGGCAATGATCTACAGCTTCGACTTTTCACCAACCGGTGAGCATACGAGAACCGTACTCCTTCAAAAGCCATTCAGCTATATCGTTCCGGTCCGAAGCTTTGGACGGGTCGAGCAGATCTGGGACCGAGAAGGAACAGTACTCGCAGAGCTAGATGTGACTGAGATGAATACCGGCCTGGGTGACAACCGACCTGCAGCTCCAGGCGTGTCTGGAAGCGATGGGGATCCGGACAAACGACAGGTCGCTTGGAGAGAGGACGGGGTAGGTCTGACCTTTCTCCAGCAGGAGGAGAGTGATGAAGAGGAAGATGCCGATTCTGATGAAAGCGCAGAATCTTCTGACCATGTGATGCTCTGGGCCCCTCCATTCAACGAAGACAGCCAGTACTCCTTGTACTCGCATGAGTCACGTATCCAGAGCCACCGGTTTTCTGCTGACTATGGAATACTCTTCTTTAGGACAAGTCAGAGAGGAAACGTGGGGGAATACGCAGTCGACCTGGGTGATCCCGATACACGCTACACTCTCATCGAATACGACTCTGATGACTTTTATGCAAATCCAGGTTCACTGGTCATGGCAGGGGGGCGTGTAGGTGGTGGCGGACGCGGTGGTGGCGGTGGCTCTGCCGGTGTGGTAGAGACATCCTCCGATGGTGCGAACGTCTTCTTGTACGGCACGAGTTACAACGAAGATCCAGCTGCCGAAGGGCCTACGACTTTTCTTGATAAAATCGAGATCCGGACGGGTGAAGCACAACGGATTTATGAGAGTGACAATAACAATCAGTATGAGCGGATTTCGGCTATCTTAGACGTTGACGCAGAACGCTTTGTCGTATCCCACGAGAGTCCGACTGAGATCGC
This sequence comes from Gemmatimonadales bacterium UBA1120, assembly GCA_002313925.1. Lineage (GTDB taxonomy): Bacteria > Gemmatimonadota > Gemmatimonadetes > Longimicrobiales > Gaopeijiaceae > UBA1142. Next base: position 70,005 of record DCAZ01000063.1, read on the forward strand.
ACAGTCGCACCTGATTACTGGTGCGCAACGGACGCAACTCACTGACAATATCGACTATACGCCCGATCTAACGAACGCACCTCGGCAACGCTTCGTTGTTGAACGACCGGATGGGTTTCGTTTCTTGGTAAACGTGACACTGCCACCTGGCTATACGCCCGGCGAGCGGCTGCCTGCCATGTTCTGGTTCTATCCGCGGGAATACGAAGATCAAGAGAGCTACGACGAGCGAGGCCGCACCTATAACATCAATGCCCACCCGAACTTCGGAACTCGTTCCATTGAATACCTGGTTCGGCTAGGCTACGCGGTTGTTGAGCCCGATGCTCCGATCGTAGGTAAGGCCGGGCAGATGAACAACAATTATCAGCACGACCTTAGAAATAACTTGGCGGCGGTAATCGATGAACTCGATGAAAGAGGGATTATCGACCGTAAACGACTAGGCCTGGGAGGGCACTCTTACGGAGCATTTGGAACGGCAAACGCCATGGTCCACACCCCGTTCTTCAAGGCCGGGATTGCTGGTGATGGAAACTATAATCGTACATTCACACCGCTCTCGTTCCAGAGTGAGAGGCGGATATTCTGGGATGCGAAAGAGGTGTATCTCGGGATGTCACCGTTCGTATACGCGAACAACCTTACCGGAGCCCTCCTCATGTACCATGGCCTCCATGACCAGAACGTGGGTACAGCGCCTGATCACTCACCACGCCTCTTCCATGCGTTAAATGGGCTAGGCAAAAAGGCGGCGATGTACCTATACCCCTTCGAGGACCATGGGCCAGCCACAGAAGAGACGATACTTGATCTATGGGCACGTTGGACCGCTTGGCTTGATGTTCACCTGGCAGATGAAGACCTCACAATCACGGAACAGCAGGACGGACATTAAGCCTTAGCCGGAACGTGGTACCGGGAATACTCAGGATAAAGGGGGGGGCCGGGGCACCGGCCCCCCCCTTTGTTTTCGCAAGAACTTGATTGAGACCAATAAATAACTGGACAGAAAAATGAGCTTCTTGAGCCAAGTACGACTGAGCATACTCATTTTGGCCGCGATCCCCAGCGTAATGTACGCCCAGGTCCCAATTGACGTGTCAGTGCGTGTGGATGAGATCTTCGCACCCTGGACGTCAGTATCCTCACCTGGATGTGCGGTGGGCGTAGCCCTAGATGGCCTAACCGTCTTGGAGCGAGCATACGGAATGGCTGATCTGGAGCATGGGATTCCCAATAAGCCGGAAACAATCTTCGAAGGCGGCTCTGTCTCCAAACAATTTACAGCTGCAGCGATCATGCTTCTTGCTCTCGACGGCCAGCTGTCTCTAGGGGACAATATCCGGGAATACGTGCCGGAAGTTCCGAACTATGGTCCTACTATCACACTTCGTCATCTCATGACACACACGAGTGGACTGAGAGATTGGGGTAGCGTAGCGGGGATCTCAGGATGGGGTCGTGAGCAAAGAAGTCACACCCATGAACATGTACTCGACATCGTTAGTCGACAGAGTGCAGCCAATTTCGACCCAGGTCACGAATACTCATATTCGAATACAGGGTACAATCTGCTTGCCATCGTTGTGGATCGCCTGGCTGGCATGTCGTTCGCGGACTTCTCCAAGGAACGAATATTCGAGCCCTTGGGAATGAACAGCACCCAGTGGAGAGACGACTACCGTCGTCTCGTGCCAGGCCGCAGCTCAGCCTATGCAGCAAGGCCCGGGGGAAACTGGGTGATCAACCGACCTATCGAATATGTCCATGGGAATGGAGGCATCCTAACGACCGTTGGGGATTTAATGATCTGGAATGAGGCACTCACCGACGGACGACTCGGAGGTCCAGAGTTTGTGCGGATGATGCATAATGAGAGGGGCAGGCTATCTAATGGTGCCGAGATCATCTACGCAGGAGGACTACAACATGGAACGATGGGTGGCGTGCGCTCAGTAACCCACACAGGATCTACTGCAGGATATAGGGCATTCCTTGGACGTTATCCCGACCACAAACTATCAGTCGCAATGCTTTGTAATGCGTCGAACGTGTCCACCGGGGGCACTGGCTCAAGCGTCGCAAGGGCCTTCCTAGGTGCTTTGGTTACCGAAACCATCCCTCCAGAACCAGCTTCTGTGTCAACCATGGTCCTCGAACGTTACGTCGGCCTCTACAGAGATCCCGTAACTGGCAACACGCGAACCTTAAGGCTCGCAGGTGGCGAACTCAGAGATGGAAATACAACACTTATTCCGCTTAGTGAGACCCATTTCCAGGCTGGAACGGCAGATCGCATCTACCGGTTCCAACTCAACCAGGGCCAGCGCGCCCAGTTTAAGATTGAAGCTTGGCAATACACAAACCAAGTGTTCGAACCCATAGAAGCTTGGTCGCCAAGCCCAGATGAGCTCGTATCATTCGAGGGCACATACACTAGCTACGATGCGGAAACCACGTTCTTGGTAGAAGTGACTGACGGTGTGCTCACGCTGTCGCAGCGCCCAGGTCGCACCCGTATGCTCACCCCGATCTATTCAAACGCCTTTAGCGCAGGGGGACAAATCATACGGTTCAAGAGTGACTTGAGCGGAGACATAACCGAGCTAAGCCTCAGTCTTGGAAGGGTTTACGACATGCAGTTCCAAAGGACTGGAAACTGAGTGCCAGACTAAAACGCTACATTCGTAACGTTCCCTGAATCGCTATCGCCTCCCAGGTAAGCCCTCTGCTGTCACACGCTCTCCTTGTACAAGCTTGCGGTCCAGGAAGTCATCCGACGCCTCAAAGGCTTCAACCCAACGTCTGAACAGCAAGGTCGAGTGTACGTCATCCGGCCAGACCATCAGTTCGTACTCTACACCGTGCGCTCGCAACAGTTGGACGAGGCCAACTGTTTGGGAAAAATCGACGTTTCGGTCGTCATCCCCATGAATCAATAACACTGGGGATGTCCAGTTCTCGATCTCTGAGATTGATGACGCCTGCCAGGAGACACTTTCCGGATCAAGCGAGTCGCCCCAGAGGTGCACACCAGCGATGTCAACACCAGCTGCGAACACGTCCGAATCCCGAGCCAAGCCTTGAGCTGTGAGAATACCACCGTAGGAGAGTCCCCAAATACCAACCCGGCTTGCATCAACGTCGTCCCGGGATTGCAAATATTTCCCAGCGGCCAACACATCTCTGTACTCAGTATTACCCTGCCCTCCACGTCCGGGAGAATTTCGAAATTCTTTTCCGTATCCAATCCCGCTTCGGTAATTGACCGACAACACCACATAACCGCGCGATGCAAAATATTGGTTCATAGCGTACGCCATGTGGTAGAAACCGCGATGATGATACCCCAGCAGCATCTGCCGCCTCGATCCACCGTGAATAAAAATGAGAGCCGGCCTCTGCTCTCCTTCTTGGAGATCAGAGGGTAGAAAAAGTTGGTTGTTAAACTCAAGACCATCTTCTGCGGTCAAGGTCACGTTCTCAGGAATCACATGTGCACCTCGCGGGAATCGATCCGGAAGCGATGTAATCACACGTACTTGTCCGCTGTTCGCTGGAACAATGGCAACGGATTGGGCCTGTCGGGCGTCCGCGAAAAGGATTGCGACGTCATCACCCGATGAAAGAGTTGCTGGGTATGTTTCGATCCCATTCCCCCGGGTCATCATCTCAGGCCGCCCACCTCCCACCGGCACACGCCACAAGTCTCGCCGATCTATACCACTATGGTTTGAGGAGTAGAATAGCGTTCGTCCATCAGCGGAGAAGGCCGTTTGCATCACGAACCCATCGCCCGGTGTCAATTCAACCAGCGCGGGCTCCCCAACCGAAATCGAGTACCAGTGTCGCCAGTTTCCGGGCTCTGCCTCAAACACGATATGTTCACCTTGCCACTGGATCTGACTGATCTCATTGAGCCCATCCTCCTCTGCCGGCGCACTCCAAAGAAGCCTCCCCGCGCCAGTGGACGTGTCAGCAATCCAGATCTCAAGTGTGTGACCGCCAACAAATGCCGAAGAGATCAATCCGTCAGGAAAATCTGATGCTTCGAGCCCTTCGGGACGCTCCGCGCTCGAACCAAAAGGAAGGCCTGGGCGGCGAATGAACGCAACCCGCGAGCCATCTGGAGACCAAGTTGGTGAGGAATCCCGATCAACGCCGGGAGAGAGATAGGTGATCGAAGGACTTCGCTGGTCGTAAACTCCGATATAGCTGTGATCACCACGGTCGCTGACAAAGGCCACGTGACCTCCATCAGGTGACCAAACAGGATCTCTGTTCTGACCGTAATTAGTGATGAAGGGTGTGCCTCCGTCCTCCACAGCCCGTAACCCGGAGTTGATTGGAGCTCGGTAAATCTGACCCGAGTCCACATACAAAACCCAGCGACCATCTGGCGAGAGTTCATAGTCTCGCATCGCTACCACCCGCCATGGGCTACCACCACTGGTACCCATCGCCCATACAACTCTCTCCCCCCCTCGTGGATTACTGGATGGGTTTGCGATCCATCCTTCCCGATTAGGTGCATGACCACGAATAAAAGTCACAATCTTACCATCGTCAGAAATTTGCAGGCCGGTGAGATCGATACCGTCATCTTCCAAATAACTCGTGAGCCGAACTGGATCATACTCAGGAGGGGTAGCGGTGTAGACATTCCTCATACCCCG
>DCAZ01000094.1 GCA_002313925.1 Gemmatimonadales bacterium UBA1120
GCATTGGTCATTCCCATCCTCGTTGGCACGAATCTTATACTGACCGCAGCCACAACTTTCGCTCTGTTTTCTGCAATTAACCTTATGTGGATGCTGGTGATCGGCACCGCCGGGATCTTCTCCCTAGCGACACTGGCGGTGGTAGGAGCCTCGGCGTACCTGACCGCTTGGCTATCCATAGATTACGGCATTACCTGGCCGATGATGCTGGTATTGGGGACTCTAATCGGTCTGATCTTCGGAGTGATCATTGGGCTGCCTGCACTGCGTATCGATGGGCTCTACTTTGCACTGCTCACGATGGGCATGGTCGAGCTATGTCGGGTTTACGTGGTCTCGTCTAAGACTTTTGGGGTGGTGACCGGTGGGCTCTACGGGGCCGACAGCTTTATCCCGGCAGCTTGGCAGCATCACACTCCCGGCCTAATCCTTGGTTATGTGGCTGCTTTTTGTCTTGTTCTTTTGATGCTCGGAATCTACCGGCTAGTCAACGGACAGCGGCTCGGTCTGCTTTTGGCTACCGCGCGTGAGTCTGAGGCAACAGCGGAGGCGATCGGCATCAACTATCATCTCTCGAGGTTTACCGTCTTCCTGATCTCTTCAGCTGGACTTGGACTGATCGGTGGATTTTATGCTGCTTACTATAGAGGCGCATCGCCTGCACTTTTTTCCATCGATATGGTTATGCTAATGTTTGCGATGATAGTTATCGGTGGGATCGGCCGCGCAGAAGGTGCAGTGGTGGGTACTGCAGTGGTGGTATTCATCGACAAGGTATTTATTGAGTACGGGCCGATCCGGTTTATAGTGATCGGTTTTATCATGCTCGCGGTGACACTGTTCGCACGTAACGGGTTGCTCGGAATCCGTGCCCAGTTCATCGAGTTTCGCAACAAGAAGAAGAGTGAAAGGCGAGCACAGAGAACCGAGAAAGGAGGAGAGGCATTGCCAGAAGAAGCCACTGAAATTCGAGATAAGGATCACCTGTATTTCCTGCGATTTGACAAGCGTCTGCGGGATCACCTGAAGACTTTGATTTCCCCGGAGGTGATTGAGGAGCACCGTGTGAAACCGCTCGGACAACACAGCGACGCACTCGAGAGGGTGTTGAACTACTTCCGCAGGGCGGGGGGGGAAAACAAATATGTACTCTACGAAACTAAACCCGGGTTCGAGTACAAGGTAATTGCAACCACGGGCATAAAAGGATTGCTTCCGTGGGATGTGGACGATGTTGTCTATACGGATAAGAACGAAGCGTTGCACGCCGTGTTCCTGAAACGCGTGCAGGATTTGATGGAGTCCTGAGTCATGGCAGAGATTACTCTCACCGGTTACTGCGATAGGTTCAGTGTTAAGCCAGGTCAAGAGATAAAATTCATGGCTAGCGCGGAAGGCACCGACCGTGCTGATGTTCAACTAGTACAACTTATCCATGGCGATGAGACACCCGGTGGCCCTGGATTCGTCGAGAAAGAAGTGCCAGGGCCCATTGATGGCTCGCATTCGGTCTATCAGCAATTTACCCAGGTGGGAAACTTCGCGCGGGTTGCCGACCCTGAATGCCGACTCGCCATCGAGGGGTCGTTTACTCTCTGGGCGTATGTATGGCCGACGACACCGGCTAAGGGGCGCCAAGGCATTCTCACACGATGGTCTGTCGAGACTAATTGTGGTTATGCCTTGGGGATAAACGAAGCGGGGGTGCTTGAATTCTGGGTGGGAGATGGTCGAAAAGTCGAAGCTGTCCACGCCGAAGTCGAGTTGAATCCCCGTCAGTGGTATCTGGTTGCCGCGAGTTACGAACGCTCAAGTGGTCGAGTTTTTCTCTACCAAAAAGCAGTTGAAAATCGATATGCCAACCTGTGGTCTAAGGTAGTACCACTGGATATGAACTCTTTTGTGACCGAGACCTTACCTATTGCGCCAGCAGATGCCGAGCTAGACTTCCTGTGGGCCGGTTCCAATGACCATAATGCCGAGCGAGGTAATTTTGTAAACCAGCTCTATAACGGAAAAATTGATCGCTGTGGTATTGCCACCCACGCAATGAGCCGTGAGGAGTTAGATCGCTTACGGGAAACTACGCCGGAGCAATCACAGATCTTCGCTTACTGGGATACGAGCACCGGGTATTCTGCGAATGGTATTGGTGATGACCTGATTGATATCGGGCCGCACCAGTTTCATGCTCGGGGTCAGAATCGGCCGGTGCGAGCTGCGACTGGTTACAACTGGAACGGCAAGGACGATTGTTTTAGGCTCGCACCAGAGCAGTTTGGTGGGGTATGGTTTCACGACGATGCGATTACCGACTGCGAATGGCAGCCTACCTTCAGCATGAAGGTGCCGGAACTCAAGAGCGGGGTTTACGCGGCGCGACTTCGGGCGGGTGAAGTTGAGGACCATCTGTGTTTCTTCATCCGGCCAAAGGAACCAAAGGCTGCGATTGCAATGTTGATGCCGACCTGCAGCTACCTGGCCTACGCGAACGACCGGCTGGGTCTCGACTATCCTACCTCGCAACTCGTCTCTGCTCATGTGCCGGTATTTCACAAGTGGGACATGGAACTCTCCAAGCATCCCGAGTACGGTGCCTCTACCTACGACAGTCATAGTGATGGTGGGGGAGTTTGCTATTCCAGCCGACGACGACCGATATTCAACATCCGCCCGCGGCATCGAATGGCCGGTGCCGCAGTCGCTTGGCAGTTTCCCGCAGATCTATCGGTCATCTACTGGCTGGAGAAAAAGGGTTACGACTACGACATCATCACCGACGAAGATCTCCACACCGAGGGCGTCACATGTCTGAGCCCTTACCAGGTGGTTATCAACGGCACCCACGCCGAGTACTACTCGGAACCCATGATGGATGCTACCGAGGACTATCTGACGGCCGGCGGGCGAGTGATGTATCTGTCCGGCAACGGTTATTACTGGGTGGTTTCGTTCCGCGAGAATGACCTCGGTTGCATGGAGGTTCGCAAGCTCGACTCCGGTTCACGAGCCTGGCAGGCTCTGCCGGGGGAGCACTATATGGCAAGCAACGGTGAGCGGTCAGGTATCTGGCGTAACCGTGGTCGCCCACCCCAGAAGCTAGTCGGCACTGGTTTTACCTCCGAAGGGATGGATGAGAGTAAACCCTACCGACGGATGCCGGACAGCTATCACAAGAGCGTGGCCTGGATTTTCGACGGTGTGGAAGAGGAGTTGATCGGAGACTTCGGCCTCGCAGCCGGTGGGGCCGCGGGTATCGAGATCGACCGTTACGACCTGAGCCTGGGTACTCCACCTCATACTCGTATTCTTGCGTCTTCGGAAGGTCATTCTGACAACTATCCTCTGGTCTCGGAGGAGATCGCGTTCAACTTCCCAGGCCAGGGAGGCACTCAAGATTATCGTATTCGTGCCGATATGACCTATTTCACGACCCCGAACAATGGTGCGGTGTGGTCGCCGAGTTCGATTGCCTGGGGTCAGGCGCTACCGTGGAATGAAGCCGATAATAACGTCTCTGTCGTCATGGGCAACGTCCTGGATGCTTTTGCCAAACCAGGTCCGCTGCCCGGCCACGAGTACGACGCTGAAGAAAAACACTGGCGATAGCACAATCCCGGGAGCTGTAAATGGCGGAACAAATTACTCTTGTCATCCATGGGGTGGCATC
>DCAZ01000102.1 GCA_002313925.1 Gemmatimonadales bacterium UBA1120
GAGAACAGGCCGCTTGGCGAACGCTGTATCATGTCATTTGGGTCCAGCGCTGGACCTCCGATGATCCCTAACAGTTTTTACAACAACAACTACACGATCGTGCAGACCACAGACCATATCATGATCCTTACAGAAATGGTCCATGATGTCCGGATCATTCGCCTCGGTGAACCGAATCCACTGGCTGCTTACGTGCGCCCATGGATGGGTGACTCGTGGGGCCGTTGGGAACGGTGACACACTGGTGGTTGAGACGACCAACATCTATCCACTCCAAACCTTCCGGGGTATTCCACCTTCAGAGCACCTGAAAGTGATAGAGCGGTTCACGCGAGCTGATGAAGAGACGATCCTGTATGAATTCACCGTCGATGACCCGACAACATATACGGAACCATGGGGTGGTGAGATTCCGTTTCGGGCATTCGACGATCTGCTTTACGAGTATTCATGCCACGAAGGAAACTATGCTCTCACAAACATCCTGAGTGGGGCGCAATATCAAGAACGACAACGTGAAGGCAACCAATTTGAACAGAGGTGAGTAACATGAGATCAAGATTGACGTACGGGACCCTAGCTATTGGCGCACTAGCACTACTCCTGTACACAGTGCCGGCTGTTGCACACCACGCCTTTGGGGCAGAGTTCGATGCGAATGCTCCGCTTCGGATACAAGGCAACATCGTTAGGCTCGAATGGGTGAACCCTCACTCTTGGATTCATCTTGAGGTGTCGATGATGGTGGCTGGGACCGACACAATTGTGCCAGCAGGATCAGAGAAGGAAGTATGGATGGTTGAAGGTGGCACGCCGAACGTCCTGGTGAGGCGCGGCCTACGTCGTGAATGTCTACCGATTGGGACCGAGCTGGTCGTGGATGGCTACCAAACGAAGGACCGCAGGCTCAAGCGGGCCAACGGACGAGATGTCACTTTCCCTGACGGAAGAAAGTTCTTTATGGGGTCATCAGGTACCGGGGCACCAGACGACGGGGCTGAAGCACGCGGGAGAGGTGCTGCAAGATGTTGACGGGTTTTTCCAGCACAGGATGCTCCTGGGTAAGTTTTACAGCCCTGTAGAACTAACCTCTTGCTTGGATCACCAGCAGAACAAATCACAGTGAGCTTGGATTATACAGTAGATACTCGAGGGCGCTGATCATGAAGATCAAAGTGCAGGGCTTACCATCTCTACCTCTACTTCTAAGCCTCGTGCTATTCCCAGCTATCACTGCAGCTCAACAAGGTGCACCAGGTGGCGAATGGCCTGACTACGGGGGTGACCTGGGCAGCACGAAGTTTGCGCCCTTAAGCCAAATCAACGAAATCAATGTAGAAAATGTGAGCGTCGCCTGGATGTGGCATTCCCCTGACGACGAACTGGTCGCTGAGAACCCGCGACTGCGCCCGGGTGCCTTCAAGGCCACACCACTCATGGTAGACGGCGTACTATACATACAGACCTCTCTGAGTCTTCTGGCAGCGATTGATGCTGCTTCTGGGGAGCAGCTCTGGGCCTTTGACCCTCTTAGTCACGAAGCGGGACGTCCGGTCAACCTTGGCTTCAATGCACGTGGTGTTGCTCATTGGAAGAAGGGTGATGATAGCCGGATCTTCCTGGCGACCGGGGACTCACACCTTTGGGCGCTTGACGCCATAACGGGAACTCCAATCGATGACTTTGGAAGCAATGGTCGTATACGATTAAGGGAGGGGTTACGTCGACCAGTCCCGGCACGCAGTTATGGGGTTATGTCTCCCCCGCTGGTGGTAGGTGACGTTGTAGTGGTTGGATCATCGATCTCCGACGGGCCACGCTACATGACCGCTCCCCCAGGTGACATCCGTGCCTTTGATGTCCGGACTGGTGAACAACGCTGGATCTTTCACACCGTACCCCAGGAAGGCGAACTCGGAAACGACACCTGGGAAGATGGCTCCTGGGAATACACAGGGAACACGAACGTTTGGACGATCATGAGCGCCGATGAAGAACTGGGCTTGGTTTACCTACCGATCGGTACTCCAACGAACGATTGGTACGGAGGACACCGGCTCGGGAATAACCTCTTTGCCGAAAGCTTGGTAGCCCTAGAAGCATCAACCGGACGCTACATCTGGCATTTCCAGATGGTACATCATGGCGTTTGGGATTACGACCCACCAGCAGCTCCAATCCTACTCGATATCAATGTGGACGGCCGACCGATTAAAGCAGTAGCACAGCTAACCAAACAAGGATTCGTATTCGTCTTCGACCGAATCACCGGTGAACCGGTCTGGCCAATCGAGGAGCGGCCCGTGCCCCCGTCAAACATGCCCGGGGAGAGGCTATCTCCAACACAACCCTTCCCGACCCGTCCGGTACCATTTGAACGGCAAGGCATTTCCGTTGACGACTTAATCGATTTCACACCCGAACTCCGTGCGGAAGCAGAAGCTATCCTTCAACGTTCCGATCACGGACCTCTCTATCAACCACCATCGGAGAGAGGAACACTCAACCTTCCCGGATGGTTTGGCGGTGCAAATTGGTTTGGGGCTTCAGTCGATCCGCAAACTGGTATGCTGTATGTCCCCTCAAGGACGGGTGCTATACATGTCCAGCTCGTGCCAGGAGACCCGGAGCGATCTGATTTCCGCTACATGCGAGGACGCGCTCAGTCTAACAACGGAGAAGAGTTGATTCCTCGCCTAAAACCCCCTTATTCGCGGCTGACAGCAATCGACATGAACACGGGAGATCATACCTGGCAGATCCCTCTCGGTGACGGGATCCGGCAGCGGCTTATCGATTCCGGTATACCAGACCCTGGACCACTGGGTGGTGGTGGATTTACGGGGCCCCTGCTGACTGAAACCATTCTCTTTATTGGACACAATGGCGCACGAGACGGTGCTAGCGGCGGGCCAGCACTCCTTGCACTCGACAAAGAAACTGGACAAACAATCCACGCGATTGAACTGCCGCGGGGTGGTACGGGTACTCCGATGACCTATATGGCCGACGGACGCCAGCACATCGTCCTTGCATTCGGGAGTGGCACTGAAGCAGGTCTCATGGGTCTTACGCTTCGATAACCAGGCCTGAGTTCTAGTATCATTACCCGAGCAATCACAATCGGAGACGCAACCTGATTATTCTGTTAAGCGTCACCGCTCACCATATCTACAAAAAAAGGGGCTCCAACTAAACCACCAGCTAGAGCCCCTCCCATTCTTGGACATTCTGCTACTCTAATGTCAGCCGACCTAATCTAAGACAGTTTCTGGTATACCGTCGCAGCTGCATACCACCCGACTAGCAGGATTACTGCACTTACCGCAGCAGATGCCATATCCCTAGTACCATTAATGACATAGTAAAAATCAACCATCAGAATCTGACCGCCCGCTATCGTCATCGCAGTCACCATAGGGTTACCGGTCTTCTGGGTCATGTGATCGAAGAAGAGGACCAAAACAACCACAGCAACCACCAAGCTCAGGGGAGTGGCTATTAACTCGGTACCAGCCTGAGGATTAAAGAAATACGTGACCCCGATGTAATTAAGTACCAGGGTAATTCCAGCTGCCCCTAGGATAGGCTTGATTCTATCGCCCATTGATTGATCTCCTATTTGATCGTGATTGAATAAATTCTAGGCCAATGCGTCGTAGACTTTTGCGATTGAATACCATGAAACAAGGAGTACGATGGCACTCAGCACCGCCGGATATGCTGCCCGAGTCCCGTTCAGCACATAGAAGACATCAAGTATCAGAATTTGCGCGGTAGCAAATGACATCGCCATGACCATAGTATTGCCCACTTTTTGCACGAAAACATCAAAGAACACGACCAGTATGAGCACATACAAAACAATGTCCCAAGGGGAAGAGACAAGGGCATCGACTTGATCGGGTGGATTGGCTGCGATAGCAGGATAGAACAGATATTCCGTTCCGATATAGGCGACGATCCCGCCAACCGCCGCTGCACCTAGAATCGATTTCATTCTTTCGCCCATCTTGGAATCTCCTTTGAGCAGCGGGCTCGAAGCAGGCTGCTCTCATGTGCACAGGCCACGCTAACTATGGAACTGACATAGATGGTACCCTAAATGCAAGCTTCTTAAGTCGGTTGCAATCTTGTTCTGAAAGTCCTTATTGGACTCCAGTCAAAGACGCTCCGAGATGATCAGTGACCGAAGTAGTAACCCTTCATCGATCCCTGTGAGCATGCTCTCTTTTTGATCGAGTTCGTCCTCAAAGTCTTCATCACCTAGCTCTCGACGTAGCTGTGTCTCCAATTCCTTCATCGCAGCGAGCCACGCCGAACAGGTGCGTCGAAACCTGGCGGTTACGTCGGTAACCTGTGGCCCGGAGAACCCGGCCTCGTCTATGAGTTCTTGCGGTGACTCACAACCACAGACCAGCGAAGGTCCTAGCTCTGTAGCTCGCTCTTCCTGAGCCGGAGTCAACGATGGTGGTGTGTGAATCGATAACCCGACTAGCATCCCACCCGGTTTCAGAATCCGATGACATTCTCTCAACACGGAGAGCTTGTCAGTCAGTCAGCAGAATACGTCCGTGTGAACAACCGAGCTGAAGGTCTCAGAAGCAAACGGCAAAGCCATGCCATCAGCGGCAATGACCTGGGTTCGCAGAGAGAGGTCTCGTGCTGCGAACGCCTCCCGCGCATGCTGTAACCCTGCCATAGGCACATCGATTGCCACAAGATTTCTTTCAGCATGCTCAGCTATAAGCCATCCAGGCCATCCTCTTCCGGTCCCCAAATCAAGAACTGGTCCTGCAACCTTGGCCTCTGACAAATACGCTAGCTCTTCTGCTTCAGCCAAGATCGTATAGCCGTTTGAACCAACGGCTTGACCGAACGCTTTTTTTTCAAGTTCAGCCCATGTGCCTAAAGGCCGATCGTAGCGCCGAGCTTGTCTCTCAAAGACATCTTCAAGATCGGGGATCATAAGCGTTACTAGGGCGCGGGTTCTACCCGAACAAAAACAGGCATCTCGTCTTCGCTGTAGCCCAGTTCCCTTAGTACCTCAGAGTTATGCTCCCCGTGTAACGGTGGTACTCGGCTTGCGATCGGGCGCAGCCCATCAAATCGGAGCGGAAACGAAATGTCCCTGTAGTCGGATATGCGCGGGTGTGGAGAAGGCTCAAGGAGGCCTTCCGCATGCACTTGCTCTTCTTCAACAACCTCCGACATATCATGAATTGGAGCACTCGGTACTCTATTCTGGTCCAGGAGATACCGAAGCTGGGCTGTGGTCATCTTACACGTGTGCTCCTCAATAAGTCCGTGTAACTCCGTCCTATTGGCAACACGCAACGGGTTTGTCGTGAAGCGCTCGTCACCCTTTAACTCCTCGAGTTTGAGCGCCTCACACAGGCGCTCAAAAATACCATCGTGGCCGGCCGAGATCATCAACTCGCCGTCACTAGTGTGAAACGCTTCGTACGGTGCAATCATAGAGATCCCGGTACCCATGCGCCCTGGAATGACTCCACTCGCGAGGTATCCTTGGATGTGATAAGAGACCCACCCGAGTGAAGTTGCGAGCAGTGACGATTCTACGTGAGTCCCTTCACCAGTGCGCTCCTTCTCTCGTAATGCAGCCAAGATGCCTAGAGCAGTAACAATACCAGTTCCGACATCGACGACTGAACCTCCAACTCTCGCTGGATCACCTTCAGGATAGCCCGTCAATGACATGATGCCGGTGTAGGCCTGTATCAGAGGATCGTAGCCCGGACGCTCTCGTAGCGGACCTCGTGATCCGTATCCGGTAACCGACGCGTACACCATGCCAGGATGGCGCTGGCGGATCTCCTCATATCCGAAACCAAGCTCATCAATCACCCCTGCCCGGAACGCCTGCACAAAGATGTCAGCTCGGTCCACAAGACGCTCAAGCACGTCCTTCCCGTCATCAGATTTCAGGTCGAGGAGAACACTGCGCTTGTTACGATTAAATGCGAGAAAGAGTGGTGATTCTCCTTCCCAAAATGGTGGGCCCCATTGTCGAGTAGGATCACCTGCCGGTGGCTCCACTTTGATGACGTCAGCACCGAGGTCAGCAAGAATCTGCGTGCAATGAGGACCTGCAATATTTTGCGTGAGATCGACCACGCGGATACCTGCAAGTGCCCTGGATGAGTCGTGCTCAAGCGACGCTTGTCTGCGCACAGTGTCGGTCATAGTGGGGCCAAGATGCCCTAAGCTGGCTATGAGCAACAACCCCAACCCATAAAGAATGAATCGATTTGTGATTGCCGCGTCAGGCTCACAGTCGCACGTTCTCTATCTGTCGTACAACTAGCCACAGAACCAAGCAGGAGAATCATCGTGCGCAACATCGCCTCTGCCTTTACAGCCTTAGTATGGGCCTTCCTCGTCTATGTACCCGTCGCTCACACACAGGTACCCAACACGGTTTTCCTTGATGAACTGACCTGGATGGAGGTAGCGGACAAGATTGATGCGGGAACAACCACGATCATCGTCGCTACAGCTGGAACCGAGCAGAACGGACCACATATGGTCCTCGGAAAGCATAAGTTCATCATAACTGAGACAGCTGAGCGGATCGCACGTGAGGTCGGAAACGCTCTCGTCGCCCCAATCGTGACATATGTGCCAGAAGGAAACATTGAGGGCATCACGGGGAACCGGCAGCGCGCAGGCACGATAACGCTTCCCAACGAACATTACATGAAGCTGCTTGAGTACACAGCCAGAAGCCTTGCAGGTGGTGGCTTCACGGACATCGTTCTCATTGGTGACAGTGGAGGAAATCAGCAGGGAATGGAGACTGTCGCTCAAATATTGAACGAGGAATGGTCAGGTAGCCCAGCCCGTGTCCATTTCGTCGGTGACTACTACTCGGGTCATGGCTTCCGGGAATGGCTGCAAGAGCAAGGTCACACCATGGAAGACATAGGAAGCCATGCAGGAATCACGGACACATCGCAATTACTCTATGTAAATGCGAAGCACATACGGACAGAGAAACTAGCGCCATTCGGTGGCTTTGAAGGTGCCGGTGTGCGGGGTGACCCAACACAGGCATCTGTGTCTTACGGACGAGTGGGCATCCAGTTGAAGGTCGACGCGGCAGTCCGGCAGATACAGGAGTTGATGTCAGGCCGACGCTAGCCCGTATCGTCACCTCAAACTCAACGATGGTGTAGGTCAAACCAGTCAAAAATCTGGTCCATAACTTCGGCCACGATCGCAACGTGGTCTGTGCCCTCGTTTTCTACGTAGTGCACGGATTGCATCCCAAGAGCCTGCGCCGCTTGATAAAAGTTCCGCGCGCGTTCTACAGGTACAAGCGCATCGAGTTCACCCTGGGCTAGGAAAAGCGGCATTTCAGGTGCCTTAGCTAGGTCCTCCGCTGATCCGTACCCCGCGATCGGTGCGAGTGCAGCGAATCGATCTGCATACTCGAACCCAATGCGCACAGTCCCTCCACCTCCCATTGAGTGCCCCATCAAGTACGTCCTGGTCTCGTCGATCGGATATACCCTCTGCACGAGATCGAGAACATCGATCACATCCTGGGCACTGGCGTTGCGGTACCCACCGTACGGACCACGGCCATTTACCGAAGCAATGATATAGCCACGATCTCTGGCATTCTTCTTAAGCGTGCCATCGAAGCTATCCATGAAGGTGTTCTCATCCCCACCCGCGCCATGTAGTGCGACAACCAATGGATAACTCTGGCTCCTGTCGTAGTCATCAGGCACAAACAGACGAAACGGTACAAGTTCCCTGTCGACTGAAGACCGGTAGGCCAAGCGCATGTCTCCACTACGCGTAGCGAGCGGATCTCGTCCTAATCCAAGATCGTTGATGAACCCTTCAGCAAGCCCGATCTCTTTATCAAACTGCATCGGCTCTACCATCAGGGTGCCTTGCTCAAAAATCTGATTCATGATGACTGGATAGCCCATATACGCCCCGGCTAACCATTCACGTCGTCCGCGCTGGTACATATCCAGATGCCAGAGCAGGGTTGTGTTGGCAAGTGCCCGGGATGAACTACGGCCTACTTGGCGGCGCAGCTGTGGGCGACGACTGTCGAACAGCATCGCCGTAACCCGCTCCTCGAAAGCTTCAATGACATAGATAGACCTAGACGTCCTCACGATCGGATCAGAAGCACCTTCCGCCCATAATGAATACTCAACGAGATAACGACCTGAAGTAGCTTCACGCGGTATAACGACTTCAGTCGAGACCGCAGTAAGCCCTTCGAGCATCAAGAGATCCGACCCATATATCGGTTCTTCTGTTGGGCCCAGAAATCGCACTTGTACCGCATACCGGCCCTCCAGAGGTGTCTCGCGCTCGTATAGTGACGCGATTTCGACAGGCACAGTGGAGCCAGGCTCATAGAGTTTTGCTGGCAGACTTATGTCTAGGATTGAGGCCACTTCTATGCCCTCGTCCCAGGCACCAAGATACATGCGTGCCATGCCTTCAATCATCACCTTGTAGCGCTCTACATCGTCACCAGCGTCCCCAAGGATGGAGACACGTTCACGCACTGCCAGAAGCTCTGGCTGCATCTCCTGCTCACTAAACGGAACAAAGCGATTCCTAAAGATCAGCCCCAACATCGATAAGTCACTGGAAGTAACCTGAGCGGATACCGGGGAGACCGTTTGAGGATGGAACCAAACGGCAGCTAATACGATGACGGGCAGTAGGGTTCTCATGGTCGAAAAAGTAGAGGTCCCTACGCTAGGGCGCGACGGCTGTCCTCTCCTACTGAAAACTAGAGGCCATCACGTGTTAAGACATAGTGTCCCGACACGTTATCAAAGCGAAGTTCTACGATCCGCTCACCCTGCCGAATGAAGGTGAATTCCTGGGACCCGCGAGTCCAGGTGAGGTCACCCCTATAATCAGGCTCAAACTTCGATTCCTGACCCATCTCGAGTTCGAGTTTGCCGTTATTCACGGAAGCAATCACAGAAAGCTGTGTGCCTCTAGCAGATCCTACATAGGCTCCTGCTAACTCCTCTAAATCACCAGTGAAAGGCACTTCCGCAGTGCCCTCGAAGTCCCCTAGCACTGTTTGTGCGAGAGCTTGACCCAGCGCCCCCGGACCAGGAGCGCCCGTAGAGTTTTGTAGAACTACTATGATCAGGTCGTCATCCGGATAATAACGCCCATCTGAAGTGAAGCCATTAATACCGCCACCATGCGCAATCACTCGATGGCCGCCTTGGTCTGCGACCGTAAGCCCCATCGCGTAACGAACCCTTGTGCCGTCCTCAAGCGGCACAGGCGTAGTCATTGCACTATATGATGAAGCACTGAGCAACTCACCACCGTGTAGCGCTCTGTTCCAAGCCACAAGATCGCTAGTGGTTGAGCAGAGCGATCCCGCCGCGTAGGGCCAAGTGTGATCGAGGTAACGCTTCCTGATCACACGATTTGGCTCTGGGACGTCGTAGCCGTGGGCTCTATTTGTCTTCACCGCAGTTTCACTGCAGTAGTATGAGTCTTTCATCTCCGATGCATCGAAGAGTCGTCTCTCTATAAAGTCCTCATAGGACCCTCCTGACACTTCTTCAATGATGAGTCCGAGCAGGAAGTAGGCAGAGTTGTTGTATATCAAAGCCGTGCCCGGTTCGAACTCGAAGGGCTCATTCTCTACCATACGGACAAGCGTATCTCGCGGAAGTTTGGATGAACTCAGCTCTCCGAAGATTGGCATCTCAGTGTACCCCTTGATGCCAGAAGTATGGTCTAAGAGGCGGCGCACTGGCACGCTGTAGCCCTGCGTATTGAAGTCCAAATAGTCCGTTAGGTCCGCATCGAGATCTAGTTTTCCTTCCTCAGCCAGAAGGAGAACCGCCGCAGCGGTGAATTGTTTTGTAATGGATCCGATCTCGTAGCTCGCATCCGAAGGCGTAGGCACACTCCACTCTAAGTCGACGTACCCGTAGCCTTTCATAAGAAGTGTTGCACCATGCTGGACCACAGCAACTGAAATACCAGGTACTGACTCGCTCTCCACATGGTCGCGGGCAGCCGCATCAAGGGCTGCGATGAGTATTTCTCGACCTGAGGATTGATCTCCGACACAACCAGTCAGGACACTGGACAAAACACAAGCTGCGAGTACCCAGGACCGCATCAAATCAGGAATTGTAAACATCTTTAACCAGTAAAAACTCACCGCCACTCTTTCTGGACCTCTTCCAGTCCCTTGCTTCCAGGACAAAGGTCAGCGAACGGAATCTCCACGAGTGGTCCATCTACTGTATTCTCGAATCCGTGCATGTCGACCCCAGTCTCTTCGAGGTAGAGGAGGCCAGTGGCGATCTCACCCCGGGACCCTACATCAGCGAGGTAATCTAGTACCGCACGACGGTCCGTTGGATCGTATTCATCAGCAATCTTATGAAACTTCACCACGCTCCCATCGTGCATGGTGATGCCCTGCACAGAACCCTCTGAATACTCTGTCGTAATCTCAGTTCTGAGTGGGACAAAGTCGGTCTCGATCACTTCGTGCATGTGTGAACGTGTGTGGGCATAACTCTTTGTGGACCCCTGGTGATCGTTGAACGTGACGCAAGGTGAAATCACGTCTACGAACGCAAATCCACTGTGGCTTAGTCCGGCCTTTAGAATCGGTATTAGTTGATCCTTGTCACCCGAAAAAGATCTTGCAACGAATGTCGCGCCAAGAGATAGGGCCATATTAACAGGGTCTATCGGCCTCTGTTGATTTGCCATACCACCCTTGGATGTACTTCCGATATCTGCCGAGGCCGAGAACTGCCCCTTGGTCAAACCATAAACACCATTGTTTTCAAGCACGTAGAGCATATTCACATTGCGCCGGATCGCATGGCAAAACTGGCCCAACCCAATCGAGAGAGAGTCTCCGTCCCCTGAAATTCCCACATACAACAGATCTCGATGGGCAGCATTAGCACCGGCTGCGACCGCGGGCATTCGGCCGTGTACAGCATTAAAACCGTGTGCCTCACTGACAAAATATGCAGGTGTCTTTGAAGAGCATCCGATCCCCGAAAGCTTGGCAAGCCGATGTGGTTCTACTTCTAGCTCAAAAAAAGCCTGTACAAGAGCAGCAGTCACAGAATCGTGGCCGCATCCCGCGCAAAGTGTCGACATCGAGCCTTCGTAGTCCCGTATCGTGAGACCCAAGGAATTGACCTTGAGTTTCGGATGACGGGCAGCCGGCTTCTTGATATAGCTCATTGCGAGACCTCCATGGGCTCCCGAGTAAGGAAGGGAGTGACACCTTCGATGACATGCACCTTGCTTAATGGTTGCCCACCATAGTAGCGGACCGACTGGAGTTTTTCCTTGGCACATGACGTCTCAAGTAGAATCAAGTTCTTTAACTGCTCATCCCGATTCTGTTCGATAACGATCACGGTGCCATGGTCCTCAAGGAACTGCTCTACTGCCTGGCTAAATGGAAATCCTCTGATCCGGAGGTAGTCGATTTCTATCCCCTCAGCTGCCAATGCATCACGAGCCTCCAACACGGCCCAGTGGCAACCGCCGACCGAGACAACACCAACACTCTTTCCTCCATCAGTCTCAAAAATCTCTGGAGCAGGCACGTGGTCGGCAGCAGATTCAACCTTTGCTAAAATCCGGTCCATAACTTCAACGTAGGCATCCGAGTCCTCTGTATAACGGCCGTACTTATCGTGACCAGAACCCCTGGTGAAGTACGCACCCTTGGGGTGCACACCAGGCAGCGTGCGGGCAGTGATGTGGTCTCCATCCAAATCTAGATAACGATGAAAATTCTCGACTTTCTCGAGCTCGTCAGCCGCTAGAACTTTCCCACGATCAGGTACAAACGAATCATCCCATTCCAGCTTAGGGATCATCCAGTCGTTCATGCCAATATCTAAATCTGATACCACAAACGTCGGCGTCTGGAATCGTTCCGCGAGGTCGAATGCCTGAACAGAGAATTCAAAGCACTCCTTAGGGTCAGCCGGGAATAGTACGATGTGTTTCGTGTCACCATGTGACGCATACGCGCATAACATCAGGTCACCCTGCTGTGTGCGAGTAGGCATCCCAGTGGACGGCCCAGTCCGCTGTATGTTAAAGAACACGCATGGTACCTCGGCATAATAAGCCAACCCAATGAATTCGCTCATCAGGGAGATTCCGGGGCCCGCCGTAGGTGAAAATGCACGCGCGCCCATCCAGCCAGCCCCAATCACCATCCCAGCTGCTGCGAGTTCATCCTCTGCCTGGAGGATACAGAAGTTGTTCTTACCCGTGTCTGGATCAACTCGGAAGCGACGGCAATACTCTGTGAAGCCGTCCATGACAGAAGTGGCAGGTGTGATCGGATACCACGCACCCACCGTTGCACCAGCATAAACGCATCCGAGCGCAGCAGCCGCGTTGCCGGTGACCATCACGCAGTCCTTCGTCTTATCCATCGCTTCGAGACGGATTGGAAGGGGACAATCGAAATGTTCTAGAGCATACTTGTACCCCAGCTCAATCGCCGCAAAATTCGCGTCCATCAGATGCTGCTTGGAAGCGAATTTTTCTTGTAGCATACCCTTCACCACATCCATATCGATATCAAGCAATGCCACAAGTGCGCCAACGTAGGTGATGTTCTTCATGAGGATACGGATACGTGAGCCCTGGAAGTGCTCAACGCACATGTCCGCAAGAGGTATCCCTAGAAAGGTCACATCATCCCGGCGGAATTCGTCATCGAGTTCGCGAGTGTTGTCATACAAAATCCATCCCCCAGAAACGACCTCCTCAATATCCCTGGCATAGCTCTCCGGGTTCATTGCAATGGCAAGCTGGAAGTCTGGACTCCTCGCGGTATAGCCGTCTTTATTAACTCGGATTTCATACCAAGTCGGTAAACCCTGGATATTCGATGGGAACACGTTCTTGCCCGACACGGGGATACCCATACGGAATAGCGCTTGCAGGAGTAGGCCATTTGCGCTGGCCGACCCCGTTCCGTTAACCGTCGCGATCTTCAGACCGAGGTCGTTGACGCCGTAATCGCTTTCTCTGGCCAAGATTGATGTCCTGCGTAGGGGTTCAGGAGGTCAAACTGCATCATATCCCACGCCGCGGTGGGACAACGCTCAGCACATAATCCGCAGTGGACGCATAGATCCTCATCCTTCACCATGATACGACCCGTCTGCGGAAGTGATTCGGAGGCAAAAATCGCCTGATCCGTATTATCAGCCGGTGCCATAAGTCGCTGACGAAGATCATCTTCTTCACCGTTGTGTGTGATTGTCAGGCACGTTACCGGGCACACATCAATACATGCATCACACTCAATACAGAGGTTGGTAGTGAAGTCGGTCTGGATATCGCAGTTGAGGCACCGCTCAACCTCACGCACGGTCTCTTTCACGTCGAAACCCAGCTCGGCTTCAATCTTCATGTCGGAGAGCCGCTTCTCTAGGTCCGCATAGCGCATCTCAGTGCGCAAAACCGGGTCATAGTCATTTGAATAACGCCACTCATGAATCCCCATCTTAGTCGAGACAAGATTCATCCCGTAAGGTGGCCGGTCCGTGACTGGAAGTCCTCGGCA
>DCAZ01000139.1:0-8543 GCA_002313925.1 Gemmatimonadales bacterium UBA1120
ATGATGCTTCTCTCAGATGAACCAGGGACAGATCGCTTATTCGTCAACGATATGCGCGGTCCACTTTATAGCATCGATTACGATGGTCAGAGAGTCACACAGTACCTAGATATCGATGATGCGGATTGGGGTGTGAGTGTTCAATCTTCGCGGAACGAGTTGGGCTTCCAAAGCTTTGCATTCCATCCGGAATTCAATCGTTCCGGAGCTGATGGCTTTGGCAAGTTTTATACGTGGACGGACAGTAGGAATACGGCACCTGATCCTGACTTTGTGCCTGGTGGTGGAGGAGATACACACGACACTGTTCTTCTTGAATGGACTGCTAGAAATCCCTCTGCGCGGACCTACGACGGAGACCCCCCTCGAGAATTGCTGAGAGTCGAACAGCCATACGGTAATCACAATGGTGGCCAAATCGGGTTCAACCCGACGGCCTCTTCCGGGGATGCCGATTTTGGTCTGCTTTATGTAGGTATAGCTGACGGCGGCAGTGGTGGTGATCCGCTCAATCTATCTCAGAATCTCAATTCGGCGTTTGGTAAGATCTTTCGTATAGATCCACTGGGCTCCAACAGCACGAATGGATCCTACGGCATACCTGCTGATAATCCATTCGCCAACGATGGTGACAACAATACGCTTAGTGAAATTTATGCTTCCGGCGTTAGAAATCCTCAGCGCTTTGCCTGGGATCCTGATAACGGAAATATGTTTCTCGCTGATATTGGTCAGAATATTGTTGAGGAGATAAGCCTCGTAACCTCTGGTGCAAACCTCGGCTGGAACACGTGGGAGGGCAGCTTCCAGTTTATCAGTCGTTCAGCGGTCAGTCTCAGCAACCCACGTGGTGATGCGGCGCTCACCTATCCTGTGGCTGAGTATGGACAAGAAGATCCACTGCTTCAGAGGAGTTCTGCTGCGACCGGTCTCCATGTCTATCGCAGTGACGCGATCCCTGAACTAGCAAACCTGGTACTATTCGGTGATAACCCGAGTGGCGAAGTCTTCTATGTTCAGGCTGATAGACTTCCGAGTGGTGGACAGGATGCGATCCACCGTATCCTTCTCAATGACAGCGGTGATGGAAAGACTCTATTGCAGGTGATTCGGGAGAAGAATACAGAGCAGGGCAGGTCACCTGCCGGGAGAGCGGATTTACGTTTTGGTTCGGGACCAGATGGTCAGGTATTCCTGCTGAACAAGCGCGATGGTGTTATCCGTTTGCTTGTCTCCAGCAGGGGATCGCGATAGGTGGATACTGTAGGAATCTCAGCCGGTATAAGCAGAGTAGATATGATATCACCCAAGTATGGGATGATCATCAGTCGTTGCAGTCTTGTCTTCCTGATCCTCATCGCTTCCACTCCAGCTGTCATGGCGCAGGGTACAGAACAGATCGGTGATTGGGAGGTGAGACAGATCCAGGGCCCAGATCAGTCCAGAACTGTCAGCATTACGCTGGTGCCCGAAAATATGGAAGCCCAGGGTGTGCATATGTTCGCATTTCGTTGCAGTGCGAATCTATTGGCTCTTGTCTTAACACACTCCTATATGGCTGGGGACAATAATAGGGTACAGATCAGATATCAGTTGGGGGATGCTGCAGAGGAGCGTGTTAGCGGTAGGCTCGAATCTGGAAATCAGGTATCGGTGTATCTTGGCCTCAGCCACTCTGAACTCCAAGCTCTTCGAAGCAACCCGCGGATCACCGTACTCATTCAAGATTCAAACGAAACCCACCGAATGAACTGGACTGATCTTGAAGGCAGCTCAGATGCGGTCGATCGGTTGCCGTGCATTATGTAAGTACCTTGCCCGCACCAGAACTTATTTACCCGGTAATTCTGCTGGCTTCTGTGATCCAGTCACTTTTTGGTGTAGGTGTCTTATTGTTGGGTACTCCCTGGATGCTTCTGCTTGGGATGACCTTCCCGGCAACGCTTCAACTACTACTACCTATTTCCCTCACGATCAGCCTACTCCAACTAAGTAGGGGTCATCAATATGTGGACCGCGTACTCCTCCGAGGAATCGCGATATTAACACTGCCAGCGATCGTGGTGGCCTTGTTGGCGTCTACTCGCTGGTCACCGCCACTGGAAATATTCGTGGCGATCTTGGTGCTCACATTCTCTCTGCAGGACAGGGTGCGGTTAATTAGACACGGACTCAATCAGTTGCTCGGATTTGAGCGCACCTACATTGCTATAATGGGCCTTGTTCATGGTGCATCTAACTTGGGCGGTTCCATGTTGACTGCCCTCGCTTTTGGGAAAGGGCTGCATCGTGACGTATCCAGAGCCACGATTGCGGCCGGATATACGTTGTTTGCAATCGTTCAACTCACGACCCTGCGTTTGGCAGGTACCAACTGGCAGGTAGACTTAGGAACTGGAGCGGGACTTATAGTTGCGGGAGCGACGACCTTTTGGCTGACGGAGCGCTACATATTCAGCAGATTTGACTCTAGGAGATACCGGATAGGTCTGGAAATACTCCTCATAATTACGGGGTTGTTGCTTTTGCTCAGTGCCTTTTAAGCTGAGCGGATGCCAATATTATCTATCTGGCGGATACGCGTATCATGTACTTGATTTGCACTGGATACGTTAATTAGCCCATCGAGCGTAAGATTAGGTTAGATTATCCGACATGGATTTGACTCTCCGAGAGAAACGCGTCGTTCGCCGTGCTGTGCAGGCCTATCATGAAAAGAAGGAATGTAAGGGTCGCTACACTGGTGCTACCGCTGACCAGATTCTCGAAGAACTCAAACCCTCACCGGATCGTTGGACTCATCTCGCAGCTTTGGTGATTGCAACAGTGGAAGAGGGTAAAGATGCTGAGGTGCTGGCAACAGATCCACGGCTGAAGTGAACGAGGATTTTAGTCGCTGTCCAAGACCGTGTGATTCTGGTTCTGTCTGATTTCTATAGACTTATTAAACGGAAATGATTCTTGCCAAAGCTTGCAGTGTGAAGTGCGGCTATTAGGATCGAGGTAGGGAATCAGCAGGAACTGACCCCACGATTTCATTAACGGGAGGGACCCCCCCGAGTGGCAAACGAATCGATTGAAATGGAAGGGACGGTGAGCGAAGTGCTCCCGAACACGAATTTCCGTGTCAAGCTAGAGAATGGACACGAGGTGCTGGCCTACCTATCCGGTAAAATGCGCCGACATTACATCCGAGTGCTTGCAGGCGATAAGGTGAAATGCGAGCTATCGCCCTATGACCTATCCCGAGGTCGTGTAACCTACCGCTATAAGTAACGGTAAGTCCCGCTCACCTTGATTTATAGAACTCTCGAGGTGACCCAGCGCCCCAAATCTGGAGTTATCGGGTGACAAAGCGTTGCACACCGAAGGTAAACTCCAAAACCCTTATACTTGTCTTACTGGGTTTCGCTGTGGTATATGCCGTGATTGTCTTATTAGCACTCCAAACAACGACATTTCCCGTTCCACCGGATGTGCAGTTCTTGCCAACTGGAGAGTGAGACAAGGGTACTGTAAGCACATATCTAGCAGCGCTCACAGTACTCAATAAATACTTTTTGTTCTTACTCTCTTACTGCAAACGTGAATAGGACATTACCTGCCGCAATCGCAACGTACTGCTTCCCGTCTACCATATAACTCATAGGACCAGCGTGTACGCGTGACCCTAGGTTGATATGCCAGCGCTCCTCTCCCGTATTCCCGTCTAGCGCAAAGAAGAAGCCGTCGATCGTTCCGCTGAAGACAAGATCACCCGCGGTTGAAAGCACACCTGCGGTTGACCTTGGCTGAACAGGATACTCCCACTCCAGGTCACCAGTCTGTGGAGAGATCGCTCGAACTGCACTTGCATAGTTTGCCGCAGGCAAGGGGGTCACACCACCTCCGCCCGTGAATCGTTCACCGGCAACGTATTCGTCTTCGCGAATGTAGTAGGTGGTCTCACCGTCATATGCCATGACATAGAGGAGATCAGTCCGAGGACTATAGCTCGGTGAAAACCAGTTGGTTCCTCCACCAATCGAGGGAGAGACAGTCGTGCCTTCTACGCTGGGGGATGTTCCTGGAATACGTATCGGTCGGCCCTTTTCATCCAGACCTTTCGCCCAAGTTTGTCTTGCATAGGGCTTGCCTAAAAGGAACTCCCCTGTTTCACGGTCTAGGACGTAGAAAAATGCATTTCTATTCGGCCAGAGCATCAACTTCCTGCTTTGGCCTCCAAACTCGGAATCAGCTAAGATCGGGATCTGCGTGCTGTCCCAGTCATGAATGTCATGGGGTGTAAACTGAAAATACCATTTCAGTTCGCCAGTATCAGGATTGATTGCCAGGACTGCATCGGAGTAAAGGTTATCGCCCAGCCTAACATCTCCGTTCCAATCTGGACCCGGGTTCCCCGTACCCCAGTAAACTAGGTTTAGCTCTGGGTCATAGGATCCGGTCATCCAGGTTGGAGAGCCTCCTGTGCGCCAAGAGTCTCCTGACCATGATTTATTATCGGGGTGTTCTGGCCCAGGGATTGTGTAGAGTCTCCATAAGCGTTCTCCATTTTGGGCGTCATAGGCGTCGACGAAGCCTCGGATTCCAAATTCACCACCTGCGACCCCTGTGATGATCTTGTCACCGACCACGAGTGGTGCAGCTGTCTTGCTGTATCCGGCGGCCTCGTCAGCTACTTCCACGTCCCATAGTACGCTTCCGGTTTTCGCATCAAGGGAAATCAGGTGCGCATCCAGAGTGCTCATATAGAGTTTGTCTCCGAGGACTGCGATACCCCGGTTATTACGGCCACAGCAGAAATTCAAGTCTTCCGGCAGATTGTGGTTATATCGCCAGTACTGACTGCCGGTTTTTGCATCAAGCGCGATCACATTACTGGGTGATTCCGTTACGTACATCACGCCATCAACGACAACCGGTGTTGTTTCGGCTCGGTCAAGCGCACGCAGCTGGAATGCCCATTGCATCTCGAGTTCTGCCGCATTTTCATTATTAATCTGATCTAGCCCACTGTAGCGCTGACTGAAGTAATTACCTGAATACATGAGCCAGTTCTGAGGCTCTGCATCGGAATTCAACAGACGTTCGTTTGTTATCAGACTAAACGATGGGGCTGGCTGGTTTGTGTCAGCATTTCGCTGTCTAGAATCCTGTGATTCCAATGATACCGGGAATAGCAAGACAAAAAGGGTAAAGACTGCATAGTGTTTCATCATCTTATTCCTCTACTCAAGCCGTATAGATAAGCGACAAGATCCTCGAGTTCTCCACTGGTAAAGCTTTCCCCATAAGCCGGCATCGATGACGTTTCAGTGCGCTCGCTCTGGCGTAGATCCCGTTTCAGAAACGACCACAGGTTGTCTTCCGCATCGAGTATTCTGACTGAGTATGTGCCCTCATTCATCCTCAGCCCTTCAACCTCGGTGCCATCCTGATGCACCACACGCATTGTCCACCAGCGTTGTTGCACCCGTGCATTCGGAGTCAGTAGATCTGACAGAAGCTCATCTGGTGATCGTCGATCACCTATGGTGGAGAGATCGGGGCCATGCCGGCCACCTTCTGCATCAATCATATGGCAACTGCTGCAGTTGCCCTTTCCACCATAGAGTTCCTCTCCTATCGATGGATTACCAGCTACTTCTACACGTACTTCACTATTTAGTGAGCGCAGATAAGCCACAAGCTGCCATACGGACTGTTCACTTCGGTTGCGACCAATCCCCACCATCTCGGTATTTGGGATGCCATCCGAGATCACCGCAAACAAGCCGGCGTCTGTACTCGCGTGCTGGAATTCACCAGTTCTCAGATTAGGTCCACGTTCTCCGCCACCAGCCTCTAGGCCGTGGCAACGCGAACAATTCCTACCGAAGAGCTGTTCACCTGATTGTATGTCTTGTCCAGTAGTATAGGGATTGTCCTGTTCCTGCCCTGACAGAGTAGGAACACTCCCAATCATACCGTTGATCAGCAGCCCTATGATTCCCGCATGAAGAGCCTTGCGAAGCATAAGCGATCCTTAAATGCGGCATTCCAGTTGGTGAGTCTTGAACAAGTATCAGTTTATGACGCTATCCATGACTAGGCCATTGTCGACATGTGGCTTGAGCGAGGATCGCGTATTCCATATGGTTGGCACAATATGGTTCGTATGCTGCTGACATGCTTATTACTTGTCCTAGGTATCTTGATGCCCCTTCCGGTGAGCGGGCAGGGTGGAAACCCCTATGATGCTGATCCAGCTGCCAGGCGGGCGGGTTCTGCATTATTTGCGACTCGTTGTGCGGATTGTCACGGTGCTGACGCGAAAGGGATCGGTGCTCCAGACCTGACTCTGCTTTGGGCGGCCGGGACGGATGACGAGCGTGTGTTTCGGACGATCCAGCGCGGTGTACCGGGCAGCAACATGCCTTCTAGTTCTGCCCCTGATAAAGAGATTTGGGCCATTGTGGCATACCTAAGGGGCATCAGCACTGTTTCACCATTTGAAAACGATATCGGTGACCCTGAGCAAGGACGAGAACTCTTTTTATCAATGTGCGTCCGCTGTCATAGGGTAGCTACACAAGGTGGCAGTCTGGGACCTGATTTGTCTCGAATTGCACGAATACGCTCCCGAGATATGCTTCTGAGATCAATCCGTGAACCTGGCGCATCCGTCGCAGCCAGATATCGTGCGGTGACCTTTATAACACAGGACGATCGTCGTATCCGAGGCGTGATAAAGAGTGAGGACGCATTCTCAATACAGATTGCTGATACTAGCGAACGATTGCAGGGCTACACTAAGGCAGACCTTCGAGAAATGATCCATGAGGAGAGATCTCTCATGCCTGACTTTGGTACTGAGCGTCTTAGTGACAGTGAGCTAGATGACTTGCTAAGGTATCTCAGCACGTTGAGAGGTTGATTTAATGATACTTAAAGGATTCCTCGGAACTCTAATCCTGGTCATCCTGACCACAGAAATACAGCCTCCGGTACTCGCACAAAGTGCCGAGTCTGGTGTGACGTATGAGGACCTTTTAAACGGTCTATCTGAACCATCGAGTTGGCTTACATATTCCGGAGATTACACGGGACAACGCCATAGCCCATTGACGATGATCACGCCAGAAAATGTGCAAGATCTCGTTCCGATTTGGACATTCCAAACCGGTACCATGACTCGAGGACGTGGCTTTGAGACAACACCTCTGGTGTTGGACGGAGTTCTCTACGTTACCGGGTCGAACAACCTTGCTTGGGCGCTCGATGCCAGGACTGGTCGTCCATTCTGGCAATATCGGCGAAACCTTCCGGATGATCTCACATACGGTTCGAGTGCTCCTGTTAATCGGGGGTTTGGTATCCTAGGCGACAGACTTTTCATGGTAACGCTCGATGCGCATCTCCTGGCACTCGATCGGAAAACCGGAAGTGTGCTCTGGGATATCGAATTAGCAGACTACCGAATTGGATATGCCGCGACACTAGCTCCGCTTGTCATTGACGATAAGGTCATCGTAGGAATTTCCGGTGGTGAATATCCAACCCGCGGGTTCATCGACGCGTATGACCCGACCACCGGTGATCGAATTTGGCGATTCTATACTGTGCCGTCTCCTGGTGAATTTGGCAGCGAGACTTGGCCGGATGACCCAGAGGTCATGGCACGGGGAGGTGGCGGGACATGGATGACCGGAAGTTTTGATCCAGAACTCAATCTCATCTATTGGGGGACAGGAAATCCTAATCCTGACTACTATGGTGAAAAACGTGAGGGGGACAATCTCTTCACTAATTCCATTGTTGCGATTGAAGCCAATACGGGGATACTGCGTTGGCACTATCAATTTACGCCTCACGATCTCCATGACTGGGATTCAAACCACGTGCCTGTGTTGGCTGATCTAGTCTTGGATGGAGAACTCAGGAAGGTTGTGATGGTAGCTAACCGTAATGGGTTCTTCTACATGCTGGATCGTGTCACAGGTGAGCTTCTCGTTGGGAAACCGTTCACCGATACAACGTGGGCGCGAGAGATCGGGAGCGATGGTAGACCCATAGTGCTTAACGATGGAAGCAAGGGGTGCCTACCAGATCCTTGGGGTGGGACAAATTTCATGCCGCCGTCCTTCAATCCTGACCTTGGAATATTATTCGTTACAGCACGTGAGGTATGTGCAACGTTCGTCCCGCAAGAACCTGAGATTATTCCAGGTAGGACCTCATTCGGCGGAGTAGTCTGGATTGATCGTGATCAGGGCTACGGCGCTCTCCGCGCGATTGATGTTAGGACGGGCGAACGGCAATGGGAATTTCGATATCCGTCGGCAACTATGGCTGGGGTTATGACAACGGCTTCTGGTCTTGTTTTTGCTGGAGATCATGAGGGTAACTTCATGGCTTTCGATGCGAGTACGGGGCGTAACCTCTGGCACTATCAGACCGGCTCCCGCATTTGGGGTGCAGCAGCGATGACCCACGTGCTTGATGGTCGACAGCATGTCCTTATCCCTTCGGGAACCACTCTCGTGGCGTTTGCATTACCGGCC
>DCAZ01000139.1:8873-11512 GCA_002313925.1 Gemmatimonadales bacterium UBA1120
CGGCCTCTTAGGGTCTTTTATGGTGCTGAGGCCGAAAGACCTTGCGATGAGTACCTTACACGCACATCCTGACTTGAAGCTCTTATAAGATCTTTGAGGAGTGCGCGATGAACGCCCGACATTTCACCTATTGGGTTACGGCCCTTCTAGTAATCCCTTTTTCTTTAGGTGCCCAGTCGCACGATGCGAGTGTCGGTAACCATAAGATCCATCTTTATGCAGCAGCAGATTTCGGTATTAATGCTGAAGCGGTCACTTTTACGAAGGATATCGCACCGATCTTTCAGAGAAGTTGCCAGGACTGCCATCGGGTTGGCGGTGGGGCGCCAATGCCTCTTACCACATATGAAGAGGTCAGGCGCTTGGCCCCGAGGATCAAATATCGCACAGCTATTCGGGATCGGATGGGAGCTATGCCACCGTTCTTTGTCGAGAAGGACATTGGTATCCACGAGTTCAAGAATGACCCGTCGCTCAGTGATGAAGAGCTCGCGAAGATCCAAGCATGGGCTGATAACGGAGCTCCGGAAGGTGATCCGGCAGACATGCCTGAGCAACGCGAGTTTCCCGAGAGCGAGACTTGGACGATCGGTGAACCTGATTTGGTGCTCAGCTCGAGGGAGGTAACGATCCCAGCTATTGGCCCTGATTGGTGGGGAGATATCGGTCTCGTGCCAACCGGCCTGACTGAAGACCGCTATGTGAAGGCGGTACAGGTACGAGAGGTCAACGATATTCCTGCAGAGGCCACGAGTAGCACAGTGGGTGGGCGTTATATGTGGCATCACATGACCTATACCAGTGGGGCCTTGAGTGAAGATGAAACGGAACTGGTTGGACGAACTACGAGTTGGCCCATTCATGAGGTAGGTCGTAACGCAGACATCTTTCCGGAGAAGGCAGGCAGGATTTTGCCAGCGAATTCAGCTTTGCGTCTAGGTGCAGCCCATCTGCATTCGAATGGCCGAGAATCCAAGGGGTATCTTGAATTCGGGTTCAAGTTCTTTCCGGAAGGCTACAGCCCAGAATACACCAGACGCGGTGCTCGTCTCGGCAACGGGATTGACATAGACGTAAAACCGAATCAGGCCAATCAGGAATTCCATTCCTACGCAGTGCTAGACGAGCACACCAAGATTATCGCCTTTGAGCCACACCTTCACGCGCCGGGCGTGCGGATGTGTATCGAGGCCATATGGGGCCACAACCAACTTACGCTCAACTGTGTTGGATATGACCACAACTGGGTGAAGCAGTATGTCTATGAGGACGATGCTGCGCCGTTACTACCCAAAGGAACCATTCTGCATGTTATCGGCTTCGTGGACACGACGACCGATAACCAGAACATTGCGGATGCGAGAAACTGGGCGGGAGGTGGTCGACGCTCAGTATCGAATATGTTCATCGACTTGGGATACTCAGTTGAGCTCACCGAAGAGCAATTCCAGCTGGAGATGGCCGAGAGACGTGCGAAAATGAAGAGCAGGAACGAATACGATGTTGGGTGCCCGTTGTGTTGGGCCCCTGTGGTCCCGGTAACAGAGGAGGACGCGAGCCGGCCAAGAGGTAATCGGTAATGCGTGGCAGAACACTTCCTGTGCGACGCGGTCATCTACTAGTGCCTGTTCTCGCGATGTTTTGTTTTGCGCAGATGGCCGAGGGACAAACCCGCTTCATGTACTTGAGCGGCCAAAGTATCTCCCCGGCGTACGAGGGCTGGTGGCCCAACGAGGATGGTTCGTTTTCGCTGTTCCTCGGATACATGAACTCCAACTGGGACCAGAATTTCGACATTCCAGTTGGCCCAGATAACTACTTCGCATTCACTGATCCCAAAGGGCTCGACAACTTAGAGCAAGACGCTTACGAGGCTTCAGTAGCAGACCAGGGACAGCCAACACATTTTTACCCTAGGAGAAACCCTTTTCTTTTTACTATCACTGTGCCAGAGGATTTCGATTCCAGGGAACTGGTTTGGACTCTGAAAACAAATGGTGAGACACATCGTGCGTTTGCCTCACTAGCACCTGACTACCGAATCGACCCCCAGGTGATTTCTACGGAAGTCGGAGGAAATTTCGGGAGCCTCAGTGATGCCCTTCGCTCCAATATACCTCCGGAGCTCAAGGTTGAAGGTGGCGAGACTCGAAGGATAGCTGTCGGAGAGCCCCTAACCTTGATCGCGTTTGCTAGTGATCCGGACAACCTCCCAGCCAGGAGGACTCGAGGTGGATCACCATCAACTCTCGATCAGCTATATCGGCCACCTTCCTCGATTGTCGCAATCAGTGGACCAGGCTTGCGACTGTCCTGGATCGTTTATCGGGGTCCTGTCCGGAACGTGAACTTCGAACCTGAGCAGATGAAGACTTGGACGGATACGCGAGTGTACGCGAATTCCCCTTGGTCTCCACCATGGCTGATTCCAGAGCCTCCGGAAGACGGAAGATGGGTTACTGAGGCGATCTTCCAGGCGCCGGGAGATTATATCCTTCGCGCAATCGCTAGTGATGGATCTCTTTTTACCAATAAGAATGTCACGGTCACCGTGACCCCGATTACTGACTTGGACCAAGGGATGTGACATGGACTTAGAAAGAAAAAAAACGTCTTGGATTGGCCCCCTTCTGGTGGCT
>DCAZ01000139.1:11887-27800 GCA_002313925.1 Gemmatimonadales bacterium UBA1120
ATGGCTGCTCAGCAGAGCAATTTTATGGGAGGCAATCCCAGTGTAGAGGGCAGCGACGAAGTGAGGACGTTACGTCTACGTTTTCCGGCGGGCAGTCGTTCGAACTGGCACAGTCATACCGAAGGCCAGCTCCTGATGGTAGAGGAAGGCTTAGGACGCACGCAGGTAAGAGGAGAATCCCTTATAGAGATGCGACCAGGCCAGCCTTGGTGGACCGGACCAGAGATAGAGCATTGGCACGGAGCCGACCCGGATCAGGATGTTCTTCAACTGACGATCTATAGTGGCTCAGTTAGCTGGATGGAGCCGGTTACTGACGAAATCTATAAGGCTCCTCCAGGAAACTAGTGTCACCGAATTAATTTAGATTTCGAGCCTCGAAGATTTTCTTTAAAGCTTCATCAGTTAAAGCAGGCACGAATTTGTCGCGATCGGCCCATATCTGCTTTTGGGTTATGTCGATTCCAGCAGAGTCCGTATAAGCAGCAGCTAGAGCGACAGCCTGCTCCACGGGTATTGGAACACGGGATGCATGCTCTACGAGATCATCATACCCAGCATTTTCTGATACAATCCAAAGTGCAAGCTGCTCGATTACCGATCCAATCATCGGATGGAGACTCATCCCCTGAAACTGCCACATGACATTTCGCAGTGGGATTTGTTCGTCATCCGGGTGAATGTCGAATCCGTCTTCGGCAACTGGGACGGGTCGATTCCGATTTACAGTTCGGCTTAAAAGTGTCCAGGTTTGCGGACTATCCTCTTCTAGGGTGATGACTCCGTCCCGGCGTGCAATCATATCGCTACTGCTTCCCAATGCTTTGAAATAAGTACCAACGGGTAGGGTGATCACCATCGGGTCAGATCGCATTCTCTGTATCGTCAAGTTCACAGCCTCGGCTCCCTGACCTGAAGCGGTTACTTCGACATGCCCTTCATTGATTGCCTCGAAGAGGTTGTAGCTTGAGATGGCCGGCTGTGCGGAAACTTCAGTCGGCCCATCGCCCATAGCTTTCTGAAAGACGAACAGGTGCTGGCTGGGCAAGAACTCATGGAGTTCAATCAATTTAAAACCCGCCGGAATCCATTCGCTCAGCACTTGATGAACTGACATCCTGTGATCGGCTTTTATATGGTCACCAGTACCATCTTCAACCCGATATTCGACCAGTGCCACCTTGCCATTGTCCTGTAGGGCTTGCCGCATCTTAGCAAGCATTAAATCAGGGTTCTCGAACTCGTGGTAAACATCGACGAGCAATATCCAGTCGATCTGATTGTCGGGGAGTTTTGGGTCATCAAATTCTCCCAAGACCGGGACGATGCCCGTGAGGCCTTCATCTTCAACCCGGCCTTTCAAAATGTCGAGCATCTCGGGCTGAATATCGACCGCGAAAACCTGGCCTGTCGGAGCCACAAGCCTGGCCATCCTTCGCGTATGGAATCCTGAGCCAGCCCCGATGTCCGCGACGATATCACCGTCCCTTAGCCCCATGGCTGCCAACATCTCGTCCGGCCGCTCCTCGCCGATGCGCCCAGGGCGTTCGAGCCAATCCGCTCCGAGATAACTCATGAACGCTGCTGGTATCCTCTTGGGTGGCCCCTCTTGTGCTGACGTCAACTTCGGTATGCATGTAATTACAAGAACGAAGCAGATTAAGCTGACCATTAGCCTGTGTGGTGCGCACACTTTCACTAAAGGCGCGAGTGCCTTCTTAAATCTTGGCATAACCAACTCCAGTGATGCTTTTATCATAGAGGATAAATAGGGGGTTCATCGTCGGCTTGCTGGCCTTTCTCCGAGTGCACGACGGATCACCTCATACTGTATTGAGACGATGTGACCAAGCGATTGAACCCAATAGGCGCCATTGTGGCCACCCGGCATCTGCATGAAATCGAAAGGGATATCATGCTCGAAAAGAACTTGAGCAAACTCCCTTGCTACGTTGATAAGGTTGTCCTCAGTGCCTGAGTCCAGATAAATGTGCGGAAGTTCGTCCCGAGGAACATCTAGTATTAGTTCGAATGGATCATATGCGTCAGCACTTTCGGGGGTCAGAAATGCCCGACCTGTGGGAGAGCGTTCAGCTTGGCTACTGAATCCGCCGATGCCTATGCTCGGGTTTGGTCGCATCCGGCTAGCTTCCCGCCGAGCCCGGCTGGCTTCTCTTGCTGCTTGCTGCTCAGGTGTCAGTTGCTGGGTGGGCCTACCAGCCCTCGGCTGAATTTCACCTCTCATCCGCCGAGCAGCAGTCCGGGCGTAAGACAGAGCACCGCTGGTGCTCCCGATCGAAACAAATTGGTCGGCATGGCGAAGTCCGAGCGTGAGCCCACCATAGCCGCCCATTGATAGCCCATTTATCGCTCGGCCTTCGCGGCGAGCGATGGTCCTAAAGTTCGCATCTACATGGCCAATCACATCAACGATGATGTGGTCTTCCCAGTTATTGCGTTGGCCCTCTCCATTTTCATCCCAGTTGACATACCAGGAGTTACCAACATCCGGCATCACGATAATCAGATCATCAACGAGCCCCGCATAGAATGCTGCACCCATCCTACTCCAGGCTACGTAGTTGCTTGTCAGCCCATGAAGAAGATAGAGGACCGGATAGCGCTCCTGTGAACTGTCATAGCTTGTGGGAAGTACGATATTGTACTTCATCATCCGTTCGACTGCCGGGCTATGGAACTCTATAGTTCGCACCTCTTCTTGGGCCCCAACACTTGCGGCGAGTACGAAGAGAAGCGTCGCTAGAATCGAAGAGCGCAGGATCATGGGATTAGGCACAGTTCCCCCTTAATTACCAGACGGACGTATAGCTTAACTGTGTCCAGGATGCACGCAGACCTCCCCACGAGTCAACATAAAGTAGAGTTTTCCAATGCTCTATCGTTACACCATTGGACTTGTGCAGACCGCGTGCGTCAGAGTTATTGGTCGACCACTTTCCTTGATACTTTCTAAGCCCCTGACTTTTCCGAGGACTTGATCTTGAGCACACCGCATGAAAGCGCCCAATCATTGATGAGGTTGTATGAGCTTCGCCGTGAAGAAAAAATGCGTGAGGCTAGAACCTGGGTTATCCGCTCATTCCATCCGCAGTCTGTCGAAGATTTTCTGGCGACCATGAAAACTGAAGAGTATACCTATATGCGTATGGTCACGAGCTATTGGGATATGGCTGCCTCGTTTGTGGTCCATGGCGCGATCGATCCTGAGATGTTCCGAGCGGTCAGTGGCGAGATGCTGGCTGTCTATTGCAAGGTGGAGCACATGATCGATGAACTCCGGGAGGTCCAAAAACCATTTCCGTACAGGCACATCGAGCAAGTCGTAGCCGATTGGCCTGGGGCAGAGCAAGTCATGGGTCGCTTTCGCGAGTACTTCAAAAGCCTAGCGGAGCAGGGGACATAGATCGACTACGGATCGGATCTAGAGAGCGCATCCTGTTATGGGGTCAGGATCTGCCTTGACGTTTCCTCAGTACAAATCCCCTAAGGCGGTCCATGGCTGTTCCCAGGTCATGCTTCGATACACATGGATAGACGAGTCTGAATAGGCCTTTCTTAGAGTGTCCAAAGCCTTCACCGGGGGTGAGTAGAACGCCGGCACTACGATATAGATCAAGCCAGAGATCATGCTCAGCTGCTGAGGTATCTTCCACCAGGAGTTCAGAGAGGTCTAGCCAGGTAAAGAGGCTACCTCGGGCTGGAACGTAGGGGATGCGCAGCTCTTTAAGGTGCCGGATGACGACGGCGTAGGATTCTGTAAGCCGTTCACAGTTGTTGGCTACGTAGGAACTCATGAAATCAGTGTCGGTCATTAGCAATTGAAGTACCCATTGCGTGTAGTTCGACACTGTATGCGAAAGGTTCACGTTGCCGTACGCCTTGATGAACGCTTCGTTCTGTGAGTAGACGAGGCCTACACGGAGTCCCGAGATGCCAAGGTCCTTCGAGAAGGCATACCATAAGTGCAATAGATCACTCTGCTTGGCTTGCATAATGTTAGCAAACGAGCAGAACACGGTGTCTTCGGTATAGTCCTCGCGAATGACTGAGTGCTTCGTATTGATGAGCGATAACCCATAGATCTCATTCACAACCAAGTGAATGCCGTGGTCTATACACCAATTAGTACACTTGAGGAGCTGCTGATGAGAATAGATCCCACCCGTCGGGTTATCCGGGTTCGTGAGGATTAGCATCCGAAAGCGTTTGCCCGCACGCTTGATCTCAGTTTGTGCACGCTCCAGATCAGCTATACTCAGCGAGGGACCGCCTTTGATCTCAGAAAGTTCGTGATGGGTGATGAGGTCATATCGCTCCATTCCAGACATATTTCCAATGTCTTGCTTATAGACCGGATAACAGGGGGCTGGAATGACCGCTACGTCGCCTGAATCGGCTAGGATGAAGGATGTCATCTCTATAACACTGGTCGCTCCGGCAGAGACTCCGAGTTGATCAGGGTCGAGAGTACATGTTGTTAGGTGCTTTTCCAGAAAAGAGGCTGCGGCTGCTCTGAAGTCGGGTGCACCGAGCATTGAAGTGTAGCCAGGGACCCAATCAGGAATCTGAGTTTCCGCAGTGAGTCTGCTTATTCGGTGTCGTAAGTCGGACCAGCTGAGCGTGTTCTCAGCAACATTTAACGGGATTACACCTTGGGGGTTGTCCTGAGGATGATAGAGATTTTCGAGCGCCTCGGAGTGAGCATCATAATCAACTCGGAGTGGTGTACTAAACGCTAGTGCACCGCGATTGGAGAGCGAAGACGTGCCTATGAGCTCGCGTCCTCTGCTATCGACGGGCTCTCAAGGTCGCTGGCTAGTGACCCCCGAGAGGCACGCTGAACTCGAAAGACCAATCGAACCCTGGTCCTTCACCCGAACCAGCTCTGAGCCCCACCCAAGGATTCTGCAGTACCTTGATAAGCAGAGGGGCGATGGTGGCACCAAAGAGGCCGCCGAAGATGGTCCCACGTCTCTTGTCGCTTGCTAGCTGCTTCTCATCGTAGTCGTCGATCGGATTTCTACAGAGCAGATCCCCATGGATATTTTGACAGCCATCGATCCTGCCTAGCCCGATTTTTGGTCCCAAGATGCGTCCCGCTATAGCCACGCCGACCCCACCTAGAACTGCTGCTCCCCCGTAGAGCAACAAGTTCCCTCCTGGGGGACTGTATTGCTCGACCAAGGCGAGATTTGGATCGATGACGAGCCGCTCGGTTGGAGCTGGATCACAGACTGGACGTGAGCCGAACCCCCGACCTGTCGTGCAATTCTGAGGCCCTTTTCCGACTACCTCGAGTACGCCATCGACGTTGGACAGAACGCGTCCTTGAAACTTTTGCCGACCTCCAGGAAAGCTGACCCGTATACTGTCGCCAGCCAAAAGCTGATCAGTCGTTTGTGCGAACGCGGATGTGCTGGGCAAGAGAAGGGAAGCCAGCAGAAGCGCGCAAGCTGCACTGCCGAATATCCTCTTTAACTGCATAGTACCAGAAGTGATTTGGCTCTTGAACTTAATCTTCATGGTAAGAAACATCTCCATCCTCAAGTATCGCACACCGCTCCCAATTCATACAAAGCCGTCCATTGTATTTCTGACCGAGACAACACAAACATAAAAAACTACCCACCTCTAGAGCAATCGGCATTATCAAAAAAAGGCGAATACTGTGATATCGGCCTCGGTCAGGTTCACCCTAATTACCATTTCCACTGCGAGAACTTCCACCAATCGGGTCACCGGCCGGCATCTGGAGTTGAGGTCCCGGAACCGTATTCTCAATGCGGGACTGCCAGCGGCGGATATCAGCTGCGACAAGCTTCCGATGTGGACTCAGGGCGCCCTCAGCTTCAATTCCTGATGCGAGTACATCGAGACGATCTGAAAGTATCGCTCTTACCTCAGCGGGATTACCCGCCATGCTTGCCTGCTGCATCATTTGATCGACTACCGAGCGCTGTGCAGTGTGGAGCACCTGTTGACGATAAGTGTCCCCAGTCTCGGAAGCTCCCCAGGTGGATTCTATAAGACCATCCGTCACTTCTTGGAGGTTTGGGTAGTCACCCATACTGCCGAAGACCACAAGGCGGGCCATACGATCCGGGTTGAGGATTTCTCCAACCGTGAACGTAGCCGCTGCTGATGCAGCTGCTAAGGGATCAAAAATCTGCTGGGTGTAGCCTGGAAACTCCTCGCCCTCGCTGTACCGATAGGCCGGAGGAGGAATCATTGTTACGAGGTCTGGGGAGAGTGCAAGAAAATCCACAGCCAGCGTAGACAAGACAGTTTCAAGTACATCGCGCTGCTCCTCAGCCTCTACGATCGTAAATGGAATTTGCCCATCTCCTTTCAATGCGTATCGGAAATCTGCTCCGCCAAGACTCTGGATAGCTGATCGCAACTGGAATCGGTGATGCATGTATAGGGGCAGAAGCACAAACTCTAGAGTCGACATTGGTTCACCGGTTCGGATTGCATCGATTCCGAAGCGTTCAAGGCCGATCTCACGTATGCGTATCTCGAGCTTCAGGTGGTCTACAAGGTTCGAGCCATTATCCCACACGCTGGCGTACTGATGACTAGCCCCGATGAAATTGTTGTTCGTATGACCCATATAGATGAGGCCATCGACGACACCTTGCTCTGCAATTCTTTCTAAGGCTTGAGTTTCGTTGGTACCGTTGGGGAATTCACGGTAAAGCCAATTAACTGAGAGCTTATCGTACTCACCAATTCTCTGCACGTAGGCATTTGATAGGTCGATATTCCCGCTTTCATCGATTTGCACCAACGGTGCAGGATAATCCATAACGCTTTCCCTACCGTAAGCACTGGCCATGTAGTTGTGTGGAAATCCAAGTGTGTGGCCAACCTCATGGGCCGAGAGTTGACGAACACGGGCCAAGGCCATTTCGACTGGTTCGGACGCTGGTGCTACTTGCGCTAGATATTCAAAATCGGGGGCATCTGCGAACTCTCCGAAACTTCCATCTTCAGGCAAGGATATGCCTCCGGGGAAAGGTGGCACCATCCCTTGGCCATGAAGGTAGTCTTGACGAAGACGCAGGCTCCCAAGGTTTACTACACCTCGCACGATTTCACCCGTACGCGGATCGATCACTGTGTTGCCGTACGAGTATCCTCGAGTCCTCCGGTGAGTCCAGTGGATCAGGTTGTAGCGGATATCCTGAGGATCAACATCATCAGGCAGCACCATTACCCGGAAGGCATTGATGAAACCAGCTTCTTCGAATGCATCATTCCACCAACTTGCACCCTCGATCAAAGCAGAACGTACAGGCTCTGGCGTGCCAGGATCGACATAGTAGATGATCGGCTCGACAGCTTCAGAGCGATCTGCGTCCGGATCGGCCTTCTGAAGCCGATGCCGGGCAGCGAGCCGAACACGGGTGTCTGCATCGATCGGGGTCGCGTAGTCATAAACGGTAGGTCCGTTGACCCCTACCCGTGCATCTGCGATACGGGTGTGGTAACCATTGTCCGGGAGTTGGATGAATGAATGGTGCTGACGCAGAGTGACTGCTCCACCCGTTGCTGCGACCCCATTCACGAGTTGCCCCGGGTTACTGCTTGTGAAAGTCAGAATCGACTCGACTTCGGTGTTTTCGGGAAAAGAGCGGGTAGCAGGCAGATGGATAGCGCTTCGAGAGGCGTCGAGCGTGAAATCACCTTGACCTCGAGCTGCAATCTGATCGATCACACCTCGAGCATCACGCAGAAAGAATTGGGTTGCATCCACGAGCACACGCTCACCGGTTTCAGCCACCATCTCGAAACCCCAATGGACAGAAGGTGCAAATGCATCACGAACGGCTTGGGCTTCACTCAAGTTCTCGCTTTGCGCGACGAACCCGTAGTTTGGTTCCATAAGTAGAATACGAGGCCCAATTCGCTTGGCTGCGAGAACATGGGTTCCCCGTAGTTGCCCACGATCGATACCCACGGGGTTACTTCCTAGGCCAGAACCCATAGAGATCTGATAAAGAAATTCCGTGTCGAGTTCAGAGATCTCCCAGAACAGCGACCCATTCGCATTATCCCAATACAGGTCAAAAAAGCCATCCATTTGAGTCATGCCTTCAGTGTGTTGTTCAATACTAGGCAGGGACGGTGCCTGTGGTTCTGCCGGCCTGGCGAGTCCACAGAGTGCGATGAGGGCTAACGTTACTAGAACGCTTAGCCGGGTCAGCCTGGACAGTGAGTGAATGCGTAGTGAGATGGACATGGCGAGAGCCTCGTTTGGGTGTACTCAACCGCGAGTAGCGCAGTGGTGCAGTTTGTTGGTTCCGGGCCAAGATATGGGGTCACGAGCAAGGTGACCAAGTCGGTCTGATCTGAATACTCGGTTGGGTTAGCTCATTATCCGAGTCGGCATAAGTCCTGAGCAGGAGTCTTAAGAGAACGAAGTTTTAAGTGACCGGGTGTCGGGTCCTCCGCTAATTCTTCCAGTTTGGTTGCATGGGGTCCTCCGACGAAGGTTCACTGATCTCCGGAGCATACACTTCTCGTAAACGGTTGTGATACTCTCCCAGCAGGGTCTGTAGCTCAGCGTGTTCCTCGGCGACCTTCTGCCTTAGTACAGGGTTCGTCAAATAGTCGTAAAGGATTGCGCTCATGATTTGTGCGTCTAGGCGGAATCCAGCGTGGCCGATGTCTCCCATCCCATCCGCTTCCATCCCCTTCGTGTGGTATGTGTCGCGGGAGCTGAAAATGCCAACACCGATACCGGGGATGTCACGCGTCACCCAGCCGGTCTCCTCGTATCCAGCCGGTCGCTGAGGAACTTCATTGATTCTGGGAGCGCCGAGCTTTCTAGCATAGGCAAAGTAAAGTTCTTCGAGAGATCCAAGAGCAATCCCATCCCGATACTCTCCATAACGGTTGATCTCGACCGTGGTTCCAGTCGCAAGTGCTGCTCCCCGTGCTGCGTCATCAATCATCCGAGTCATATGCTCAAGGTAGACCTCATCCGGATATCTGATGTAGTAATCGACCACGGTCCGGGCGGGGACTACGTTCGGTGCTATTCCACCTTCCGGTATTACGCCTTGGATGGAAGCTTCCGGGCGAAGTGTTGATCGAAGACCGTTCACAGATGTATAGAACCGAACGGCTGCTTCCAGGGCATTACGGCCATTCCACGATGTTAATTGGTGCGCAGGTCGACCAGTAAATACGTACTTCACCTCATTAATATTTAAGCAGCATACGCCGAATCCAGCTCGTGCGCGGGACGTCTCCGAGGCTGAGTGACTGCGCACTAGGATGTCCGTTCCATCGAATATCCCTGCTTCATACATAATCGTCTTAGCCGGGGGCCCAACTTCCTCAGCTGGAGTTCCGAAAATACGTATGGTCCCAGAGACCCGATCCGATTCCATATAAGCTTGGAGGCTGAGCGCAGCTGAAAGAACCACGGGTGTCTGAGCATTGTGCTGATCACCGTGGAATGGTCCATCTATGTCCCGGAGCGCGTCATATTCACCGATCAGCCCAAGCACCGCTCCATCTGATCCGGCTGGGGATACCCAAGTTGCGACAAACGCCGTCTCTAGATCGGCAACTCCCGTTTCAACAGTGAACCCCTTCGAAAGCAACACCTTTACGAGTGTGTCCACGGCTTCGAATTCAGCCCAGCCCACCTCTGGATTGCGTCCAATATGATCCGAGAGATCCTGCATTTCAGAGTCCCAAACCTGACCAGCGTGTTCAATGAGTTCAGAACGTTTCCGGTCACTACGTTCCGTTATGTCTATTGCAGTCTCTTCCGGCGCAATTCTTTTCTGCAGTGCTTCTATGCGGGTGAGGATGTCAGAGGCTGCTGCTATTTCAGTCGGTGTGGTTTGTGCTGATCCGAGAGTCGGGAGCAGAACGAGCGCAAGGATTAGATGATTAGTACGCATGCGGGAGTCACATTAATGGTTATGGAGTGTCTCTATGGATGATACCTGCCAATACCGTTCCTGCGCTATGAGATGGATAGTGCGCTATCAATAACGGAGCAGGTACTGAAGTTTCAAAAAGATTGCCCGATTTGTGCGCTGCAGCCCACCTGTGTAGAAAAGCTGCTCCCGTAATCCATCTCCGTCACGGTCACCCTCAATCAGGTCAGCTTGCTGATAGTGATCATCGTAGCCGAGAAAAAACACTGTTCCTGCATTGATTCGGTAGTTAAACAGCACATTGAAGTTGAAAGTGTCATTGCCGGTGTTGTACTCAGTAATGTTGCGCATCCCCAGTCGGTCGGTGAACTGAATGCTCGTTGTTCCACGGATGATTTTGACGGAGAACAACTCTTCATCGCCGTTGCCGGGGTCAGTCAGACGTCGCGAGTTAAGAGACAGCCTGGTCTGAAGGCGGTCGAGCGGTCGAAGTGTGCTATTCACGCTCCAACCGACCTGGTATCCAAGAGAGGATCCGACGTAATAGATCTGGTCTCCAAGCGAGAGGTTTCCTCCGAAAGAATACTTGGGATTAGTGTCGATGTTACCCCGCACTGAAAAACCCTTTTGATGGAAGTTGATTCCCCCGAACCGTTCCATGTCACGATTAACGTTGGCATTGAGCGTGATGTTTCGTGAAAACGTGAAGGCCAGTTGAAGCCCGATGTTCTCATCCTGGAGGATGCCCTCATAATCATAATTCCGGGTATAGCTTATCTCTGGTCCCCAGTTAATCATCCAATTTTCTGGCCAGAACCGATAACCGAGATCACTGGTCAAGTTTCGGTACCCCCGACGACGCACGAAGCCGACGTCGGTATCAAATTCAGGTGAGACCTGAAAGGCGAAGAGCGTCCATCGGACATTCCGGCTGTTCTGAACGATTCGGGTTGATACCATATGCCCGTCCGACTCTTTCTCTGTATGGTTCTTGTAGCGGGAGCCCACCAACCGAAAATCTGCTACGACGGTCGGACTCAGTCGGAAGTTACCGTCTAGTCCGAATACACGACTGTAATCATCCCGAAACTCGCGGTTCGTAACGATCGCCCCCAAGTGGGACTCAGCATAAAGGTCATAACGGACACGGGTGATAAGCGTCTGGGCTTTCTGAGAGAACGCAGGATCACTTGGATCATCGACCTTGCCCGGTGCTCGATCATTCGCGGTTAAAACTCCGAGCGAAAAGCGACCCAACTGTCCACTCAGTTTGGCACCGTAGTCTGGGTCGACGATCGTACGGGTGTGCACGAAAGTTACGGGGGCGACGATGTTAAAGATCTCCGCCCCC
Organism: Gemmatimonadales bacterium UBA1120; assembly: GCA_002313925.1. Lineage (GTDB taxonomy): Bacteria > Gemmatimonadota > Gemmatimonadetes > Longimicrobiales > Gaopeijiaceae > UBA1142. The sequence goes on from DCAZ01000139.1 coordinate 23,162, forward strand.
TCCACGAAGAACGGTCTGAGTTCAGAGAAAAAGAGTGGATACCTTCGGTTGACCTCGATCTGTGGCCGATCTGACTCGATCTGTGAAAAATCAGGATTAACCGTGAAATCGGCTGTCAGATTAGAGGTAATCCCATACTTGAAGTTCACTCCTGCATCCGGATCAGCTGCCTGATTAACAAAGCCCGGAACAGCTGGATCGATATTGCCATACTGGATCGTGGTCAGTGTTGGGAGTATTTCGAGGTTTCTGCTGGTTGAGAGTTGCGTCATCCCCTCCAGTAGCCCCATCTGAGCAAAGAAGCTTATTTCATCGCGGGATATCGGTGCCCAGACCTGATTTTCTTCATTCTTACTCTTCACTTCTCTGACAATCTGGAACCCCCAGCGGTGTGGCTCTCCTTGTGCTGGAGTGGGGTAACGGAGGCTCTTAAAGGGGATAGCCATTTCAGCGGTGTAGCCATCTTCTACGATTTGGCCTGCGGTCTCGAAAAGCGCATTCCAGGAACGGTCCGCCCGCGGGATCGCAGGGCCTGCGCCTCGACTGCCCCCCCGCCCACCGTTACCACCTGCTGTGATGACCCCGTCTCCTTGCACGCCATATCCATTGATATCGAAGTCGTACCCGCGCTGTTGATCCAAGAACGTGTCGAAATAAATCGTAATTAGGTCATCCGAGTACGCTCGGTCACGCTCGACCCGGTTCGCGCGCATGATAGAGGGATTCCGGTAATGCACATGGAACCCGAAGTAGATATGGTCTGAATCGTAAGCAATGTACACGTCAGTCTCTTCAGTAGCTGGTTCACCATCAAGAGGTGATTGCTGCGTGAACTCACTGATGTGGGCAGCGTTTTCCCAGACGGCATCGTCGAGTACGCCGTCGATAGTCGGAGGCTCATCCGTTCTGGTTGGGGTAATTCGAGGGCGGCCCGGTAGGAGGCCTAGATCTTCGAGACTCGGAGACGGGTAGGACACGCTACTTGGTGACTGGGCAGTCAGCCTCGGCGGGATAACAGCCAGGGACAGCCCGAACACCAAGATCGAGCGGAGTAAGATTCTGTGGGGCTGGACCCGCAAGATTAGTCCACCGACGAGTTCAGCATCACAACGGTTCGCAGGACGTCATCCGTATCCGGCTAACGCTCCTCTATTGAAAGATTGACGAGCTGCCGAAAGCGATCTAGTGACACTCGCCCACGGGGGGTTTGTGTGAAGACCAATCCAATGATCTCTCGTTCCGGATCGACCCAAGCATTCGTTCCGTCCGAACCCCCGTGGCCGTAGGTACCATCTGTAATCCTCCATCCGTACCCGTAGCTTCCGCCTCCAGACACCTGGATCTTAGGAGACGTCATGAGTTCCACGGTCTCGGGCTCAAGGATTCGGACGCCGTTATAGATGCCTCCATTCAAGAACATTTGGCAGAAGACAGCATAATCCCATGCAGTTGAGATCATCCCTCCGGAACCCCTCGCGAACGGGTAGGACACGGGCCCACCAGGAGTGCCACCGGGCTCCCATTCTCCGTTACTTCCTCGTTCGTAGTAGACTGCACCCATGCGGTTGAGCTTACCATCAAGCTTGTGCTCTGCCTGATGGTTGTAGCTATCTGCCATCCCCAACGGACGATAAGCGATATCCTTCAGGTAGTCCTCAAGCAGTTGTCCTGAGCCAATCTCCACCAGCGCCGCCAGCGTGTTATAGCCAGGATTGCTATAGCTATAAGTCTCACCTGGTGGAACCGATGCTCCGGCACTCCCAAAGCGTGCAGCTTCTTTCTGAAGCGTTGTGTTTGTTGCTAAAGGTTGGAGGAAGAGGCTGGATATTCGCAGGCCGCTTGAATGCGACAAGAGCTGTCCGACCGTGATGAACCCCGCACGATAGTTGTCCCATTCCGGGATATGGGTGCGAACCAGATCGGTATATTCGAGCCTACCTTGTTCAATGAGCTTCGCAATTCCAGTGGCGACCAAAGGCTTGGTATTCGAAGCCATCCGGAATAAGGTATTTCGTTCCATAGGAAGCCCCTGTTCCTTGTCTCTCCAGCCCAGGGCTTCATGAAGAACGATGCGTCCCCTTCGAGCTACTAGTACCACGGCTCCGACCAACTCACCGCGTTCGATAGCCTCCTCATAAACTCCCAGGGCTCCCGTGAGGACTGCCGCTGACATCCCCACATCTTCCGGAGCGCCATATGTAAGGGTCTGAGCCTCCTGGCTCTGCAGGTCTGGCGCCAGCACCCCAATCGTTAATATCAGAGCTATCGCAGTTCGTCTCACAGCTCGTGAATAGGTACTCATACTCCTCCTCTTCTGTTCAACTGTCCCGACCCAACCGAAGAAGTGCGGGGGCATAGGCGGAACATAATTAGCTGCTTGCCAGTTGGCTCCCCTTGCTTGGTGCTTAGGGCGCCGGATACGATGCCCGAGTATCTAAAAGCGAAAGAGAAGCCATGTCCACCTCCGACGGTACACACTCAGGTGCTGACATCACAAATGACAATTTGTGTTCAGTGCTTGAATCTATCCTTGAGGGAAGTGCTCGCGCTCAGATTCTCGACCGAGCTCTCACCGGGGATGACTTCGAAGTTGGGGTTAAACGCCTTCGCTCTTCAATGCAGACCCATATTTTCAGGGCTTCTGGGGACGTTTTTTCTCTTTCGCAAATGATTGAGGAACTCGACAAGAAAACTCGGGACGATGGGTTCCATGTTCTCCAAGCGTGGGATTTCGGTACCCACCAGTTTAGTGAAGAAAACGTGCCAACGCTTATGATGGATTTCTGGACGAAGACAGCTCCAGAAGTCCGACTAGAACGTTCTTCACTCGCAATTCTATTGGACTACTACTTCCTGCATATTCTGGCACTATGTGCCATGAGGGCGTGGGATGGGAGTAACGCGGATGCAATACTGGACCGTGTTACCAAACTCGTAGAGCATCTGCAGGGACCCGAAGGTAGTGGGCACCAGTTCGTCCAGAATGCTGAGACCCTCCTAGTGCTTGCAATCTCACACTTTCACCCTGAAGGCCAAGCTTATGACCGTCTTGTTGAAAAGGTGCGGAGCCTGAATTCGACACACCAACTGAACTTCGCACTCATTGGGTCAGCTGTTCTAGGGAGTCACTTGCGGTGGGGATTCTCGGTCATGTATAGACGAGATCTTGGGCGGATGCGAGATGATAATACGGCAGATTATCCCTGGCTTTTGGATGCACTACTCACTCTCGTGCGCGAGTACGCGAGGATGCACGAAGAGGGTATTCAAGGTACAGAGCGTGAGAACGTCGTGAACGCGCTTCTTAATGGCCTTACTCCCGACCCATGGGCGTTCATAGATACACGTCCTGCTGCTTTGGTCGACTATGAGGCTGAGTACTCCGAACTCTCTGAACTTTTTATTCGGTACAAGGAAGAGATTTTGGAAGAATTTGAGAACCATCGCCCAGGCCGAGACACGTATTCTCCAATCTCGTTTCACACCAATTTCCTACCAAATACCCTTGTCGCTATGGTCATGACGGCACTGCTGGAGGGCTCGGCTCAGGAATTGTCTTTGAATGCTCTTTTCCTGAGTAATCGCGATGAAATGGGGGATGAACGAGCAAATCTTGCTCGGATGCTCATGTACTATGCCAATGCGAGCCCAGATCGGCTTGGGGAGCATGGTGCTGCCCTGATTATTTACGATGAGGGCACTGGCATCAGCCATGTAGGCCTCACTTTGAGTGCATTTAGAAAGTACATCCCAGGTTGATCTGACCCATATCACAAAGGTGATGCTCGCCAACGGGCAGATCTCACGATAAAGTGTCCATCTTGCACGTATCTACGCAGCGCTGATCAGGACACTCAGATTGATCAGTCGAACGGAGGTCACCTAATGAAAAGCATTATTTTGGTTGTGGTCAGCTTGCTTACCGTCACGACAAATATGAGCGCCCAAATCGCTGAACTCTCACTTGAGAACGTGCTGGCGACTGCGCCTGGACGAGCTCGTGCCGGTGCCGCAGTCATTAAGTGGAACGACGACTACACTTACGAGACTTTGAAAGAGGGAACAAATGCCATCGTGTGTTATGATCGTTCCGGTGAACGGGATAGGCCGGCGTTCGCGGTGCAGTGTACCAGCGTGGCCAACTTGGCCCGTGTCGCTCAAAACCGACGTTTCCGAGGGGAGACTAGTAACACCGAGGAAGAGCGAGCCATGGTAGCTTCCGCAGAAGCTAACAGTACGAGGGTGGCGCCTGAGTATGGTTCACCATGGGTTTCAACGAATGGTGGGGATCAGCAGAGCGCTAGGACCCATACGACGTTCGCGGTGCCGGGAGCTACCACTGAATCTACCGGTCTGCCAGAAAACGGCAGGGGTGGCGGTGCTTGGATTATGGGTGCCGGAACGAGTGAAGCTCACATCATGATACCAGGGTAGAACCCGAAAGCTTGTAGCGACCAGATAAGCTTAGGCGGCGAAACTACCCTTCGTCTCTGCTTTGATGTTCCCCTTGTGCCCGGAGTGAGAAACCTATGCAGGGATATCCTGGCTCTGAATCTCGATCGCCCCAAAGCATCGAGATCCGGGCGGGCTTAGAGGAACGTTAGACATCTATACGCATGATGCGTTGAGGGTGATCGAA
>DCAZ01000139.1:28135-47005 GCA_002313925.1 Gemmatimonadales bacterium UBA1120
TGATCGAAAAGAGATTATGGAGGCACGTATGGTGCACCGTGCCTCTAGATATCGTGACCACCAGCGCATCCAGTTTCTTGATCCTGACGCCATGATTCCCCGCACGGATATCAAGGTGCGGGATGCGCGGTCTGGGAACTTCGTCGGCGCTACCATACCGCATGATTTGGAGTGGCAGTGGATCCAGGGCACCAGTCCGGCCGCTAAACCTAGGGGGGCTAGGCATTAGAGTTGTTATCCGTTTGGCTCCTAACTCGCGCTTCTGGATGACACCTTAACCCCACGGAGCAACCCGCCGTACCGTTTTCTAACGGCGCTCTACCTCGAGTCTCCCATCCACAAATACGTGAGAAGGCACGACCCGGTAGTCGAACGGATGTCCCTCTAAGACGACGAAATCAGCATCCTTTCCGACCTCGATGCTGCCGACCCGGCTTCCGATGTCAAGCATCTCAGCTGGATTCATGGTTGCCATCCGTAACGCTTCAATCTCTGGCACGCCATTCCTGAATGCCCAGGCAGAATTGAGGATGGGCTCACCGCCTAGGCGGCCAATCGGTGACGCCCGGCGCGATGCACCGGGACCGAAGAAGGCCACCTTTACGCCTGCCTGACTGAGGATCGCTGGACCTTTACTGCTCCAGCCGTCCCCTCCTCCTCGGATGTCGGAGGCGAAGCTGCCGGAGTTACCGAGAATGACTCCTGCATCAGCTGCGACAATCTCGTCAGCCAGTTTGTGGGCCTCCACCGCACCAGTGATGACGAGACGTAACCCATAGTCGCGAGCGATGCTTATTGCTTCCCGGATCTCAGCAACACGATCAGCGTGGATCAGTGCGGGTACCTCTTGGCGTAACACAGGTAGTATAGCTTCATGGCGCTGGTCATACTCACGGGCCGGGTCTCCCCTTGAGTACTCCACTGCCTCGTCTAACTCGTCTCGGATCATTGCTGAGGCACTCTCCAGCGTTACTGGGATGCCTGACGCACCTGCCCAATAGCGGGTTGTCCCAGACGTCAGCGACATAACCATGCTGCTCGGTTCTCGCCTCACCATTTCCTCAAAGTCCAGACCGGGTGTCTTGACGACAACTCCATTCCCGCCGATCAGATTCAGCGTTCCTGGGGTCACATGAATCGCGGTCACACCGACAGTGGTGTTCACCCGGTATGAAGGAAACCACGGGTCCACAGCGTAGAGCGCGTTCATCTCAGGCACGATCGGCTCGGTGATCTCATCGTTCTGGACTTGCCACTTGAGATCACCGATCCAGTCATTTGCGAACGCGCGCGCGATAATCGTTCCGGGCATGATGACCCGTCCGCCTGCCTCCATCACCGGCATGCCTGCGGGCACTGTTCCCCCAGCTTCCACACGGGTGAACCTGCCTTCTTCCACTATGATGGTTGCGTCCTCGATAGCACCGTCACTGATGGTGAACACGTGTGCGCCCGTGATAGCGAATGATTCGTCGTTCGGCCCAATCCCATTCCGAAGAGGACTGAATGGACCGACATCCCGCAGTCGATCACCCTGTTCCGGTTCCCCCCGTTCGTACTCCAATTGGCCATCGATGAATACTCGCTCGACCCGGTCTGCGGTTAGATCCAGGAAGTGGCCATCTAGCAGCACGAGATCAGCATCCTTTCCTACTTCGATACTGCCCACCCGGTCCTCGAGCATCATCGCCTTGGCCCCGTTAATTGTCATGACCTCAAGCGCTTGCTGATCAGTGAGACCGTGTCGTGCCAGAAATGCACCGTATTCGCGGAAGTCTTTGAAGTGTTGGTTGGACATGTCAGTCTGGATGCTCGCAGCGATACCTGCATCCAGAAGCTCCTTGAGCAGGTTTATCGGCTCCGGATCGTTGTAGTATTGAACTATCATCATGGGGCCGATGACGGGGATGATACTGGTCCCGGTCAGGAGATCGATCAGTGGGAACACCTCTTCCGCATGCGCCAGGGCAAGTCGATCGATGAAGCCATATTTTCTCGCAAGCCGCAGGACCATCATGATCTCGCTCGGATAATGCGAGTGAGCGTGGACCATGACGTCGCCGCGGAGGACAGGCAGGAGTCCCTCGAGCCGCTCGTTGATCTCAGGAGGCTCACTAGCCTGGCCTTCGGTGTAAGCCTCTTTTTGGGCCAAATAGAGTTTCGCTCGTCGGAAGTAGTCATCAGCGGTTGCATACCAGCCCATCACGGTCTGCGGTGTCTCACCTGGCCGCAGATTGATAAGTGGGCGCACCGCCATCTTTAGGTCCACGTAGGGCTTGAGGATCATGCTCAGCCCGGGCGTACTCTTCATCTTCAGGGCCACAGACTGGCCGCTCGAAATGATTCCACTACCGGAGCGGGCAATCACAGAGGTCACACCCCCAGAGAGAGCGACCTGGATCATCGGGTCCTCAAGATGAAGATTCTCAACCGCTTTCCATTCGGGTGTGAATGGTCCAGGGATCCGTGAGCGACTGGACCTGTCCAGTCCCAGGTGGGTGTGAGCGTCGATCATACCCGGGATAACCATTTCTGCCTGATACTCCTGAGCGTCGGCGGGGGCGTCGACTGACGTCCCTATCTGTTGGATGAGTCCATCGCGCACGAGGATCTCACCATCCGTGATAACACCATTCGTAACGGTGTGGATCTCACCAGCCCGGATAAGGATGGCTTGGGACTGAGCCGCTACCGGGATGTGGACCACGTTGGCTACGAGTACCCCAACTAGGAGTAGGGTTAATCGGAACCGCCTAGGCCCGTTATCTCTACACTCTGCGAGTAGCAACAATGCTATTCAAGCCTTGGGTTGTATCGCCTCAGCGCTCCAGTCTTTGGACGACGATGAATCGAGTTCCGTCTGCGTTAACGTCATACTCGGGATTATAGGAGGCCATCATATTGCTTGCGCCCATACCGGCCTGTTCACCAGTGAAAATCCGCTGTGGCTCGTCAGGACTGAAACCGCCATCGGTCGCGAATCTCACGCCCATCAGTGAATTGCCTTCCCAGTAAAACAATTTGTCGTCGCTCCATTTTGGCCAGGTACCACCGTTCGTAGATACCTTCCACCTTGATTCAGACCTCGGGAATGTGGTCACATAGATTTCCATCTGGCCATCCTGGTCGGACTGGTATGCGACGAAGCGCCCATCCCGAGACGTCCGCGCCAAGGCCTGAATCCCCTCGTCATCTACCAGCACTGCCGTTTCCCCGCTTGCCACGCTGACGTACCAGAGGTCTCGGGCTTGCGTATCCGGGTTGTTGGTGTGGAAGACCACGGTTGATGCGTCTGGAGACCATGACGGGTACCACTTGTGCATCCCCTCACTTTCGATGAGCACCTGGTCTCGACCGCTGCCATCCGATGCCCGGATATAGAGATTTGACACACCACCATCGTTCTGGATTGAGTATGCGATACGGGAGCCGTCAGGGGACCAGATCATGTGACGCTCATATCCCTCATTGGTTGTGATCCGATTCGCGCTCATGCCTTCGAGTATCCAGAGGTGATCCACATCGCCCGGGTCCTGCCGGCCGCGAACTGCGACCTTGCTACCATCCGGAGAGATGGACGGATCAAGGACCGAATTCATTCGAGGGCCTATGGTCCCTAAAACGTTCCCAGATCCATCAACCCACGCGAGTTGTCGGATTGTTGGTATCTGGTTTCCGCGGCCACGTCCCTGGCCGTTGAGCAATCTTTGGTCTGCGGCAAGCAAGCCGAGCGCGATCAGAGGAATTGCGACATAAGCCTTCATGGTTTCTACTCCGTGTTATAGTGCTTTAATCGTTGTGCTCGCGGCTGATATGTTAGTGATTGGGAGAAACATGGTCATCAAGTAAGGGCTCAGGTACCACATTCCAGTCACTACCGACGGATTCTTAGAGGGGTGGGGTCAGGGGGGTCATCCTGACCCTGACTGTTGCCAAGCAATTTGAAAAAGCTAGGGATCAAGAAGCTGGCGGCGATCGCTACCACCCCTACGACAACGGTGGTCCGCACCCGGTCCAATTTGGGTACAGTAATCTCAAGGATATCAGTCCGAGCGAAGGTGAGGGTTTGCCTTAGGTTCCCGAGTGTGGGACCCGCGTACGCGGGTCCGCTAAGCCTAGTCGTAATCGTGACCGAATCTTCCGTCAGGCTCTGGAATCGTCCGTTGACTTCTCCCAAGGTTTCCGCTGAGATCTCCTGCAGATGCTCTATCCCATCCTCTGAAAGCAAGAGACGGATCTGCTCACCTGGTGTGATCGTCGGAAGATCCGCAGGATCCGGTAAGTAGCATCCCAGCAGGACAGTTGAAATTAGTGTCAGGGCCTGCCACAAAGCGAGTCGTCGCATTCTTGCAATTTCCATAGTCCCTCTTTGAGGGTTGCATGAGTCGTTCACCGGAGAAACGAAACTATATGAGTGCAGAGTTGCCGTAGCAACGGGTTATCCCAGTCCTACGGGTTATGCCGCTGGCAGGCCTGAAAGAGGGAGGAAAGCACATCAGGTCGATTAAGAGGTAAGTAAGAGCAATGGTAGAATTCTGGAGTCTTCGCATAAGAAGTATTGAAAACGCAGTCAAAATGATTGACAAGTCATTACCATCTCCGATAATCTGAATTTGAATAAACTGAGTGTCACACGCGCGATACGCCGTGGAATTCTGGAGGATGAGATATGCTATCAAGACTTGTTGGAGTAGCCTCACTGATTGTGCTAACTCTGTTGGCTACGACGATCACTGCCAGGGGTCTATCGGCCCAGACGGGTACGATCACCGGGCAGGTGACTTCACAATCGACCGCTGGGCCTCTTCAAAACGTTCAGGTTTCCATTCAGGAGCTGAACGTTGGGAGCCTGACCTCAGGGAATGGGCGATATCTGCTCATCGCAGTCCCTGTCGGTGTACATGAAGTCACAGTCACATCGATTGGATATGGTGTGCAGACCCAGCAAGTGACGGTTCAGGCTGAGCAAACTGCAGTGGCCGACTTCGAACTCGAGATCGTCGCGCTAAACCTCGACGAGATCGTGGTAACGGGTACGGGCGCTCCCACACAGAGACGCCGCTTGGGAGCGACGATCACCTCAGTGAGCAGTGAAGAGCTTGCGAGTGCTCCGATCACCAATATTGCTGACGCACTCATCGGTCGCCTTCCAGGTGCTCGTGGTCTTATTTCGGGTGGCCAGACCGGAGCAGGAAGCCAAATCGTACTCCGGGGTACCGCCAGCATCAGCCAACGACAGGATCCCATCATCTATGTGGACGGGATCCGCATAGACAATCGACCTGAAGACGCCAGGTCGGTGACGACCGATCGCCTAATGGACATCAATCCACAGGACATTGATCGTATCGAGATCATTAAGGGAGCTGCTGCTGCAACGTTGTATGGCACTGAGGCTTCTAGTGGAGTGATACAGATTTTCACCAAGCGAGGAATCACTGGTGCGCCGAGATATAGTTTCTCCACGGATCACCAGTTTCTTGAGTTCCCTCGCAGGTTTGAAGACAACTGTGCTTACGTCGGGAGTTCCAACTCGATCACCTGTAATTATCCCTACGACAATTACGAAGTATTTGCATACCACCAGAACTACAACCTTTCCGTTCAGGGTGGAACACCCAATGTCGGCTATTACGTCTCGGGGCGTCTGATGGAGGAAGTGAATCCATCCCCGAACAATGAACTATTGAACAAGTCGATCCGCGCGTCGTTCGATTTCAACAATACAGACCGCCTGACGAGCTCGGTTGATGTGAGCTTCGTTGATCGCCAACTAATTACTGCTGATCCAGGCTGGGGTGACGTTTTCGGAAACTTGATGTTAGGGAACCCGCTTCGTGCTGGCCCAGACAATCCCGACGGAGCGTATAGCCCAACGAAGAAATCCTTGGTCACCGAGAACAATCAGGATTCCCAGAATTTCCTGGTGAATGGAAGGGCGACCTACCAGTGGACGAATAATATCCAATCAACCGTGCGCGTGGGTTACAACTTTATCGACAGCCGCATGAGCAATTTCTATCCCCAGGGAGTAGTCGCGAGCTCGGTCAGGGGCCACAAATCTCTGCTAGATAGAAGATTCTCGACGACGACGATCGACTTTACCACGAACTGGGAACAGCCACTTGGCGACCGAATGATTCTGAATACCACCTTCGGGGGGCAAAGTTTCCGGGAGACGCTGAAGCAGGATCGTGCAGCTGTTCGAGTGTTCGGTTCTCCCACACTCAAGACCCTGAGTGGCGGACAAGAGATTACAGGCGTTTCAGAGAACTATGTCGAGGTTATCAACGCGGGAATTTTTGCACAGACCCAGATAGGACTCGATGACCGCATTTTCCTCACAGGAGGGGTCAGGCTAGACGGAAACTCAGCTTTCGGTAGCGATTTTGGTCTACAGGCCTATCCGAAAGCTGGAATCTCGTGGGTTGTATCTGACTACGATTTCTGGAATGTAGGGTTCATTGATGAATTCAGACTTCGCGGAGCCCTGGGAATGTCCGGTCTCCAGCCAGGAGCTTTCGACGCCCAACGGACCTGGAATCCGAGCATCGATGTCGGGGGCGGATACCTTACCCCCAATAACCTGGGTAACTCTGACTTGAAGCCCGAGCGGTCGACCGAGGTCGAGGCTGCCGTAGAGGCCGGTCTGTTCGGTGGCCGTTTGGGATTGGAAGTCGTGTACTTCAACCAGACAACCAACGACGCTTTGCTGCCGATCAAGCCTTCAGCGGGATCCGGATTCATTAACAGTCAACTTCAAAACCTGGGCCAGTTGAAGTCCTGGGGCATAGAGATCAGTACTAATACGCGCCTGATCGAGAGAGAAGGCCTTAGCGTAGACCTTACGGTGAACCCGACGTACCTAAAGCAATGGGTGTCTGATATGGGTGGTGTCGCAGACTTCCGACTTGGTAGTCGGCGGCGCTGGCAGTCCCTGCATCAGGGCATGTGGCCCGGAATCTGGATCGCCCCGATCGCTGATCCCAACCAGCCCTATAAGACCACGGTACCGGTCGACCAGATCACCAGCATCAACCAGATCTCTTCGAACACACTGAAGAATGCTGCCGGTGGAGATTCATTGGTCGTGATCGGGATTCCACAGCCGAACAAGATGATCGATTTCGGTGCTGTAGTGAGAGTCGGGCCACTTACCATCCAGAATGTCTTTGAGGGAGCAGCTGGCTTCGTTCAATCGAACGAGACACTGCACCTCCGGATGGCGCTCAAGTCAAACAAATTGATGGCTGAAGTCCAGAAGGCCGTCGCTGATCCGACTACTGATCCCGCTACAAAAGCAAGGCTAGTGGACGAGTATGGCCGGAAACACAACGGGATCATAAGCAACACCATCTTTGACGGGGACTACCTCAGGTGGGCGGAGTTATCAGTGGCGTACCGCTTACCCGAATCGTTCACGTCTAGCTTCGGTTCCTCGGGTACGACAGTGAGCTTGGGCGTGAAGAACGTTTGGGTCTTCAGTGACTACTTCAACGACTTTAAGCTGGGTTGGATTGATCCTGGAACACGTGGACTTGAGGCGAACAACGCTTTCCTACAAAACGTTGACTACCTAAAGACACCGACGCCCAGACGGTTTGTCCTCTCCATCCGGACCCAATTTTGAGGCGGGTAGCGATGGTTACGGAATCGTTGAGGGTCCACGAACAGATACGGGAGCATTTCAGCATGAATTTCATCAAAAGAGGACCTAGAGGTGTTGTTGTTGCCGGCTTGTTAATGGTCTTGTTTAGCGGCTGTGACAATTTCTTTGACGTGGAGAATCCGGCGAGTCTCCTCGATGATGATCTAAATCGTCCTGAGCTTCTAGCAACACTTTCCCATACTCCGGAAGCGAATATCTCAGGTGACGTGTCGAGCTTGAGCCAGCGGAGTGCATTGCTTGCTGATGAGATGCTACACCCCTCCACTCAGTTGGAGAATGTCGATGCCATGCAAGGGAATCGTCTCGCTGCGAGCTCGGCAGTGGAAGGTCATTGGCGTGGCCTCGCACAGTCTCGGTGGCTCTCGGATGAAGTTGCTTCCAAGCTTGCTTCGGCAGGTGGCGATCCGGTTGGCTTAGCGAAGGCGTACTTTTTCGGTGGTCTCGCGCGGATCTTAATGGCAGATCATTACAACGTGATCGTCTATGACGAAAGTGATATGCCACGCAGCCCGATCAGCGTTATTAACGATGCGATCTCACAATTCGAGAAAGCTGCCAGCAGTGCTAGTGGTTCAGACGCAAACCTTCAGGCCGCTGCTTTGGGAATGACTGCCAGAGGTTATCGTTCTCTCTACTTCGAAGAAAAGCATTTAAAGAACAATACCGACCTGAGCTTTATGAATCAGGCTGAGACAGCTGCTCGTAACGCGCTGTCAACGAGTGGCAATTATAATCAGGCCTTGCAGTTCGGTGCTCCGGGAGGCTCAAATTCCAATGCCTTCTTAGGTGGACCGAATGGCGGTGTTAATCGTTTCGACGGAAGTGTTTATCTGTTCCTCCCCGATCCAGTTACCGGGAACTGGGACCCACGCATACCGCACTCTGTGGGAAATGTGGCTGAGGCCACCGAGGATATGGGGTCTGAATTTGGCTTGACTGCAGTGAACCTGAAGTATCCTGAAGCGAATAGTGAGTTTCCAATGAGTCGAGCAGCTGAAGCGATGCTCATCATCGCAGAAGCTCGACTTCTGGCTGGCGATCTTACCGGGGCGGTTGATTACATCAATCAAGTGAGAGCAGCTGCACGCACCCGGGTCGCTGCCACTGGCTATGCGGGAGGGGCATCCAGAGGATGGCCGCCTTCAGCTACTACCATTTCTGACCTACAGGACTTCGCCAGTACTGATTCTGATGCGATCTATGCTCAACTTAAGCACGAACGGCAGGCTGAGTTCTGGTTGGAGTTACACCGTTGGCAGGATATGCGGTACTACGAGATCGTACCAGCTCGGTGGCTCGCACCAAACGTGGCGGCTGGGATGCATCTACGCTGGCCTCCAGCTCCTGAGGAGATCGCACAAAACGAGAATCTCACGATCGCGATGACACGGAGTGTGTATCTAGGTAACTGATTGGTCCTAGTGGATGGACGTATCGGAGAGTCTCTCCGGGTACGTCCATCCGCCAGGATGAGTTCCGTTGGTTGACGCTGAAGGAGGATATGGGATATGCGCGGTCGCCGACGCATGTGGGTTTGCCCGCTGCTTCTGGTCACTTGTATATGGCCTGCAGCGTGTGGCTTAGGATCAGATTCCGAGGAAGGGATATCGTCGTCCACGATTGAGGTTGTACCGACACACGAGGTTGATCCCACCTGGCCTCAGGAGATGCCGAACGACTGGATTATGGGCGCAGTGACATCAGTTTTCGTCGATGCGCAGGACCACGTCTGGGTAACCCATCTCAGGGAGACGCTGACCGAGGAGGAGACCGGCGCCGTCCAGGATCCACCAACGAGGCTGTGTTGTGTCCCCGCTCCTATAGTGATTGAGTTTGATGCTGAGGGAGAGGTCGTGCAGGCCTGGGGGGACCCGGACACACAGGATGTATCCGAATTCCCGAGGAACCCGCACGGCCTTTTTGTCGACCACAATGACTTCGTCTGGATTGGCTCGTATAGACACCACCGGGTCATGAAGTTCACGCGTAGCGGTGAGCACCTCATGACAATTGGGCAATACGACGTGACCGGTGGGAGTAACGACCCTGATCTACTTGGTGGACCAGCGGGAATTTGGGTGGATCCTGAGACCAATGAGGTGTACGTCGCGGACGGGTACAGGAATCGGCGTGTCGCGGTGTATGATGGTGATACGGGTGCCTACCTGAGGCATTGGGGAGCGTACGGTGAACGTCCAGACGATGATTACAACTCCGGCGGGGAAGATTCGGCCGGATCGCCACCTCGCCAATTTTCTACTGTACATGGTCTTATCGGTTCGACAGATGGACTAATCTACGTCGCGGATCGCAGCGGCACTCGGGTCCAGGTCTTCGACCACGATGGTACGTTTGTAACGGAGAAAATCGTTGCTGGTTCCTTCGTAGTAGGTCTGTCACCGGATCCGGAACAGCACTGGCTCTACTTAGCAGACGGCACCAATCACAAAGTGTGGATTCTTCGGCGGTCTGATCTTGAGGTCGTGGGTGATTTCGGACGAGGTGGACGGCAGATTGGACAGTTTATTCGTCCTCATGGGATGAGTATCGATTCACGCGGAAACGTTTACGTAGGGGAAGCATCTACAGGCAGGCGCGTGCAAAAGTTTGCTATTCAGGGTGATAGGCCTCAGTAGCTCATTAAGCAGCGGTACTTTTCGAGGGTCCTGAATCGATCAATAAACTAATTTCTTAGTCTTATAGCTCTAGGAGGCTCCATTCCTTTGAGAATGGTACGCTAGAGAAGCGGACACCACGATCAGCGATGACACGGAGGTTGTCACTAGGGTTGATCCCGATCCCGCGTGCTGCATCGTATAAGCCCGGCTCCATACTGAACGTCATATTCTCCTCAAGCACACTGTAGTCACCAAGCGCTATGAATGGAGGTTGATGGCCACTAAAGAACTGGCCTTGACCGTGAGCTGGGCGGTGATAGATGTACTCTGCCATACCCGCATCAACCTGGTGCTGGTGGATTTTCGCAGCGATGTCTGAGCAGACAGCCCCTGCCTTCGACTCCTCTTCTTGAATTTGAATAGTCTCCGCTACGACCTCCCACATGCGTTCCTGTTCACTGGTCCATGGACCTATCAGATAGTTCCGGTAACATTCACCACCCATGCCGCCGAGCTTGATGTCACAGTTCACGTACATGGTTTGTCCGCGCTCGAGCTTTTGATAGAAGAACTGGTTCGGGTGCGGATATGCGCTTGCTATGCCGGCCCTCACATAGTTCGATGTGACCTCGATACCCACAGCAGAGTGTGGCCGCCCGTCTGCTATGACATCGTTCATGAGTAGCTCGATACCGAATCCCTGCAGGGCTTGGCCTAGTTCAAAGTCTGTAAGGTCAGTACCCCGTTCAAGGATATAGTCCCGAGCAAATGCGTGGATCCGGTCAAAGTATCTATAAGCACGTTGTGAGAGCCTCAGTTCTTCCGAGGTTTTGATTTGCTGCATACTTAGGCAGTCAGCCTGAACGTTCACGAAGCGGGTACCTGGAATCACCTTGCTCACACTAGCTATCTGTGATTCAGATAGGGACCAGTCTACAGCGATGGTCCCGCCCCCTAGTCCACGGCTACGGACCCCCTGCAGCATCCATTCGAACAGGTCCACGGTAGGTCCCTGGACCACCTGTCCCCGATTGGGGAAACCACCTTCTGCGTGTGGATATCCGAAATAGTATTCATTCTCGGTGCACCACCAGGACTCGATGAGGTCTCGGTCGATACCTGGGGAATACCAGTAGACTGTATCTTCCTCTTGAGTCGGGAACAGAGACCAAGTGGGCCGCTCGCCGCTCCCACGGAAGCAGCCGGTAAAGTACACTATGTTCTGGTCCGTATTAAGTAAGACGGCCTCTGCTCCGCAGTCGGCCAGGCGCTCCTTGAGGGTCCTGGTCCTCATCTGATGCCACTCCAGGGGCAGGCGGTCGTACCCAACCGGTGCCGGCTCGACATGATCCGGGTCCTGATGAAGGAGTCGCTCAGAGTTGCCGGAGGTAAGGCTTTCTTGCCCGTCCCCATGACGCGCATCAGCCAGTGTAGAATCGGAAGCTCTGGAGGACGCTAGCCCAGCGCCCATCTTGCGAATGAAGTCTCCGCGAGAAGTAGTCATTTTTGCATCCGATATCTTATGGGGACCAAAGCTACGGCCTCAGCATCTTTGGAGTGAAAGGATTCCGCTGGGGGTGCTTCAGGTCCAGTTGGTACTGCATGACTACCCCTAGTATCCAACGAGTACGATAGGCTAGTTCATATTCTTGATCCAACATTGTGCCTTTTGAGATTACCGTCGCAGTATTACCTCGCCTGCTAGTGCGCCAGTGAACTGGCCACCATCAATGGCGAACTTTCCGTTAATCAGCAGGTATTCGACACCTTCGCTGTACATATTCTCGTCAAAAGTGGCACGATCACGGATTGTTTCCGGGTTAAACACCATAATGTCAGCTTGGTAGCCCTCTTTGATCATACCACGGTTGTCCAGTCCCAGGATGCTGGCGGGAAGCATTGTCACTTTGCGGACGAAGAATGGAAGTGTGATCACTTGCTTGTCGAATACATAACGTCGTAAGACCCGTGGAAAGGTTCCAAAGGCACGAGGGTGGGTTCTGGCACCGACGCCACCATCTGTAGCCGGGGCGATGTAGTCTCGTGTCAGGTAATGCTCCAGGTCGTCCTCGATCATGGTATAAGATAAGATTCTGGCAGCATTTTCTAGTTGTAGGTACTTACCAGTTTCGAAAAGGCTTTCCTGGCGGAGTGTAGCAAGTTCGTCGAAGGTTTTTCCAACATAGGCTGGGTTGGCCTCGAACTCAGTAACCCACATACGATCAGAGCCACCTCGTGCCAGGATCTCATGGTAGACATCCTTCTCTACCTGAGCGGAAAACACGGGGTCGCTTGTCATGCGATCCTTGATAAGTGCCATCCGCTCTGGCCGCTTGAGTCCTCTTCCGTCTTCACCTAGATAGGCCTCCCACTTGAACAATTCTGTGGTAC
The DNA here is from genome assembly GCA_002313925.1 of Gemmatimonadales bacterium UBA1120. Classification (GTDB taxonomy): domain Bacteria; phylum Gemmatimonadota; class Gemmatimonadetes; order Longimicrobiales; family Gaopeijiaceae; genus UBA1142. Next base: position 40,814 of record DCAZ01000139.1, read on the forward strand.
GATCAGGATTAGAGAATGTGTAAGGGTACTGATCGGCAGTGATATCGATGCCCTCAGCCCTGGCTTTCTCCATAAGCGCTGTCGCGGTCTGACTCTTGCCCCACATTGGAATGCCTGTCGATTTGATGTGCATGATGTGGACTGGAATATCGGCGGCTCGGCCGACCTCGATGATCTCCTTCACTGCATCTAAGTGGGTGATGCGTCGAGATGGATGGCTCTCAACCCACCAGAGCGAGCGTGTCCCCTCGCTCCTGATATGGCTAGAGTAAAACCCACCAAGATCAGCTGCTTCTTTAGCGAGTTCGATGATCTCTTCGGTGGTCGTAAAGTGACCATCCCAATAGTCAAGTGCTGAGCTGATCCCAAACGCTCCACCCTCCATTCCCTCGCGCACTAGTGCACGCATCTCTATGAGGTCCTCGGCGGTGGGTGTTACATCATGGCTGTCGATAACTTGGTGCCGAACGCTATCGATACCTACCAGCATGGCAGCGTTCGTGCCGATACCGTTCTGCGACCATTCTTCAGCCTTGTCTCCAATACTACTATCACGGTTCCACGCGCTGCCGTTCTCACCGATTACTACAGTAGTGATTCCCTGCATCAGGTTGTTGATCGTAGCACGGGCACGAGGGTCCTCGTCATCAAAGCCACTGTTGGCGTGTGAGTGCACGTCGATGATGCCTGGCATGACATAGAGGCCCTCGAGATCGATCTCCCGTTCGGCACTGATTGTACCAAGGGCCCCCACCACGGCGATCCGTCCATCGTCGACCGCGATATCTGCGTACACCCAAGGGTTGCCTGCGCCGTCAAATACGCGTCCACCTCTCAGGATGATATCGTAACTTGGCTCCTGTGCAGTGCCCCCCAAAGGCATCACTACTTGACTCAAGAGCATCAGCAGTCCGACGAGCGGAATTAGATGTCGACGATCAACCTGTGTGTTCATCACCACCTCCAAGTCCCTTAGTGAGATAAATCCTGTGCTGTGCTCCGGTTAGTGTCATGAAGTACGATGGGAAACTCCAAACCAAGAAGGATATATCGCAATACTTTCACATCCGTCGCTACCTACTTGTCACCTAGTTTACAGACCACTTCACCGAACATGCAAAACACCATTGATGGTTCCACTAGGATCCCAGGTCCTTGTCACGGGCTGGTGGGGTTCAGTCGAGCAGTATCGCGCAGTGGTAAGAACTTCAGTCAACAACTAGTACCACCTCTGAAACAGAAGAGCGCCGGCCGGTGATATCCCGGCCGGCGCTTTATCCTGATGGCCTTCGCTGGGCCTAAGTTCTCAGCGGCCCGGGCGGTACGTCCTAGTTGGGGGCAGCTGTGCGCCGGACAGATCGTCCGGAACGCTCTCCTCGGCGACGACGGTGTGCGTTAGCGTCCCGATTCCCTCGATGGTGGCGCTGATCGTCTCACCAGCCTGCAGGTAGCCAGAGCCTGTCGCGCGCTCGACGCGACCAGCGCCCGTTCCGCCCGACGTCCCGCTTTGCAGGACGTCACCGGGAAATACGGTGATGAGCGACGAGGCGTACTCGATTAGCTCCGGGATGTTGTGGATCATGTCCCCCGCCTGGGCCTCCTGAACGGTCACGCCGTCGATGACCAGGCTCTGGTGCAGGCGGTCCATCGGATCGCCGTAGAACTCCTTTGGAACAATCCACGGCCCCTGGGGGGCGAACGTGTCATGGCCCTTACCGACGAACCAGTCCTGACCGGAGCCGTAACCACCCGGAGGACGCCCGCCACGATCAGATACATCCATGGCGACCATGTAGCCGAACACGTGGTCGTAGGCTCGGCTCGCAGAGATGTACTTACCCTCACGGCCGAATACGATAGCCAGCTCGACCTCCCATTCGATTCGGTCACGGCCATAAGGCATCACGATGTCATCACCGCTGCCGATGACCGCGCCGCGGGTCGGCTTGAGGAACAGGTACGGTACCCCCCGATCCTCCTGTCGCTGCCGGGTCCTCTCCGCCAGCTGCTCCGGGGTGCAGCCTTCACACGCGTGTGTGTAGAAGTTGACCGCGGCATTCATGTTCTTGCTGGGATACATGATCGGAGGAAGGATGTCCACGTCTTCGACACCGTGAACGTAGTTTGCTTCGAGCAGGTCATTACCCACCACGTTGTTTACGATCTCGTAGATCCGAGACTTCAGACCGTCCTCGTACTGCTCGATCAGGTCGAGCATGTCAGCCGGTGCGTCGATATGCTCGTACGCCGGATCAGCTTCGAGCGCCGAGTTCGCTGCCGCGAGGTCGATGATCAGAGCGTCCCTTAGGACGATTCCTACCGTCTGTGCACCATCGATCTCAAAGGTCCCGACCTTGAATGGCTCAACACTTGTCGTCCCGTCTACTTGAGTTTGATTCGCAGCCTGTGGTGCACAACTCACTAAGACTACGAGTGCAGCGAAGGTAAGTATGCGTTGCATGTGACTTCCCCTATTGGTTTGGTCCGGTTCAAAAACCTGACAGTGACCGGATAAGAAGATCAGTCCCTGTCGGGTTCTCCCGCAGTGACCGTTACTGGCACGTACGTGTTTGTCCAGCAACATTGGTCGCCCGGGGTACTGTCGTTGGCTCCGAAGTTGTCGACACGACCACGTAAGACATATTCACCGGGCTCTGTAAAGGTCACACTTGTGGTTGCCTGTCCTTCCTTTTCTTCGAGCGCAATCCTGCCGGGGTCAAAAGTGACTGCACCAGCGGGACCTTGATATTTAATCCAGGTAACAGCTGGCTTAATGTCGGCGTTACGCTCGTCATACGAAGCACGTTCCGAGACTTCTCTCATCCAAATGTTTATTTCCATAGGGGAGCCCACAGTGGCTACACGCGGTTCTGACCATATCCCCTGAATGTGCTGGCCTTCCGTTCCAGAGGCTGAGAAACTGGCCATCGGAGGCAAGGATCCCATCGCCCTGGGACCGTAATCAAGCTGAAGAGCTGAATAGCCGACTCGGGCAGGGACAGAATGTGTTTTGCCATTAGCTGTGATCGTCCAAGTAACTCTTTGTTGCCCATCGGCATAAGATGCGGGCACTGTCACATGAAAGACCCCACGGTCTCTGCGAGCGCGACCAGAAGTAAAGTGGGTTGGTTGTTTCCCGTTAAATTCAGCCGGCTCAATGAAATTGTCAGGCCCAATCGGAATGTCGAGGACTTGTTCCGAATTCAAGTTGAAGAAGCCAAATGACAGTGAGTACGTGCCATCCTCGTTCTCGTACCAACCTTCGAGGAAGGGTGCAACTGGCTCGCCTGTGGGTGGAACCGGTGAGAGTGGCATTCTCATGCCATTTCCGAACCGCGAGTTGTTCGGGTTCTGGGCTATCAAAGCAGGAACCGCGACAAAGAAGGTCAATATGAGAACAACGCCGATCCGCACTTTATGATTTTGCATAGCTTTCTTCCGGTTACTTTTCTCTAGACTACATGTATCGAAGGAGCCCCCATATCAGAAGGCTCCTTCGATCGTTCATCTCTTATATTTCGCCTGTTTCTTCAGGCATAGACAAATCTTAGTTGCTTCCGTCTCCATCTTCACTTGTGACTTTCGACTTTGCCTCTCTTTCCGTTTCGATACGCTCTAATCCTTCTTCATCCAAGTGCGAAACTGCAATCCACGCGTGTGACATTTCATCCACCGTGCGGCTACCTCGAGAGTAGAACATCTCTGAATCAGTGAGTGGATTGTCGGCAGTGTTTTCGTACCAACCGGTCATTACAAGCACAGTGCCTGTTGGTAGCAGAGGAGCTTTGTCGTCATCGAAAATGTAGCTATGGTGCCATCTGGCATCGAAGTCCGAGACCATACTGAGCATTTCCTGTTTGCCATCTGGATAGATCGCCTTGATCTGCATCCCATGGAGATGTACATGCCCATGTGGTTGGAAGCTGTCGATCCGGACTGGGTGATCCCAACGGTAAAACCCTTGGGTCATAGAGGTCCCACCGGGCTCCAGGAAGATGTCCCCCTGAAGTGGATAGAGTCTCAGGTTTTGTGTGAACTGAGGCTCAAATCCTTCAGGATAGAACCAAATTCCTAGCTCAATCTGGTCACCAGGAACCTCGTAACCCATGGGGTAGTAGTGCGTATCCCATTCGATCTTATCACCAGGCTTAATTAGGCGTGCGGCATCCTCAGGGACGATCTCGCCGATCTTGCCCATCGCGTACTCTGATAGGTTCCCGAGAGGCTGATAATCCCCATCATCTTTAAGCCTCAAGAGTTTGGGGTTTGCGTGGTGCACAACTTGACGTCCCGCTGGGAATGAAGGCCGTACCTCCATCGCCCGAATCCACCTTTCCGAGGTCATTTCAGTTGGCACGACTGGACGCCACCACATGTCACCGCCGTCAGCGGGGACATCGAATGGCAGAGTCTTGATAACATGGTCAGGCGGACCGAGCCGGTCTTCCTGCTGCCACATCTGTTCGTCACGCCAAACCATAGCCTCTGGCATGTCCGCGAGATCTCCTTCCGGAGTGCCATTGTCGACCCAAGTCACGATGGCATCGATTTCTTCCTCACTGAGTCTCCAGTCATTCTTGAGATCTTGGATGCCATTACCAGTGTCGTAGTGGTAAGGAGGCATCAATCGCCGTGCGACCTGGTCTTTGATCCGCCGTGCGTAACGCCGAACATCGCGGTAGTCCATAAAGGACATCGGTGCTACCGACGCCGGACGGTGACAAATCTGGCAGTTCTGTTGGATAATAGGTGCGATGTCACGTGTATATGTGACGTCCTCATCCGCGCCTGCCTCCTGCGCTAACAGGGTTTGGCCTGGAAGCACAAGCACGGCAAGAAAAGCCAGAACTAGAGCTCCAGAGAACAGAGGATGGTCTGTCAGGCGTACAAACCTAGTCGCCATAATTACTTCCTCCCAACAAGAAGAGACCTTAATAGCTACAACTCCCCTACAATGTTAGGGCATGCTACTGTCTATTTGGCTGAAATTCAAGGGTAAGGCGTGCTTTGCAAGATAATGTGGCGGGTATCCTGAACGCCTAGAGATATGAATGTGATCAGTGTGCAGGGGCTGCCTGGGCAGTGTAGGATGTCTTTGAATCAGGGGTTATTCGAGATGATATGGGTTATGAAAAGAGCGATGAGAGGTCCCTCGTGACCGAAGTTAATGGTCCGGAAACGGCCGTTCCTATGAATCGCCGCAATGCGGTCAAAACTTTTGTGGGCCTTGGACTTGCTTCAGCGCTTACAGACTGCACTCCGACCTCACAGGGTTCGGCGGGAGAAATGCCAGGGCCGCCCCCTGCTCAAGGCCCGGAGCTGGAGTCAGAACCTGAGGCAGCACTTTCACTAGATGAACATGAACACCCAACTGATGGGGATGTGCTTGTATTCGCACTCGGAGCCCGCAAGGGTGAGGTTGTCACACCGGCCGATGTTCCTCTAGATGGCCCGCAGATCTTTGTTTATGCGGGAGATATTGATGGCGCTCACAGTGCCTCTGCATCACGATTTGATCAAATCGTACTCCTACGTTTGGATCCGCTAAATTTAACGGAGGAGACAACTGTTCATGCTGCAGATGGAATCGTCGCCTACTCAGCAATTTGCACACATGAGGGTTGTGACGTTAGCGATTGGAGTAGTGAGAATCATCGCTTGATCTGTCCGTGCCATGACTCAGAGTTTGACCCGACGGATAACGGACAGGTCACAGAGGGTCCTGCACGTCGGAGGCTCGCTGCTCTCCCACTCAAGCTTGTAGATAGTCAGTTAGTAGTCGCCGGTGGCTTCACCGGCCGTGTTGGTTTCCGAAATCCATGATCGAAAACTCCAGAATGTCATACAGGTACAGGAATAGATAATGAAGCTTGATCGATACCGGGCAGCTATCCAATTGAGTTTTTTGGTTGTTCTGGTCGCGCCAGGGCCAGGTATAACCCAGCAGTCTGCCACGTCGTACAGGGTGGTCACAGATGAACGGCTTAAGGAACCAGAGCCTGAGAACTGGCTCTTTTACCGCGGTACGTATGATGGATGGGGGTATAGTCCCCTCGAACAGATTAATAGTGAAAACGTCGGGTCACTCGTTCCTGTCTGGGCTTTCTCAACAGGTGTCAACGGTGGGCACGAGGCAGTACCCATCGTCAATGACGGGATCATGTTTGTGACGACACCTGGAAATCAGGTGAT
>DCAZ01000139.1:47384-50505 GCA_002313925.1 Gemmatimonadales bacterium UBA1120
GCGGAAGACGCGATCGCATACCACTACACGAATCGGGGTGTAGCACTGTATGGGGATAAGGTCTTTACGGCTACGCTTGATGCGAAGGTTGTCGCTCTTGATGCGACCAGTGGTGAAGTGGTCTGGGATGCTTCTGTAGCTGATAACGCCGCGGGATATTACATGACGCTTGCACCACTGACCGCAGAGGGAAAGGTCATGGTAGGTGTCTCGGGGGGCGAACTCGGAATCCGTGGTTTTGTTGTCGCACTCGATACTGAGACAGGTGAGGAAGTATGGCGAGCGCATACGATACCTGCCCCGGGGGAGCCGGGTAACGAGACTTGGCCAGGTGATTCTTGGCGCACAGGCGGTGCTGCGGTCTGGCTCACAGGACACTATGACCCTGACCTAGGGCTTACTTATTGGGGGACAGGGAATCCCGGTCCATGGATGGGCGACGCACGTCCAGGTGATAATTTATATACCAACTCTGTGATTGCTTTGGATATTGAAACCGGTGAACTAGTCGGTCACCATCAATATCACTGGAACGGCTCTTGGGATTGGGATGAAGTTTCAACCCCTCTACTCATTGATGTTGAGAGAGAGGGTCGTGTCTTTCCAGCACTCGTGCACCCAGGTCGCAATGGATACCTCTGGCTGCTCGAACGTAGCGCTGATGAAATCTCGTTCGTGGATGCTTGGCCATACGTGCGCCAGGATGTTTTTATGAGTATCGATCCAGAGAGCGGGCGCCCCAGTTATGACGAACAGAAAAAACCGGGCATTGGTTTTGAAGCTGACTTTTGTCCATCGCTTTGGGGCGGGAAAGATTGGCCACCTGCGGCCTACAATCCGGGGACTGAACTTGTCTATATCCCAGTCAATGAAAATCTCTGTGGATCGATTTTGGGTAGGGAAATAGAGTACGAGCCGGGTCGAAGTTTTACGGGTGCCGAGTCACAGATGACAGTCTGGCCTGGGGCGGAACACATCGGTGAACTCCAGGCCTGGGACATGAGTACGGGTGAGGAGGTTTGGACACGGGAGTTTGAGTCCCCTAACTGGGGCCCAGTCCTCACGACGGCTGGCAACTTGGTTTTCATGGGAGGTACGACAGATCGCAATTTCCGGGCGTTCGACGCACGAACCGGAGACGAACTTTGGGAGCACAGGACGAACTCAGGCGTTATTGGCGTACCCTCCACCTATATGATCGACGGCGTCCAATATATTGCGGTGCAGTCAGGTTGGGGTGTGGATGCAGCATCGATGACCCGGCGCATCAATCGAGATCTTGGCATTGAGACATTTGTGCCAGAGGGCGGCGTCATCTGGGTGTTTGCCCTCCAAAACTGAGGTAACTATGGAAAAGTACAGTAAGCCTATCCGAAATAGGATCGTAATTTCTGCTCTGGTTCTGATCGTGTTTGGGATGCTTACAGCATGCACGACCGGCTCCCATCCCGAAGATAATTCGACAATAAACGCCGAAGAGATCCGTTCATTCGATATTTCAGTGCCCGATGAAGTACTCACAGACTTGAACGATCGGTTGGTGCGGACGCGCCTCCCGGACCAGATCCCTGGAACCGGATGGGACTATGGCACGAACCGAGAATATCTGAAAGAACTTATAGAGTACTGGAAGGACGAATTCGATTGGCGAGACCAAGAGGAGAAACTCAACGGTTTTGATCACTTCAAGACGGCGATCGATGGCTTAGATGTCCATTTTATCCATGAGCGTTCCCCGGTCGATGGTGCGATCCCGCTAATCCTCACTCACGGCTGGCCAGGTTCATTTGTTGAGTTTGTTGATATCATTGGTCCATTGACCAATCCCGAAGCGTACGGAGGGAACCCGGCGGACGCGTTCCATGTCGTGATCCCCTCTCTGCCAGGGTACGGTTTTTCTGATAAACCTAAAGACCGCGGATACAATCCGGAGCGTATGGCAGATGTTTTGGCTTCGCTGATGGAACGATTGGGCTACGAGCGCTACGGGGCACAGGGAGGTGATTGGGGCGCGATTATCGGTCGAGTCTTAGCAGGGAATTACGCCGATCGCTTGATTGGATTGCATTCCAATTTCGTTCTAGGTGGACCGCCAAGGGGGGTAGCGGATCCCGAGGCGGGGGTTCCGGTTGAGGAACTGGAACTCAGGCAAGAGCGTGCCCGCGCGTTCGCGAATGAAAGTGCATATCAAAGCCTGCAGGGTACGAAACCTCAATCTTTAGGTTACGGGCTTAATGACTCTCCGGCCGGGTTAGCTGCTTGGATTGTCGAGAAGTTCCACGGCTGGAGTGACCATGATGGTGATCTCGAGAGTGTGTTCACCAAGGATCAACTACTCACCAACGTCACTCTTTACTGGGTAACTCAAACCATTACTTCAGCGAGTAGGATCTACTATGAGTCACGAAGGACGCCGCCAACCCGACCAGTCGGTTTTATAGAAGTCCCAACTGGAGCTGCGATCTTCCCGAAAGAGATCAGCTTTACACCGCGCAAGTGGGCAGAGGCCCAGTACAACATCGTTCACTGGACAGTTATGCCTCGTGGAGGGCATTTCGCCGCCCTGGAACAACCTGAGTTACTGGTCGGTGATATACGCGACTTTTTCCGAGGCCTACGCTGATCTCCTAGAGTTCTCTACATATCAACGCCGACCAACATCGCTCGCGCGCCATTCTTGGTCAGCTGGTTCATTCGGGTCTGATCTCAGGAAACGAATGAGCTCGGCATGAAATTGATCCGGGATCTCGAATGCTGGGGCATGTCCAATCTCCGGGAAGATAAACAACTCAGCGTTCTGTAATTCTTCGGCCACATGTCGTGCAGCTGCAGGATAATCACTAACCAGCCTGTCTTCTGCTCCACCGATGACTAGCGCCTTGGTAGCAATATGCTGCCATTCATAGACTACGGGATCCTCGAACAAGATCTGACGTTGGGCGGCCCTGACCTTGGCCATCTGTGGCCAATGGCCGCTCAAGGTTAGACCGTACTGATACTTCACCCATTTCAGATATTCCGGCTTCCACCCTCGAGGATAGTAGCGCACGTGTCCTGACAGTACGGATCTGTAGCTTGTTCTCAACACACTCTGATATGCTGCTTCAGGATCAGTCCAGGC
>DCAZ01000106.1:0-2913 GCA_002313925.1 Gemmatimonadales bacterium UBA1120
AAGATTCCCAAATTCCCCGGCAAGGCCACAAAGCATCGAGCCAACGAGAAAAAGGACGATCGCGCAAAGTGTCACGATCTTCCTGGAGTATGTGTCGGCAAGCTTACCGTATACTAGAGCCAAGGATGTGGAAGCCAGAAGATATGAAGTGGCGACCCATGCATAGCGCTCAACCCCAGACAAATCCTCAATCATACTAGGGAGCGCGGTTGCTACGATCGTCTGGTCTAACGCCGCAAGGAAGAGTGCAAGCAGAATTGAAATGTAGATAATCATCCGATCTCGTCCTGAGACCGGAACACCCGCGGCATTCATGCTAGATATGGACATAAGAGGCGAAACATAACCACGCATGGCACAGAAGAACCAAGTCCGCTTGTGCTCAGAGTCGTCTACGGTCAGTGTAGAATCGTGTCCTGCCAAACACGATTAAGCATGGAGATCGAACCTGGATCTTGAGGAGAGTAGCCCACCACCTCTCAAGCGCTACGAATCCGGAAAGCCTCTCTGCCTCACCTTCGTTAGTCACTAGATAAGGGAAGGAAACTGATGATCGCTGAACACAACACGATCCTGTGTGAAACCAATGGGGATAGCCACATCATCGACCTAACATCCAATGTACAGGAGACAGTGGCTGAATCTGGGATCAATACTGGGCAGGCTGCACTCTTGGTGCACGGCTCGACCGCGGCACTATCTACGCTCGAATACGAGCCTGGACTAGTCAATCACGACATTCGCACCGCGATGGAGCGCCTAGCACCTCATGATGCTTACTATAAGCATGAAGAGACCTGGCAAGACGACAACGGCCATAGTCACGTGCGTGCCTCTACCGTGGGGCCTTCTCTGGCGCTTCCGATTGTAGACGGATTTATCCCATTGGGAACCTGGCAACAGATCGTACTCATCGACTTCGACACTCGTCCCCGTAAACGCACGGTTCATCTGAGTATGATAGGAATAGGAAGATCTTGATGGTGATGGAACCGGGGTTTGACTCAAGTTGAGCATATGAATTCAGCGACGGCTTCTACCCAACGTCGAGGCCGTTCCAAATGCACGGTATGTCCCGCACCAGGAACGATGAGCAACTGAGCTTGTGGGAGTACAGCAGTCATTTGTTCTCCGAACTCAACAAACTTGGTGTCAAGCTCTCCGACGATAATAAGCGTCCGAGTTGGGATGCTGGGCAGGACATCCCAAAGAGACGGCAACACCCCAGTCCCCAAACCCCTAAGTGTAGAAGCCAAACCAGCCTCGGTATTGCGGAGTTGCTGAGCGTGGCGCTTTGCACGTACGGGACTAGGGAGCTGAAGTTGACTCTCAAAAAGTGGAAGGCGTTCCCATCGTCTGACAAAATCCTTGACACCATGCAATTCTATCTCGCACGCCAGTGCCTCATCATTCGCCTGCCGCTCTAACCTCTCGGCTTCTGTAGCAAGCCCCGGAGAAGCCGATTCTAGGATTAGACGACGCACCTTTGTCGGGTGAGTAGCCGCAAAGTGGAGAGCAACCCTTCCCCCCATCGAATAACCAATTAAGTCTGTGGGCCAAACTCCAGCGTGTTCAACCCGAGTGAGTGTTGCTTCAAGAGAGAAATCTCTAGGGTCTAGATCAGCGGAATAACTCCCGTGACCTGGAAGGTCACAGAGGACAGGCGAGCAACCTACAGAGGCAAGTCCATCTGAGATCAACCGTCCCCATGAATCAGATGACCCGGTGAAGCCGTGGAGTAGCACTGGATGGTGGTGAATCAGTTCAGGCCCTCCCTACTTGCAGAGCCCTTGGCCCAAGAGGAGCTTGCTGGAATGAAGATCTTAGTTGTTGGTTCCTCCGGCATTATCGGCTCGGCCGTGGCGAACGCTCTCTCTGAGCGCGGCCAAGACGTCGTTGAGGTGACGCACTCGGGTGAAGGGCTGACGGTAGACCTGTCTGACATAGCCTCGCTTAAAGCATTGTATGATAAAGTCGGAAAACTGGATGCGGTTGTGTGCGCCGCAGGTGTGGCACAGTTCGGCCCTCTGGAAGAGCTTTCTGATGACGATTTTACCCAGAGCATTGAGAACAAGTTAATGGGCCAGGTGAACCTAGTGCGATGTGGGATCGGCCAGGTAACCGAGGGAGGCTCGTTCACGCTCACAAGCGGTGGATTGTCACAGAAACCTGCTGCGGCAACGACTGCTGTGAGTATGGTTGGTGCCGCAGTCGAAGCCTTTGTAAAGGGAGCTGCGATCGATCTGGAAGGCCGTTACCGGGTTAATGTGGTGAGCCCGGGTTGGGTTGCTGAAAGTCGGATACAGATCGGTCTTGGTCCGATGCCGGGCATCTGGGCCCGAGACTTGGCCGAGTATTACATCGACCTTGTAGGGGGCCTGCAGACAGGCCAAATCGTTCAGGCGGAAACAGCTAAGCCTGATCGTATTTCCTAGATACGCTGATGGTCCGCTCGCCAATTGTTGATAGCTTGCTTGAGCGTCTTACGGTCGGAGATTCGTTCTGATAGTGCTTTAAATACCAGACCCGGGAGCTCCTCGTCAGAGGCAAAGCGCAGCGCAATCATTTGCTCTGTTGTCACCTCAGGAATCCTTTGCTTGAGTTCCGCAGGGAGAAGCCTCTCCATACGCAACTGCTCTTCGAGTCGAATAACTCTATCCTGAACACCTAAGGCAAACCAACGGGCAAAGAAAGCTGCAAAAACAACGCCTACTGAGAGAATGAAGACCGCTAGACCAGCACGGGAAAAATCGTCCACGACCCCATATCCCAAGTAGAGACTCGGGAGTACGAGCATAGGTGTCATCAAATAATGGTAGGCAGGGACCATCTTAGCATGGTTCTTAAAGTTCTGGTCTAATTGGCTCATGGGTTCCTCTATCATTGGGCAACTAAGGTACGTACCGGACCCTG
>DCAZ01000106.1:3294-7083 GCA_002313925.1 Gemmatimonadales bacterium UBA1120
ATCGGAGTCTATGAAGAGCTACCAGTTCCGTGAGTACGGAAAACATCTTGAGTCCATTGAACATCCCGAGCCTTCGCCGGAAGGGACGGAAGTCTTAGTCCGTGTTCTAGCATGCGGTGCATGTCACAGTGACGTACACCTTTGGGAGGGTGAGTACGACCTCGGGAATGAACGGAAACTGGATGCTAGAAGTGGGCGGGACTTACCCTTCACCTTAGGTCATGAGATTTCTGGCGAAGTAGTCCGAGTGGGACCCGATGCGCAGGATACGCTGATCGGGAAACGGTTTGTGGTATTTCCGTGGATTGGGTGTGGAGCCTGCAATATCTGCGATCGTGAGGCCGAACACCTTTGTCTTCAGCCTCGGGCTCTTGGGACTTTTGTGGATGGGGGTTATAGCGATCACGTGCTAGTTCCCCATCCGAGATACCTCTTCGATTTTGGCAATCTCAAACCAGAACTTGCGTGCACGTATGCATGCTCAGGCCTCACTGCTTATAGCGCAGTGAAGAAAGCCGTCGGACATCATGGATCTCACATCGTGATAATCGGAGCGGGAGGCGTTGGCCTTTCAGCGTTAATGATCGCGAAAGCAACAACAGATTATGAAGTCATCGTAGCAGACATCCGGCAAGAAGCTCGGGATGCTGCAGAACAAGCGGGAGCAAGCCATACACTCGATGCAAACGATAAGAATGCTCACAGGCTCATCAAGAAAATCAGTGGTGGAGGAGCTTGTGCAGTTGTTGACTGCGTAGGATCTGAGGCATCTGCAAATCTAGGTATGAGAAGCCTCGCAAAGAGCGGCATCCTCATCATTGTGGGTCTCTTCGGTGGAGCCCTCCAAGTATCACTCCCACTTCTACCACTTAAGGACATAACGATACGCGGATCTGATTTAGGCAGCCTCAATGAGATGGGTGAATTGATGGAACTGGCTAGAGCGGGACGTATAGACCCTATCCCAATCGAGACTCGCGCGCTCGACCAGGCACAGCAAACTCTTTGCGATCTCTCTGAAGGAAATTTAGTCGGTCGCGTCGTACTGGAGCCGTAACCACTTATTGATCCCACCGAGAACCTTATTGGAATCTTTATGGTACAAGTTACAGCCCTTGGAGAGATAGCATTCCGCGAACAATTCAAGAGGCCTGTATACCAAGTCCTTGCAGGATAGAGAGAGTCACCCGAAAACGAGACACGCCAGGTCGGTACACAGCAAAACCGATTCCCTGGAGCAAAAGCGTATTAATCTCCTTGATACCCTGCGGCTATTTTCGGAGATTGGGTTAGAAGTTGAACGAAGCTGACATACAAGGCCTTACCTCCTATACAAAGCAACCTACTAACAAAATATGACCAAGCCGAAAAACGGAGTCTCCGAGGTTGGAGCTGGCGTAACATCTGAGCCGGAAACAAATAGGATTTCAGTCGACCCAGATAGTCTTCCAACTATCCCGGCTGCAATGGAGTACGACTACACGAACTTCTATTTCGGGGCCGGAACTGATGCGTTCGCTCTGCTAGAGCCATTCGATGACTGGTGGGGGCAGGTTCATCCCGCAGGTTACTACCTCTACGAGCTGCCACTCCGCTCAGCCCCATCAACTCGAGTCGACGTTGAGGACACAAAAACAGGTGAGATACGACGGGGACTCGTCAATTTTGCCTCGTACAACTACCTGGGACTCTCATATAGGCCAGAGGTCAAGGAAGCAATCAAGGAAGCTGCTGACATCTACGGAGGCGGGTCCTCGGGATCACCGATCTTGAGTGGTACGACACACCTGCATGAGCAGTTCTCCGCAGAAGTAGCGGCGTTTAAGGGCAAAGAAGCTGCGCTTATCTTCCCCACGGGCTACAGCGCTAATGTCGGGACGATCGCAGGATTGATGCGTTCGGGTGACTTGATCGTAGCCGATCAATACGCCCACGCCAGCATCGTCGACGGCATGATTCTATCGAAAGCCACGTCCCGGTTCTTCAGACACAATCGGGCAGACGACCTCGATCGTAAATTGAAAGGCTTCGACGGAAAGAAACTGGTCATCGTTGAGGGCGTGTACTCCATGGATGGTGACGTCACAGCGCTGGCTGATATAGTCGAAGTGTGCCGTGCCCGCGGGGCTCGGATCATGATCGACGAAGCACACTCAGCCTTCGTATACGGTGCTACCGGAAAGGGTATAGTCGAAGACGTAGGGTTAGATGATGAGGTGGACATCCACCTCGGCACCTTCTCTAAGAGTCTTGGCGGACAGGGCGGCTACACCGCGGGCTCTCTCAAGCTCATTAACTATCTCCGCGGTTTCTCACGATCACGTTTCTTCTCTTGCGCTCTCTCCCCAGTTGTGGTGGCTGGACTAAGAAAGGCTCTAGAGATCGCGAGCAACGAACCAGAACTCCGAACGAAACTCTGGGAAAACGTTGCTTATATGCAGAAATTGCTGGGTGATGCCGAAGTCCCAATCGGTGACTCCACCTCACAGGTAATTCCCATTATGGTCCGCGACGATGCTCGCGTACTGGCAATGGGCGAGGAGCTATTCCGGGAGGGAGTATACATCAACCCGGTCATCTATCCCGCAGTCGGCAAGCATAAATCACGGTTCCGAATGTCGATCTCAGCAGCACACACGACGGAGGAACTTGAAGAGGGCGCAGCCGTGATCGTGCGCGTCCTGCAGAGGTTCGGCATATGTCCTTAGGGAGCTATCACTTCCATACAGGGGTCAGCGCCTTCTTTGAGATGGCGACAGCAGACGCCCGCGCACTCTTGCCCCAACATCTTGAGCCTATCGAGGTGCGCCATCAACGGAGTGTGCTTTCTGTCACAGCCTTCCTCTTCGATGATAGTGTCGTGGGCCCTTACACTGAGATCATGTTCTCGGTAATCGTTCCACCGACTGTGGCTCAATTGGGTCCGCACGCAAAGGCAGGATTCTTCCCCTTCCTTGCTGCCACAAGTTCAGAGGAGGCCCGACGCATCAAGTCTGAGCGCTTTCATTTCCCCTATCATGAAGAAGACATCAAGGCGCAGTTCATCGAGAGAGAAGGCCGCATGCGTGTGCGGGTCTTCGGAGGAGAAGATCCAGTTGTTGACATGAGTGTAACCCGAGGCACTTGGGAAACCACCACGCTTTTACTTCAGGGTTACATGATGAACGGATCTGAGCGTCTTCGAACAACACTTCAAATCACTGGTGAATATACGGTTCATGAAAATGAACAGGGTGAGATGACGCTCTTTCCGCATGCCATGATCGCCAAGCACTTTCCGGGCGAAGTCTCTGCTTATCCGTTCCGTGAAACTTGGCTCAAGAATGGAACTGAGGTCTTCCACAAACTGGAAACCTTCTAATTCAAACTCTGCGTTCAGGATCATACTTCTGAAGAAAGGCACGCTATCTCTCGTAGTAGTAGTTATCTGAGGGAGTATCGTTTGCAACCTGAAAGGCAAGGGAGTCATACGGTGCGACCAGATAGAATTCTATTGAGCTTCATTCTGCTCCTCGCCTTTTCAGGACCCGTGTTAGTCGCACAGGAAGACGAGGGATTAGTTGGTAGTTGGCGTGGAGGACTTCAGGTCGGAGGTGGAGTTTCCCTGACCATTGTTTTCAATATTAGCCAAGACGCTGGCGGCGCATTCACCGGTACAATGGACAGCCCGGACCAGGGTGCAATTGGTATCCCGCTGACCAGTGCAAGCATCGAAGGCAACAGCGTAACTGTTAGTATTGAAGCCGTCCAAGGCACATATACAGGGACTCTGTCAGACGAAGGAGACCA
>DCAZ01000138.1:0-4978 GCA_002313925.1 Gemmatimonadales bacterium UBA1120
TATCTCGTGGGTTCCTCGGTCGAGAAAAGTGCGGACTCATGCCGATTCGAGGACATAGCGGTGTCCAAGGTGGAGCAGAAGTAGGAGCCGTACCTTGGTCGTTTCCCGGGGATCGTGCGGTAGGCGAGGATGGTGCCTCTGAGATGTCGAAGTTATGGGGTTTTGATGTACCTGATTGGCGTGGACTCTCAGCGGTAGAAACGGTGCATGCTGCTCATCGAGGTGAGATCGACGTGCTGTGGGCGATTGGTGGAGATTATCTGAGTACACTGCCAGATCCGGGGTACTGTCGAGAGGCTCTCGGTCGTGTCCCACTCCGGGTCCACCAGGATATCGTTCTTGCTCATCAGATGTTTGTGGAGCCCTCTGACACGGTGGTGCTCCTGCCGGCGACGACTAGGTATGAACAACCCGGCGGAGGTACTGAGACCGCGACTGAGCGCCGAATCTATTTTTCTCCTGAGATTCCGGGTCCTCGCATCGCCGAGGCGCGCTCTGAATGGGAGGTACTCGTTGATCTTGCCTCCAGAGTTGATCCAGAACGCGCGCAACTGTTGAACCTTACTGATGGTCCAGCAGTTCGCCGGGACATTGCTCGTGCCGTGCCATTCTACGCTGGTATCGAAGATCTTCGTGGTGCTGGGGATCAAGTCCAGTGGGGTGGCCCCCGGCTGTGTGAGGGTGGGCGAACCGCCTTACCTGATGGCCGGTCCCACTTTCATTCTGTGCAGCCTCCCGAGCTCAACATCCCTGAGGGTTATTTCCACTTAAGTACCCGGAGGGGAAAGCAGTTCAACTCCATGGTCCAGGCCAAGGTAGATCCCCTCACGGGTGGCCACCGCGACGATGTGTTCATGGCGGTGTCTGATGCTGAGCGGCTGGGTTTGTCCGATGGGGATCCAGTGACACTCCGTTCTGATATTGGGATGGTTAGCGGGCGGTGCCGCATCGCATTGATGAAGGAGCGTAACCTCCAGATGTTCTGGCCTGAGGCGAATCCGCTGATTCCCAGGGATGTTGTGGAACCCCAGTGTGGTATTCCTGACTTTACAGCGGTTGTCGAAGTTATTGCTCACCCATTAGAACGATGATCGGTAAAGCCAGCCCTACCCGGATGGTTCGGGTTACTCGTCACCGTGATGGTCTAATTCGGCGCGAAAAAGATAGTCTCTCCGTCGAAGAGCCACTTGAGATTCGTGTCGCCTGGGGAGACCTCGAGACGAGGACGGTCGAAGCGATCGCAGTCACGATGAGGACACCCGGAGAAGATTTTGAGCTGGTCGCCGGATTCCTCCTGGGAGAGGGGGTCATCAACTCTGTGGACGAACTTGAAGAACTCACCTACTGCAGAGGACAAGAAACCCAAGAATACAACGTTGTAGAAGCACGGCTCCGTCCTGGTGTACGCTTCGACCTTGAGCGGTTACGGAGAAACGTATTCACATCTTCCAGCTGCGGTGTTTGTGGGAAGGCTTCATTGGAAGCCGTGGCATTTTCTGGCTGCACTAACCTTGAGGATGAACTTCGTGTCGAGGGAACGCTTCTGCCGGGCCTGCCAGACACACTCCTCGAGGGGCAGGGTGTCTTTGCTCAGACAGGCGGACTGCACGCTGCTGGTCTTTTTGGAGCCGATGGCGAACTCTATGCACTGCGTGAGGATGTCGGTCGCCACAATGCAGTCGACAAGGTTCTTGGACGGACGCTCTTAGACCGAAAACTTCCCGCGGATGATCGCATCCTAGTCGTAAGCGGTCGTGCGTCGTTTGAGATTGTGCAAAAGGCGTTAATGGCGCGGGTGCCAGTCCTGGTTGCCGTGGGTGCCCCATCGAGCTTGGCGGTAGATCTATCGGAGGAGTTCGGTCAGACACTCGTGGGATTCGCACGGGGTGATGGCTTCAACGTCTACTGCGGGAATGTGAGACTCATCTAATGGCCACAGCCCGACTCCTCGGGGCGGTCTTGGCAGGTGGTCGAAGTCTCCGGTACGGAAGTGACAAGTCAAATGCACTAGTAGGCGGACGGCTTCTGGTTGAGAGGTCAATCTCAGCCCTTGAGCAGGTGGTAGAGGAGGTGGTTGTAGTAACTTCCCGTCAGCTTCCCGACAGTATCGTCGTCCCTTGTATCCCAGATCGGTTTGTTGACGCGGGCCCTCTTGGTGGTCTTCATGCAGCACTCCACACCGCAGTGGAATACGGAAGCTCCGGCGTGCTCTTACTTGCTTGTGACATGCCGTTGATCACTCCCGAAGTTCTGCGTGCTGTCGCAGTCGCGATGGATAAAAGACCCGCAGTTGCCCCTCTGAGAGATGAAGGGATTGAGCCGCTTTGTGCTGCATATCACATAGACACTTTGCAAACTGCCGAGGACCTGTTGTTAGGAAACGATCTCTCACTGCACCGGTTCTTTAAGGAAGTGGGTGGTAGACCGATTGATCTAGAGGCAATGGGTATGGAGTGCGGAAATGTCTTCTTCAACGTAAACGAACAAGCAGACTGCATTCGAGCTGATGCGCTACTCACCGGGAGTCCCTGAGGGCGAGCGGCAGAGTGGCTCCATTCAAAAAGATTTCACCTTCAAGGTGCTTCTAGATGCTTGCCGATGCAGGGGCCTTAAGCGAATCTTGACTCAACTTTCCTTCCCATACCGCCACACCATAATGAGAATGAACTCCAAGTGCTTGAATTTATTCCTGGTCCTAGGACTTGCGGCTTGTGCATCGTCTGGGACCCCGGTAGCGCCCGAACCTGTCGCTCCAGCTGATGAGGCCGCTCCAGAGCCGGCAGCAGCTCCCTCGTCCGCGCTTGGCTTCACATCTGCCCAGGCGGATCGCGGACGCGATGTCTTCCGGTCTACCTGTACGACATGCCACTATTCAGAGGAATTTAATGACCAAACCTTCAAGCGTAGTTGGCGTCGTAGTTCAGCCGGAGACCTTTACGATTTCATCTCCACAGCTATGCCGGAGGATGCTCCGGGCAGCTTGCCTCCAGCGCAGTACGCAGAAATTGTTGCTTATTTCCTTCAGATGAACGGTTTTGAGGCGGGCTCGATGGAACTACCTGCAGATGCAGACGCTCTCAGCGAACTTAGCCTGGCCCCATTGGGCGGCTGAGAGGAGATACATAAGCTCCCGCTTTCACTAGACCTAAGATAGCCTGAAAGAAAGATCCCACCCATCTGCAGTCGGGCGGGATCTTTCTTATTTGAGGGCGGACCCCATAATAGTCACCCAAAAGAAATACAGATAAATCGTCAAGGAGGAACTATGTCATCGTCATGCGCTTCAGCTATCACACTCTTCACTGTGACCGCCGTAGTCTTTGTGGGATGCGCCGATAGCTCCGGTACCGCAAACATGGCTGTGGCTGGAGGCAACTACTATCCGAATGCAATCACGGGCGAGGGAATTCCGAACCCCAATCCCAATCGGATTGGAAGTTGGGCAAGCCTCCCCGAGGGTCGTGAATGGGGCTCAACTGCAGGGATGGATACTGATCCGACAGATGGCCATGTCTGGGGATATGAGCGTTGTGCCGCGGGCTCGGCTGGAGGCCCCGGCGTCAACTGCGACAACAATCCGGTTGACCCGATTTTCAAGTTCGACCGTAATACGGGAGAGGTCTTAGCGAACTTTGGGGTCGGTGTGTTCGTGACACCACATGGCATTTATGTGAATGACGACGGCACCGTGTGGGCTACAGACTTCGCGGGTAACGCGGAAGGCACAAAGGGCCACCAGGTCCACAAGTTCAGCCCGGACGGTGAGCTGCTCATGAGTCTCGGCACGGCTGGTCAGCCCGGTAACGACCCTGCGCATCTCAATCAGCCAAACGACGTGATCGTTGCACCTGATGGAAGCATCTTCGTGGCTGACGGACACAGCGGCCAGAACATGACGACCGCCCAACAGATGGCCGAGGGCCGTGCTGCGGGTCTAACGGGCCGAATCGTCAAGTATTCGGCCGATGGTGAGTATCTCATGGAATGGGGTGAGATCGGAACAGAGCACAGTCAATTCCGGACACCCCATGCGCTCGAGTTTGACTCACAAGGTCGCCTCTGGGTTGCCGATCGAGGTAACCATCGGATCGAGATCTATGACCAGCAGGGCAACTACCTAGAGTCGCGTTACCTCTATGGGCGGATCAGCGACATATTCATCACGGACGATGACATGGTGTATGCCATCGACTCAGAGTCCAGTGAGGCCCGGCATATTAACTGGAAAAATGGTGTCCGTATTGGCCCGGTCGATCAGGACTGGCTCGTGGGATTCATTCCTCCTTGGGAGTCCGCGAGCCGCCCGCAGAACGGTGTGACGGGTGAAGGCATCGCTGTGGATGCGGATGGTAACGTCTACGTGGCAGAGGGGCCGGCCTCTCTTGCCGATGCAGGTTCGGCGTTTACAAAATATGAGATCGGCGGGATGTAGAGCGTCTCCGCTTCCAGCTGCATACTGTTAAGGCAAGGCTCTGCAGCGCCGGGCGGACGTTCCAGTAGCAACATGTGATGAATCTACGTTGCTGCTTAGGCTAGTAAGACACCAATGACTCCATCTGATAAAGTAACCCGACCTGATCTCCCTAGGCGCACTAGGACTCGTGCGCCTAGGGCACTTGCTCTTGTCTCGCTTGCTCTCGTCGCACTCTCAGCAGTTCCCATCTATGTAGGTGAGCGGGTTGCCTCACTCCAAGACCAGATCACAGAGACATTGCAGCCCGCTCTTGAATCAGCTGCCCGGCTATCACTCTACCAGTCAAGGCAAATGGCCCGGCTACAATCCTTCCTGCTCACAGGAGATCGGACGATCCGCCTTCGCTACAACGCTGCCATTGCAGAGGAGGACAGTCTGTACAACGACCTTGGTGATTTGGTCAGGGTCATGGATCTCGATGTGAGGGAGCGCCTCGCCCGGTTGTCCTCGGAGTCGACACGCTGGCGCTTTGGGCATCTCTCCGTCTTTGACGAAGTAATAGGG
>DCAZ01000138.1:5384-30164 GCA_002313925.1 Gemmatimonadales bacterium UBA1120
ATCAAGGTCGAAGTAGACCAAGGTCGTCGTGATACTCAGTGGTGGCGAACAATGCAGACATGGATCATGATCGGACTCGCGATCCTCGCTTTAGGATCTTTATTGGTCATAGCACGGGTTAGCTGGCGTGTGAGGCGACTTGTCACTGAAGCCGAAAAAAGAGAGGACGCCCTCCGTCGAACAGTCGAACAGCGTGATGAAGTGGTCTCGATCGTCTCTCACGACTTGCGTAATCCTCTTGGTGTTGTCGTTGGTGCTGCAGATACCCTGATTGAGCTTCCTCTGGACCGAGAAGAGCGAGAAAAACAAGCCAAGATCATTGCACGCTCAGCGAACCGCATGAGCCGGCTCATTGAAGACCTTCTTGACGTTACGCGGATTGAGGCGGGAGCATTTGTGGTGCGTCCCTCAGCCGAGGAGCCCATCTCAGTGCTTGAAGAGGTTCGCGACATGTTTGAAGTGCAAGCTGATGAAGCACAGATTTCGCTCACAGTTGGGCCAGTATCTAACGTCCTTGTCCGAATGGATCACGATCGGGTTGTCCAAGCGCTAGCAAACTTGGTGGATAATGCTCTCCGTTTTACTCCGGAAGGTGGAATGATCACGTTGAGTGGGGAGGCTCTAGATGAGGAAACGGTGTCCTTATCAGTTTCTGATACTGGAATTGGACTTGCTCAGCACACGCTGGACAACCTGTTCAGTCGCTTCTGGCAAGCCGAGGGAGATAGGAAGGGACGAGCAGGACTTGGATTGACCATCGTGAAAGGTGTGATCGAGGCACATGGTGGGGAAGTTCGAGTTGAGTCAGATCCAGGCATAGGATCAACCTTCCATCTGGTACTTCATCGAGCTTGAGTAGACAGTAGAGCATTGGTCTTAGGTGTAGCGATAGCGAAAACTCAGATTACTCCAGGACTCGATCATTGGCTCCATATTCCTCTGGCGTTCACCTAAGAGAGCATATATATGTGCCTAGTCAGAGGTCGCTCTTTCACAGTTGGGAATGAGAGTACCATGTAGGTTATCTTTCCATCATCGGTTGACCCTCAATCCTTTTGTTGCATAGAATACCAGGTTGGGTGCGTTATGATCGCTTTTCTGGGATCTCGCCACTCTATGTGCGGTATGAATTCTTATGAGGTTCGGTACTAGTCCTAACGGGTCCTTCTTATAGGACAAGAACAACAGGGGAGATCCAAGCCCATGCTCGGACGGATACGTCTAATCTTAAGCTTCGTTCTGGCCATTCTTTTGGTTGGCCCAGTGACGTTGATAGCCCAAAACCAGGGCCGCTTCAATGTCCTCATTCCTTACTTCGAACCGCTCGGTGATGCCGATGAAGACTTCGGTGAGGACGCATCTGAAGAGCTTCGTGACCTCATCAACACGTTGGCTACTCATCAGCCTGTAGAAGAAGGTGATATTAAGGATGAGGCAAAGCGCTTCGATCTGAAGATTGAGGATTTAGACTGTATTCGGACTCGACAGCTCTCATCGCAAATGAATGCTGAGGTAGCGCTCTGCGCTTCTTACACAGAAAACCCAGACAAGTCTTGGACAGTGAACGCTGAGTTCTGGGATATTCAATCTAACGAGTCGTTTACGATCTCTGAGATTACGGTTGGAGAGAAAGAAGAAGAAGTAGCAGCCAGGCATATCTTCAACGAATTTGACCTCTACGTTCAACAAGTGAGAGCAGCTGCTATCTGCGGCGACTACTTCGCTAGTCAGCAATGGGAGAACGCCCTCCGCAACTGTGACCAGGCGCTCGAGCTGAACGCCGATGCAAACGAGACCAGGTATCTACGAGGTCGCATCCTCTATGAGATGGAACGTTATCCTGATGCGCTCGAAGAGTTAGATAGGGTTCTCGGTGTGAACGGGTTTCATGAGGAAGCATTGCAGCTTGCTGGCTACATCGCGACAGTCGAAGAGCAGCAAGATAAGGGTCGAGAGTATTACGGCCGCTACCTTGAGCTAAATCCTGGCAACGCCGCAATTCGTATGCGGATTGCCTACGATCTTGCTCAGGCCGGTGACCCCGTAGGTGCGATGGACTTCATTCAGGTGGGCCTCGACGTCGATGCCGAGAATGTAGATCTCTGGGAGCAGTATGGGGGTTTTGCCTTCAGGGCAGCAGGTGATGCGCAGCAAATGGCCGCATTGAGCGCGAGTGACGATGCAGGCATCTCGCCAGAGGCACAGGAGTATTACCGTCGAGCCGTCAATGCTTACGAGAAGGTTTTTGAAGGTAAGGGGGCCGAAACGCCAGTCGGGCACATGAGAAGTATCCTGGCCGCTTATATTCAGCTTGAAGAGTTGGATGCCGCTATCGAATTTGGTGGGAAGGCACTTCAGACTCATGGAGAGGAAGACGTGCTGTGGTCATTCTACGCTGATGCTCTTCAGCGAAATGGGAGGCTTGACGAAGCGATCGCGGCGCTTGACCGAGTAAGGGAAATCAATCCATCGCATCCCAGCGCTAGCCTCCGTCAGGGAAACTGGCTAATCGACGCAGGTCGCCTAGAGGATGCAGTAATGGTGCTAAAGGATGCTGTGACTAGTAATCCGGCACAGGCTGAACAGGCGGCACGGATGATTTTCAATGATGCCTATCAGAAGGGTTACCAGCAGAAAGAGTACGCTTATGCTATAGCTGGAATGACTATGGCTAAGGAATTGTCTGGCCTGAGTGAAGGGTTGGCGAGCCAACTCAACTTCTGGCATGGTTTTAGCATTTACCAGGCTGCGGTTGTGGAGCAGGAGCCCCAGACGCTTGGTAGTGCACAGTCGACTCTGCCGAAGTTTCAAGAGGCAATGGGGCTACTGGGGCAGAGTGGGGATTATCCGGGTACCGTCAATGTGAATCTTACCCAAGTGCTAGAAAATCTGGGTACGTATGTGGAGATCCAAGAAGCGATCATCAAGCGGGGAAACTAAGATTGACTTGAAGGTTCGACGGATTATTTAAAGAAGTACTCATTGGACTAAGGCGCCCCGCGGCTACTCGCCGCGGGGCGCCTTCTGTTGTCTTCCCCCCACTTTGATCCACCAGTCCCAGATAGCATCTTCGGTTTTTATTCGTATTTTTTCAAAATTGGTCTTGGAGTCGAATACGAGATCATCTTTCTTATAAAAGGGCTTTCTGGGGATTATCTACTGATTTTAAAAACCAAAAATTAGCAAAAAAATACTCTTGACTCCGGGATCCAGGAATGCGTATGTTGCTCCATAACATCCCACTTCATCCCACTTCGTACCACAATAGGCCGGGATTTGACTGGTTTTGTCGGGCAATACGAGCATCAGATGGACGAAAAGGGGAGGGTCAGTCTCCCTTCGGCATTTCGCCGTGAGGCTGACACCAACCGCTTTGTTCTTCTTCAATGGGAGAAACCGTACCTCACGCTTTTTCCTGGACCCAAATGGGCAGAGGTACAGGAGCGACTTCTTGAATACCGCCGGAACGATGCTAGCGCCTGGAATCACGTGAGATTGATCGTTGCGAATGCTGTGGAGGTTTTACCAGATAAGCAGGGGAGAGTGTTGGTGCCAGCTGGTCTTCAAGAGGCTGCTGGCCTTTCGGGTACAGTGCTCGTCAGCGGAAATCTTGATCGAGTTGAACTCTGGAACCCAACCGCATATTCGGAAGATGTCCGTGAGCCAGTAGATGACCTCGGTAACTTTGTTCACAGGCTTTTCGGATGAGCGAAAGTAACTGGGGACCGTCTGCATCCAGGATGCCGCAAGAGAACCGTCAAGACTCGGCGAGTTTCCACGAACCTGTATTACGCACTGAATTATTGGACTTTCTCCAGCCTGGCCCAAAGCAACTCTACTTGGATGCGACCGTGGGTGGTGGAGGTCATGCGCGACAGATTCTTGAAGCTTGTGACGATTGTCTGCTCTTAGCAGTGGACCGAGATCCAGAAGCTCTTTCGGTGGCAGAAACGGCGCTATCCGACTTTAAGGATAGGGTGCGTTTTCTGCATGGGAGATTTGAGATAGCCTCGGAAGACATCGAGGTACACGATCGAGGTCTTGACGGTGCTTTTCTAGACCTCGGTGTGAGTTCGTATCAACTCGATTCGGATAGCCGAGGATTCACATTCCGCCGCGGTGTGGCACTAGATATGCGTATGGATACATCGCAGGGGCACGATGCGAGAAGATTCCTCGCAGATGCGAGTGAAACACAACTCACAAGCGTCTTCCGTGATTTTGGTGAAGAACCTAAGGCGAGGCGGCTCGCAAGGGAGATTGTGAAGCGCCGTATGACGAGTCCTCTTGAGACAAGTGATGATCTCGTGGCAGCCCTGCGAGTAGCCCTCGGGCGTTCACTATCGCCGCAGGACAAAGCCAGGATTTTTCAGGCTGTTCGAATTGCTGTGAACGAGGAGGTCGAGTCATTGCAAATGGCTCTGCCAGCAATCCGTGAGGTATTGAACGATGGGGCAGTCCTAGTTGTGATTGCATACCACTCAATTGAAGACCGTATTGTTAAGAATGCGTTTCGGGACTGGAGTAAGAGTTGCATATGTCCGCCGAAGATTCCTCTATGTACTTGTCGCGGACGTGCCCTAGGAAAAACACTAACAAAGAGACCGGTTAGGCCTCATCCCGGAGAAGTTGAGACTAACGGTCGGGCGCGAAGCGCCCGAATGCGTGCTTGGCGGAGGGCAGCCTAATGAAGCCGCATACCCTGGGACGCACGGTATTCGCCTTCGCAGGTGTTCTTGTCTTCGGTATCCTGAGTATAGGAGTGACCTGGAGACAGAGTCGTGCTTTTGAGGCGCAGAAAGTGCTTGATAACCTGAGACAGGAGGTCTCAGTCTCAGAGGCTGAGCGCGTGAGGATAGAGCAACTCATCCAGGTACTTGAAAGTCGGCAAATGGTCGTCCCGAAAGCTCGGGAAATCCTTGGTATGCATACACCATCTGGCAACGAATTGGTGCTTCTGCTAGCCCAGGGGAGAGCACCATGAGACGTCGCCTTAGTCAATCCGATCCTAGCCCATGGCGTCGCAGGATACTTCTCGCCTTTTGGCTCACTATCGCATCAGTGATTTGTGCTCGTGCGATTCAAATCCAAGGAGTGCAGGCGTCCCATTGGCGTGAGCTAGCTGAAAATCAGCAAACCAAAGACAGAGAGGTTCCAGCTCCTAGGGGAGTTATCAAGGATCGTGACGGCGTGGTGCTTGCTGTGTCACGCGAGCGCTTCGAGGTCGGTGTCGCTCCTCACGAGCTAAGGGACCCGGCCAGGGCTGCGATACTTCTCACGAAAACCTTAGGAATTTCTTCACCTAAGGCAACGGAAGTCACCTCGAACAAAAGACGTTGGAATGTTGTCCCGGGTCGCTATCCACCTACAGTCCGAGAAGCTCTAGGTGAGATCCCGGGTATCTACCTCGAACGTGAGCTCCCGCGTCATCACCCGCACGGAGATCTCGCGCGCGGAGTTCTTGGCGTTGTACTTGACGGTGAAGGACGAGGGGGAATTGAGCAGGCTTTCGAAGCAGACCTCAGGGGCACCCCGGGCCGGGAAGTCATTGCAAGAAATAATCTGGACCAGGAGATCCCCGGGAAGGGTTATGTCTACAAGCCATCGAAATCGGGTGGAGAAATAGTTCTCACGCTTGATATGGATCTCCAGGAGATCGCACGACTAGCACTTGAAGAGTCAATTCTGGAAACTGAGGCTAGAGGCGGTGACGTCTTAATAACTATTCCAAATACCGGAGAGATCCTGGCTCTTGTCTCCATCCGGGATGGCAAGACCGCCTCACTTTCCGCAATCAATACACCCTATGAGCCGGGATCGACGTTCAAGCCGTTTACCGTCTCTGGTCTTATTGAAAATGATCTTGCGTCCCTGGAAGATACCGTGGACGTAGAGAATGGCACATGGACGGTTGCTGGCAGGACACTTCATGATGTCCATAGTGAGGGCCGCATGTCGATTGCTGATGCACTCCGTGTGTCATCGAACGTAGGAATAGCAAAAGCAGCTAGTCGGATGTCCCCACGCATACAGTACGAGACTCTCAGGGATTTCGGCTTTGGAACGCAAACTGGAATTCAGATTCCTGGTGAGGTCGGTGGCATGCTTCGCAAGCCCGAACGCTGGTCTTCTCAATCCCCAGCTTCGCTAGCTATTGGATACGAGGTATCTGTGACTCCGCTGCAGATGGCGATGGCTTATGGCGCCCTCGCTAACGGTGGCCGATTAATGCAGCCACTCCTCGTTAAGGAGATCCGGGGAAGCGACGGTAGCCTTAAGGAGCAATTCGAGCCACGCATGGTTCGCCAAGTCATCCCAGAACAGATTGCTCGAGGAATAGGGGAAGTGTTAGTAGACGTTGTTGAAGATGGAACCGGCACGTCAGCGCAGCTCGGCACATTCCAGGTGGCAGGCAAGAGCGGCACTACGAGGCTCTATTCTCCCGAGGGTGGATACGAGAGCGGAGCGTACTGGTCGTCATTCGTAGGGTTTTTCCCCGCGGAAGACCCCCAACTCGTGGTTTTTGTGAAGCTGGAGCGCCCTCAAGGAGCCTATTATGGAGGTGCCGTGGCTGCTCCCGTGACCCGAGCCACGATGCAAGCTGCTCTGGCTGCGAGTGGGAAGCATATCGATCGGACGCGTCTAGTCCAATCTGGTAAAGTCGCTGCATCGCTTGCTACATCAGCCCCAAGTGCGGCATTCGTAAATCAGGAATTGGATTTTCCCACGGAAGGGCTAGATGAACCAGAGATGCCCGTGGGTATGGGACTTGCTAGTGGGGGAACTGCGAGTGAAGGGATTTCAGTTCCAAGGTTAGCGGGGGTGCCTTCAAGGATTGCCGTGCGCCGGCTCCATGCACTGGGCTTGCGTGTCTCTGGTCCGCTGGGTGGAGAGATACTCGGCACGGAACCTGGTCCTGGGATGCAGATGGTTAGAGGGGATACGGTAGCAGTCATTGTGCGCCCAAGGACCAATCGTGATTGAGACCACTTCCACTCTAGGCAAGGTGGGCGAGATCCTCCGGGTGGCTGGACTCCTTAGGGAGTTTCACGGTCCGGAGGATCTCGCCGTTATGGGGGTATGCCAAGACTCACGAAAAACACGTCCCGGAGATCTCTTTCTTGCTTGGCAGGGAGATTCGCTCGATGCGCATGACTTCGTTGCTGCTGCTGCCTTCAATGGAGCAGTTGCAGCCGTTGTTGAACGTAAGGTCGATATTGAGATGCCTCAGATCATCGTTACTGATGGACGTCGTTCAGCAGCATTAGCCGCCCGTGAGGTTATCGGTACCGGAAGTAGACGCATGTTCACGGTTGGCGTTACGGGTACCAACGGAAAAACCACGACGGCGCTTCTTGCTCGGTACTTGATGGGGCAAAAAGGGCCTACAGCCGCGATTGGTACGCTCGGGGTTTTCGATGAACAAGGTGTTCGTCCAGGTACCGAAGGGCTAACGACTCCCGGTCCTGTCCAGGTCGCAACCTTTCTTCGACAGCTCGTTGATGGGGAGATGGAAGCCGTCGTAATGGAAGTGTCCTCCCACGCGCTTGATCAGCATCGTATAGATGGAGTCATTTTCGATGTTGGAGTATTCACGAATTTGTCCCATGATCATTTAGACTACCATGGGGATATTGCTGAATACTTCGAAGCTAAGGCCCGCCTAGTAGAACTAGTTGCTTCTCAGGGAACTCTAGTCATAAACGCCGATGACGAAGCCTGGAGCAAATTGAATGCGAATGGGCGCTCGATTCGCACGTTTGCTCTCAACACTCCGGCTGATGTCCATGCAGAGTCAGTTCAGATGAGTCCGAATGGCTCTGATTTTACGCTAGTGATTGACGGCGAGCGAAGGGAAGTGAGGCTTCCACTACTCGCCCGCTTTAATATCGAGAATGCATTAGCTGCAGCTGCTGTGGGAGCAGTTTACGGCCTTTCGATTGACGAAATTGCTTCAGGGCTCTCCACTGCACCTCAGGTGGCGGGACGGCTGGAGACTGTGGCAACCGAGCCGTTCACTGTTCTTATCGATTTCGCACATACTCCTGCAGCCCTCGAGAGTGTTCTTGAAGCGTTACAACCCTTAACAACCCCGGGTCAACTCATCGTGGTATTTGGTGCTGGCGGTGATCGGGACAGGATGAAGCGTCGTCCAATGGCAGCTGCTGTGGCGCGGAGTGCTGATGTTGTGGTACTCACCTCTGATAATCCTCGTACAGAAGATCCTGAGCAGATTCTTGATGACCTCGTTGAAGGACTCAAGGGAAAAGATCACGAGCGTGTTGTTGACCGAAACGACGCTATTCGGTTTGCATTATCAACAGCCCAGGAAGGCGATACGCTGCTCTTGGCGGGGAAGGGTCATGAAACCTATCAAGTAGTTGGTGATGAACAGCGACCTTTCGACGAGCGAGCGATTGTCCAGGACTGCTTAGCGGAGTTAGGGGTCTCATGAGTCAGTTCACATGGACTGACCGTTCGGTTCGTCAGGCGCTCGGTTTAAGTGCCGATCTGGCTGATCCTTCATTCGAGTATGCTAGCGTCTCTACAGACTCGCGTTCGGTTGGGGAAGGGACACTCTTTGTCGCTCTCGTGGGTGAGTGCTTTGATGGTCACGATTTTGTGGTGGATGCCTTGGCGAAGGGGGCAGTTGGTGCGGTGGTTTCGAGGCCAGTAGAGACTAATCCGAACGCCCCTCTTTACCCGGTGGATGATACTCTGGTAGCGCTCGGATCGCTTGCAACTTTTCGACGTAACGCTCTAGACATTCCGGTTGTTGCAATCACAGGATCATCAGGAAAGACTACGACGAAAGACCTTACCCGTGCCGCACTTGGGATGACGCAAACAGTGCATGCGACTCCTTGTAATCACAACAACCGCATCGGGATGCCGCTGACACTACTCTCGACACCTACAGAGGTTGATGTCGTCTTGGTCGAGATGGGTTCGAATGAGCCGGGGGAGATTTCTACACTCTCTGCCATAGCCCGCCCAGATATAGCTGTCGTGACCACCGTGGGAGAGAGCCATCTTGATAGGCTCGGTTCCTTGGCAGGCGTATTGGACGAAAAACTAGACCTGTTTAGGAGTATGACAGAAGGCGGTCGCTGTGTTGTTGGCGACGAGCCTCCGGCACTGGTAGATGCCGCACGAGCAATTTGCTCGGATCTTCGCATTGCGGGTTGGAGCCAACGCGCTGATCCTGATCTCAGGCCAGAGCAATTCGAACTAGATGTCTTCGGGGCACCTCGTTTCAGGTGGCGAGGGCATCCGGTGACCCTCGCACTGCCTGGCCGTCATTCTGTGGTAAATGCTCTGATTTCTCTAGCCATCTCCGAACTTGTGGGTGTTAGCCCCCGAGATGCTGTCCGTGGTCTGGCCTCAGCCGAAGTCTCTCCTCTCCGTTGTGAGATTCGCCAGATCGGAAATGTGAGAGTGGTTGCTGATTGTTACAATGCGAACCCGCAAAGCTTGAGAGCAGCACTTGCGGTACTCATTGACCAACCTGGCAATTCACGCACTGTTGCCGTCTTGGGTACCATGCTGGAACTGGGCCATGAGGCTGCCCGGCTTCACGAAGAAACTCTCGAATACGCACTCGGCCTGAATATCGACTTGGTGGTGGCGACCGGAGGATTCGCTGAAGCTGCCGAGGCACTAAAAGTGGATGAGCCCGAGGTTCTTCGATCTCAGGATTGGAGGAAAGCCTACCCAGCGCTCCGTGACTGGCTCGATGGAGACGAGGTTCTTTTACTCAAAGCTTCGAGAGGAATTGCTCTGGAGGACATGCTTCCTCTTCTGGACTCAGATTTTGGTAGCAAGGGTACCAGTACCGTGGTGGGTAAAGCCTGATGTTCTATCACCTTATGCCCAGTCTCTCGGACGTGAACTTCGTCTTCAATGTATTCCGCTATATAACGTTTCGGGCAGCAGGTGCGGTTGTGACTGCACTCATGATTGCATTCGTGCTCGGTCCGATTGTTATCCGGCGTCTTCAGCGTGCCAAGGTCGGCCAAATCGTTCGAGAAGGAGGCCCTAAATCACATTGGTCAAAGGCAGGGACTCCAACGATGGGTGGTGTGATCATCATCATGTCTACGGTTCTTTCCACTCTTCTTTGGGCTGAACTGACGAACTGGTACACAGTGATTGCGCTTGTCGCCCTCATCTGGATGGGGATGATCGGCTTCCTTGATGACTATCTCAAGGTAGTGCAGGGG
Organism: Gemmatimonadales bacterium UBA1120; assembly: GCA_002313925.1. Classification (GTDB taxonomy): domain Bacteria; phylum Gemmatimonadota; class Gemmatimonadetes; order Longimicrobiales; family Gaopeijiaceae; genus UBA1142. The sequence continues at coordinate 15,608 of DCAZ01000138.1, forward strand.
AAGACACGTGGTTTGGTTGCCAGATACAAGATGATTGGCCAGTGGAGCTTTGGCCTTGCTCTAGGAGCGTTCCTAGTGTTTAACCAAATCTCGCCGCATGCATCTACCGCGACTGCCGTACCCTTCTTCTCGGATGTCCAAGCAAGGTTCGCCGTTTGGTCATTTATCCTATTCACAGGGATTGTTGTATCTGGTTCATCAAATGCGGTAAACCTGACTGACGGACTAGATGGGCTCGCGGCAGGATTGTCCGCTATAGCAGCTGTGACGTTGGGTATTTTCGCGTACATCGCTGGTCGTTTCGACATGTCAGAGTACCTAGGGTTTTTCTACCTACCAGGAGCAGGTGAGTTAACGATCTTTGCGGTCGCACTTGCAGGTTCTGCGATCGGTTTCCTCTGGTACAACTCCTATCCCGCTCAGGTCTTTATGGGCGATACAGGCTCGTTGGCTCTCGGGGGTGCTTTGGGAGTGATGGCAATCTTGCTCAAGGCCGAATTTCTGCTGGTTATCGTAGGTGGGGTCTTCGTCATGGAAACCCTGTCCGTAATCATCCAAAGGGTTTGCTTCGTGTATACGCGCCGTCGTTTCGGGGAAGGGCGCCGGGTCTTCAGGATGGCACCCATCCATCACCACTTCGAAGCACTTGGCTGGCCTGAGGCAAAAGTGGTGATACGCTTTTGGATCATTGGGATTCTGTTTGCGATGCTGGCCATTAGCACGCTGAAAATAAGGTGATAGAACATGCCGTATTGGACCGAAGAAGCCGTTCGGAGTAAGTGGAATGAGCGGACTGAGTGGATCACATATAGCTGTCATTGGCCTCGGAGCAAGCGGTCTTGCCGCAGCTCGATTGGCCCTAGATAAGGGAGGAGATGTCTATGTCTCGGATCTGCGCATTGAACCCGAGGTTGCAGCTCGTCGAGCCGACTTGCGAGAAAGAGGTGCCCAGGTTGAACTGGGAAGGCACGATATCGAACGATTGGCAGAAGCTGACATGGTTGTCGTCAGTCCAGGAATCCCTCTCCACGCTCCGATACTCAGAGTACTCCAGGATCGGGATATCCGGTGGATCTCCGAACCTGAATTCGCTGTTCAGTTCTTCTCTGGTCCATTAATTGCCGTCACAGGGACTAATGGAAAGACGACGACGACCTTGCTTTTGGGACACTTGCTTGAAACGGCAGGGGTGCGTGTTGGGGTGGGTGGAAACGTGGGAGGTGGGCTCGCCCCAGCTGCTTCAGAGCTTGCTCTCATGGTGCCTGCTCCGGACTGGTATGTGCTCGAAATGAGTTCCTTCCAGCTGTCCGCGATTCAGTCATTCAGGCCTGACATTGGCATACTGACGAACTTGTTTCCGGATCATTTGGACCGGTATCCATCCCTTGAGGCTTATTACGCGGATAAGGCGAGGATCTTCGATAACGCGGATCACCAGAGTATATGGGTCCTACCGGAAGGCGACGGTGTTGTGGATTCACTCATCGGTAACACCCCCGGGGACCGTTTCTATTATGGAGAAGACGAGCGATCGGAAACTCACGCTTTTATGACCGACGGCGTTCTAACTTTGTGTTTCGAAGATCACCGATATCCACTACTGGAGATGGACGATCTCTCACTAATTGGACGGCATAACATCCGGAATGCGTTGGCGGCATCATTAGCCACACACCTGGTGGGCGTTCCAGCTGAATCGATTGCTGATGGCCTGCACACTGCCCGCCCGTTGCCGCACAGGCTAGAACTCGTAGCTGCCCACAACGGAGTTGTTTGGCTTAACGACTCCAAGGCTACAAATGTCGCAGCTACACGTAGCGCTCTAGAGAGCCTAATTCAACCGGTTGTTCTCCTGTTAGGGGGGGTCGACAAGGGTGAGGATTTTAGATCACTCATACCGTCCGTAGCTCATCTACGTGCTGTCCTCGCGTATGGCGCGGCAGCCCCGCGGATTGTCAGCGAGATTGAAGATGCAGTACTAGTGGATGGTGATCTGGGATTGGTTGTTCAGCGTGCGAAAAAACTGGCCGAGGAGGGTGACGCGATCCTCTTATCACCCGCTTGTTCGAGTTTTGACATGTTTGATAACTATGAAGAGCGAGGCCAAGTGTTTACGGCACTCGCACGTGAGTCACGATGACAGCCCGTCCAGCAGATGTGGCTCCATCAGGTCCCATTCGATTTCCTGATTCAGGCCTAGGGCATGGCTGGGAACCTTCGGCTGTGATGGTGCTTACTGCGCTTCTGCTCATTATCGGCCTTGTTAGTCTTTACAGTGCTTCTTCTATCTTAGCAATAGAACAAGGGGTAGGAGACACCTACTACCTAGGTCGCCAAGGGATCGGAGTTGTAATTGGTCTGGTGGTTATGATTAGCTGCGCGTTCATACCCTACTCCATCTGGTCCCGACTTTCCTGGCCACTGCTATTGATCAGCATTGGATCTCTAGTCCTTCTAGTCCTTCCTTGGACCCAATCAATCGCCCCATCAATCAATGGTTCAAGGCGTTGGCTCCAGGTTGGCATCACCGTGCAGCCTTCCGAATTCGCCAAGATAGCAATTGTGGTATGGACTGCTGGAATGGCGGTGAAAAAAACATCTCAATTCCGATCGCTTCGAAGGGGGTTGGCACCATTCCTCGTAGCTTGGGCGATGTTGGTGATTCCTATTGCAATCGAACCCGACTTTTCTACTGCGTTCCTCATCGGACTACTTGGTCTAATAATTGTATTCTCTGCTGGTGCACGTATTAGCCATTTTATTTTCTTGGGACTTGTTCTAGCTCCTATCGTCTATTGGCAAATCGCAGGAGTGGGCTTCAGAGCTGACCGATTTGAGGCCTTTTTGAATCCTGCATCCGAGCAGACGGGTGCAGGCTATCAGTCATACCAAGCCCTGCTTGGAATGGGTTCGGGAGGGTGGTTCGGTGTCGGGATCGGTCAAGGACGTCAACGATTTGGCTTTCTTCCAGAAGCTCACAACGATTTCATCTTCTCAATGATCGGTGAAGAGTGGGGGTTCATTGGTGTCTTGGTCCTATTGATGATTTACGTAACCCTTGTGTTGGTTGGGTTTCGGATCGCTCAAAGAGCTCCCGATCTATTTGGGGAACTACTCGCACTGGGTTTCACAAGTCTCATTGCTCTCCAGGCTTTACTCCATATGGGCGTTGGGCTCGGCCTGCTCCCAACAACGGGGCTTGCACTCCCACTTGTCTCTTATGGACGGTCTAATCTGATAGTTACGCTCGCATCACTTGGAATCTTGATGTCGGTGGCCCGGGCGGCTCCAGGTATAAAGGCAGCCCGTGCATGAGAGCCGGGTGGTCGTTTTCGCTGGTGGCGGGACAGGTGGACATCTTTACCCAGCTCTTGCCATTGCAGATGCGCTACGTTGCCGTCGGCCTGATGTCCGAGTCGTATTCATGGGAGCTACCCGGGGTATTGAGGCACGTGTTCTACCTGAATTGGGTGAAGAACATTTTCTCTTACCTGTTCGTGGTCTGGACCGAGGGTTACTCGGGGCATATTGGAGAGCTGCCCCCGCTCTGGTTGGCTCGGTTCTGGAAGCAGCTAGGGTGATGCGTCATTTGCAGCCGAGTGCCGTGGTTATAACAGGTGGTTACGCCTGTGCCCCCGCCGGTATTGTCGCAGCCTTGACTGGAATTCCACTACTTATCCAGGAACAAAACGCCGTACCGGGGATTGTTACTAAAGCTCTCAGTCACTTTGCAAAGAAAATCCATACAGCCTTTGAAGCGGCTGCTGGCGGGCTGCCTCGTCGGGTTAGGAACAAGGTTCTTCTTACGGGAAATCCAGTGCGGTCAAAAGGATTACAGGGGCGTTTGCAGGCCAGGGATTCATTCCACTTACCCGAGGAATCTTTCGTCGTTTTGATGGTAGGAGGGAGCCAAGGTTCAGAGGCTTTGAATAACCTTCTTCTTGGGGCGTTGGATGCTGTCACTGGTGGTTTTTTGGATCGACCAGATAACCTACATATTTTGTGGTCAACAGGTCCCAAGTACCACGAAGCAGTGCAAGCCGCCTTGGATGAATTCGGAAATCCAGATTGGGTACATCCAAGCCCGTATTTCGACAATATGCCCGATATATTAGCTGCTGCCGACCTTACTGTGAGCAGGGCGGGGGCGATGTTTACGGCTGAACTCTTAAACCAGGGCCTACCCGGGATTTTAGTTCCTCTTCCTAGTGCTGCTGCCGACCACCAGACCCACAATGCACGGGCACTGGCTGAAGCTGGTGCAGCTGTGTTTACTCCAGAATCGGGGCTTACTGGAGAGATTCTTTGGGCACAGCTTACCCGGCTTGCAGGTGATCGAGTATCTCTGGAACGCATGGCTGTGGCTGCAACTTCACTTGCTCGGCCGGAAGCTGCAGACCAGATAGCCGCCTCCGTAGAGAGGTTTGTCTCCTCATGAAAGTGCGAAACACTAATTGTCCTGTTCCGGACCTCAGGACGCTAGTTGGAGAGGGTTCAGTCCACTTTATGGGAGTGGGTGGTGCAGGGATGTGTGCATTGGCTGAACTCTTCCTGAGTCGCGGTGGATCTGTTACTGGCTGTGATTTGAAGGACTCCCAGTCAATTCAAGATCTGAGTGCGCTTGGAGTGCAGTTGTCGGTAGGTCATGACCCCAGGCACGTCACTAACGCTTCTGCATTAGTGGTAACTTCGGCAGTACCCTCCGATCACCCGGAACTAGTTGCCGCGCGCGATCGGGGTATTCCAGTGCTAAAGCGTGCAGAAGCTCTTGGAGCTTGGGTAAATCAGGGAAAGGTTATTGCCATTTCTGGCACTCATGGTAAGACGACGACGACTGCAATGGCCACAGAGATCCTCGCTCAAGGAGGACTGGATCCTACAGGCATCGTGGGTGGTCGCGTTCGTGATTGGGCTGGGAATCTGCGGTGTGGATCAGATCACCTTTTTGTCGTCGAAGCAGACGAATATGACCGCTCATTCCATATGCTGACACCTGATATCGCCATTGTAACTAACGTCGAGGCTGACCACTTGGATGTCTATGGTGATTACCAAGGTGTCCGGGCTGGATTCGAAGAGTTTCTGGATAATTTGAAGGCCTCAGGTAAAGTCATTGCCTGCGCCGACGACCACGGATCTGCTTCCCTTCTCACGACATGTGGGGGTCTGGGTTACTCGTATGGTACCACAGCAGGGTCTATGCTACGTGCAATAGATGTGAGTGTCACCGAGGCTTCTACAAACTGTTCAGTTATCGAAGAGGGTGCGCTAGTTGGAGAACTCTCCCTCTCAATGGCTGGCGTACATAATCTCCGAAATGCGCTTGGTGCGGCTGCGGTGGCTCGCAAGCTTGATGTTCCATGGCCGATAATCTTTACCGCCTTATCTGAGTTTAAGGGTGTAGGTCGACGTCTAGAGCGCTTAGGAGAAAGGTGCGAGGTCATCGTGCTCGATGATTATGCCCATCATCCCTCTGAGATTCGGGCTGCTCTAGATACAGCTAGGAAGATGTATACGTCTGCCCGACTTATAGCAGTCTTCCAACCCCATCTCTTTTCTCGTACTCGAGACTTTGCAGAAGACTTTGGAGAAGCACTGGCTGAGGCGGACTCAGTTTGGGTCACGGACATCTTTCCAGCTCGAGAGAAGCCCATTCCTGGAGTTACCGGAGGGACCGTAGCCGAAGCTGTCCAAAGAGCCGGTGGTGGGCACGTCTGCTATGTTCCAGCGCTTGGAGATCTTCCAAACTTGCTCGTTGAAGAACTCCGAGCAGGTGACGTCCTTGTGACATTAGGAGCAGGTTCAATTGATAGCCTCGGAGGTCAGATCCTCGACCGCCTAGGGGAGCGAGTTCATGCGTAGAGAGCTTCGCATTCTCTTGATCACTAGTCTGCTTGGGGCAACCTGGGCTTGGGGTGGAGAACTTTTAGTAGCTGGTAGTAAGATGGAGATATTCAGGATTGATGAAGGGGATATCGATATCCATGGGCTGCGCTACCTCACTCGAGAAACCGTGCTCCAAGCTATGGAGCTTACCCCAGAGACCTCAGTGTGGAGTAACACTGACCTATGGGTCACAGATCTTGGCGCTCTCCCCTTAGTTCGTTCCGCTAGTGTAGTTCGTCAGCTTCCTCACACGATTATCGTATCCCTGTTAGAGCGGCAACCGGTTGCGTTGGTGCCGACTCCGACACTGGAGCCGGTGGATGGCGACGGAATTCTGCTCCCCCTGGATCCAGCTTCGCACCGACTTGATCTGCCAATCTTGGAAACAGAATATCCGTTTGTGGAAGGCAGGCGAATCATGCCTTCCCGCACTCGGGTGCTGGCCAGTGAGGTTAATAGGCTGATGCAAGCTGACACGGCTTTTCTTCAGATGTTATCGGAAGTGCGTTGGGGGAAGGACAGCAGTTTGGTTGCGCGATGGTCCAAACCCGATGTGGATTTTCTACTGCCTTTTGGCTTATCTGCAAAGCGTCTTCGGGAAGGTCTGATCGTGCTCGCCCATGCGATAAATCGAACTCCACACGATCTGCCCAAATCAGTCGACTTAAGATTCGCGGACTTAGTTGTGGTCCGCCGTGCAAACGAGAACTAAAGATGCGATCAAACCTCATAGCGGGCCTGGACATCGGAACATCTAAAACGTGCGCTGTGATAGGTGAGATTATCGGTGACCCTAGGCGTCCCGGCTTGACGATTCTCGGAGTTGGCCAAGCGAGAACCGCTGGGGTTCGCGGTGATATAGTCACAAATATTGAAGAGATAACAGAATCAGTTCGATCCTCACTCAAGGAAGCAGAACTGATGGCGGGTGTCTCGGTTGATCGAGTCTATGCTGGCATGGGTGGTGACCATGTTAGAGCCACGAGTTCTATGGGGGTCGTCGCGGTATCGGAAGACGAGGTTGCAATGGATGATGTAGAGCGGGTGCATGTTGTCGCCCGAGCTGTTGCACTTCCACCTGACAGAGAGATGCTGCATGCAGTCCCTCAGGAATACCGGGTCGACAATCAGGGTGGGATAAGTGATCCCATAGGCATGGCTGGTATCCGACTGGAGGCTGAGGTTTTCCTGGTTACCTGCGCCATCAGTGCGTCAGCGAATATACGCAAAGCTGTGAATTGGGCCGGATATCGTGTCCAGGAATTGGTCCTTGAGCCGCTTGCGGGGGCAAGGGCTGTCTTGACTGAAGATGAGAAGGAGGTGGGTGTCGCTCTAGTAGAGGTTGGCGCATCAACAACGGATGTGGCTGCTTACTTTGAAGGCAAGATACAGCACGTTGCGATTCTGCCATTCGGAGGTCGCACATTAACAGCTGACTTAGTCCGAGGACTGTCTGTCCCTTACGCGGAAGCACAGAAGGCCAAGGAACACTATGGGACAGCCTTTGCCCAGCTCGTCGATCCCCGGGAAACAATCGAAGTGCCCGGACCCTCACCAGGCCAGAAGCGAGCAGTTGCACGAGAATTGATTGCGCACATCATAGAACAGCGACTCGACGAAATGTTTGGACTCGTCCAGGGTGAGTTACAGGATCGAGACCTAATCGATAATCTAGGGGCAGGTGTCGTTCTGACCGGTGGCACCGTTGCGATCCCAGGGATAGTAGAACTCGCTCAACAGATCTTTGCATCACCAGTCCGGCTAGGAGTCCCGAATGAGGGTCTCAGTGGTTTGGCTGAATCCGTGCAGCGCCCACAGTTCGCGATTGCAACCGGTCTCGCTCTTTGGGGAGCGGACCGGTTCATGGAAACTGGTCGTGGCGCATCTACCATTACATCCGGGATGTTCACTAAGCTCGGTACATGGCTCAAGGAGTTCTTCTAGTGGACCTCCTAACCTGCGTTAGACAAATCATTTATTTGAATTCAAATCACTCCGCCGAGGAAGAGAAATGATGATCTTCGAGTTTGAGGAAACTCCGCTCCAGAACGCCAAGATGAAGGTGGTTGGGATCGGTGGTGCTGGCGGAAATGCAGTCAACCGAATGATCGATGAGGAGTTGGAAGGGGTCGAGTTCATTTCTATCAACACCGACTCCCAGGCCCTCAAGAGTTCGCGTGCCCAGGTAACACTACAGGTAGGCAAGAAACTAACTCGAGGACTGGGTGCCGGAGCTCGACCGGAGGTTGGTCGTCAGGCACTTGCGGAGAGTGAGGAAGATGTTCGCCGAGCCCTAGAAGGAGCTGACTTAGTATTCATCACGGCCGGCATGGGTGGTGGTACGGGGACGGGTGCCGCACCGATGGTGGCTGAAATTGCGCGAGATATGGGGGCCCTGACAATCGGGATAATCACTAGGCCATTTTCCTTCGAGGGAAAGAAACGTGAGCGTCAGGCTGATCAAGGACTTACAGAGCTTAGAAGATGCGTTGACACGATGATTGTGGTCCCTAATGATCGCCTCCTCGCTGTCGTACCAAAGGGCACCTCCTTCCGGGATGCGCTTAAGAAAGCAGATGAAATTCTCCTGCACGCGACCCAAGGCATTAGCGATCTGATCAGTGTAACAGGTGAGATCAATGTCGACTTCGCTGATGTTCGTACGGTCATGGCTTCTAGAGGACCTGCACTTATGGGTTCAGGTTTCGGTGAAGGCGAAAATCGTGCTCAAGAGGCAGCGCAGGAAGCAATCTCTTCACCACTTCTTGATAAGGTATCTATAGCCGGTGCACGTGGTGTCCTAATCAATATCACCGGAGGGATGGACCTTGCGATTGACGAGGTCACAGAGATCTCATCAATAATTCAGGAAGGTGCGGGAGATGAGGCGGAAATTATTTTCGGTGCTGTCCATGATCCAGATCTTGAAGGCAAGATCCGTGTTACAGTGATTGCGACTGGATTTGACTCGGTAAAGAATGAAAAAGTCATTTCCAGTGATTTCCAAAACTCAAAACCTAGGTCGAACACCATACCGAATCCGGAGCCGATGCTTCCAGACCTGCAGATTCAGATTGAGGAGGAAGATGAAGCGCTAGTGGGAGTAGCTGTCGCTAGTGATGAAGAAGTTCTCCCACTGAACAGATTTCCCGAGCGAGTGGTGTCAAGCAATCAGCTCTTGGAGTTGGATATACCAACCTTTATTCGTCGCCAGATGGACTAAGCAGTGTTTCGGGTCGACTATAGGTTCGTATTGATTCGTTAGATTGTTCAGATAACTAGTGCTACACGACTCTGCCCGGTGGGAAGTGTCTCCACCGGCAGCCAGTCAATTCATCGGCTGAGGGGCAATTCGGTGGCTCGGGAGCGACTAATAACTAAACTCTGGACGACAGTGGCACTCTGTGCTGTTTTGACCATGTCTTGCGTTCCTGATACTACGCCGGATGCGGGTTCTCTCGATGCTGTGTATGCAAACCCTTCTGAACAGGTGGAATTGCTCTCTCTCGGACAGGACCAGACGCTAGGCTTGCTTCTCGATGGTATCCTATCCGCAAATGATCAGGCAGCTCTTCTGGTTGCCTTTAGAGAATACGCGAGTCCGAGAAGAATGCCGGCTGGCACAGAATTAGTGTTCCATTATCTCAGGGATGATCAGTGGCTACGAAGTCTCGATGTGGTAGTCAATGCTGATGAAACAGTTCGCTTGACACGGAACGATCTTGGGTGGCACTCCGAGCTGGTCCGTATACCGATCTACGTGGATACACTTCTGGCTTCCGGTAAGATAGAAACGGTTCTCTGGAGTGCGGTCGTTAACAATGAGTACCTAGGTGACGTTCCTTTTGAAGACCGAAACTCCCTAATTGACGAACTCGACCAAGTGTTCCAATGGCAAGTTGATTTCTCCCGCCAGATCCGAGTAGGTGACACGTATCGATTCGCATTTGAAAGAGAGGTGCGCCCTGACGGTTCAATGCGTTCCGGTCGCTTGCTTTCAGCTGAATTGGTGAATTCGGGGACACCCTACCACGCAATTTGGTTCGATCCAAATAAGGATGGAGAAGGATCGTACTTTGATCTGGAAGGCAACTCAGTTCGTCGGGCTTTCCTACTTAAACCGTTGGCATATCGCCGGATCTCCTCTCGCTACTCTCCCTCCCGTTTACATCCGATCTTAAGGACATGGCGTGCCCATCGCGGAGTTGACTATGCGGCCGACGCAGGAGCGGAGATTATGGCGACTTCTGATGGGGTGGTCACTCACCGGGCGTGGAAAGGGAGCTTCGGTAATACTGTAGAGATCCAGCATCCCAACGGTTTTGTAACGCGCTACGCTCATTTGAGCAGCTTTAGGTCAGAGGTACAACTTGGAAGCCGTGTTAGACAGAGCGAGATCATTGGTTATGTCGGCATGACTGGCCAGGCTACCGGGAATCACTTGCACTATGAAATGATGAAACGCAACGGTGAGCATATGGATCCGCTGGCGGTCGATCTACCAGCGGGAGATCCCGTACCATCTGATGACCAAGTTCAGTGGGGTGAAGAGCTGATTACACGGGTTGATCTACTTGAGTCGATACCAGGTGCTGGCCCTGTGATAGGATTAGGTTCATTGCAGTCACAGGGTGATGAGCAGGGAGGGGCGCAGTAGCTGCCTTGCACATGAGGTGATTCGAGCACTTTTGTTTATTGCGCTTTCCAGCGCATTGCTCATGTATCCCTATTGGGTATACCGCCATGTCGAACTTCCCATCACTAGTTCACGCTGGCTGGCCCTTATCCGCGCCAGCGTTTTCGTGATGCTCCTTGCGCTTTTATTCGACTTCAAGGTCCCGGTCGGGGATTCCAGCAATCCAACGAGTGCAGGTTGGGTCCTCTTAGATGCTTCAATCAGCATGTTAGCGGGTGAAGACGAACTGACCGCTTGGGATAGAGCGCTTGAACGCTCAAAGGAGTTGATAGAGGAGGGATGGAGAGTTTTCACTTTCGGCGAAGTAGTGAATCCATTTACCCTCAATGAGACGGATTCAGGATTGCGCCCTCAAGATGTGAATACTTTGTTGGCTCCGGCTCTCAAGTATGCAGCCGAAGGAGGGGTGAGGTCTGTGCGCGTTCTTTCTGACCTTAGACTTGAGGATCGAGTGGCTTTGTATGCGACTCTTGAACAATTGCCCCTCGACGTCACGTATGAAGGCTTTGGGGACAATGTTCGGAACGGTGGCATCTCTGCATTTAAGGTAGAAGATGCAGTTCTTCCAGGGAGTACGATCCTTGGCCAAATTGAGATGCATGGGTTGGGGGCTGACAGTGCAGAACTAACGATTCGGGCCGAAGGTGCTGAGGTTGTATCACTCAAGGTAGACCTCCCTGAGACAGGCCTAGCAAACCTCCTAGAAGTACCGATCGTGGCTCCGAATGTTGAAGGCCGTATCCGTTACACAGCGCACCTGCAAGTAGATGGTGATGCATTCACCTCTGATGATGAAGCGGTGGCATATGGGATTGTAGGTAATGAAGAGAATGCAGTAGTGCTTGTTTCTCTTAAGCCGGATTGGGAACCGCGTCATCTATTGTCCGTGCTTGGCGATGTTACTGGACTTCCAGTGATAGGATATCTTCGGGCAGGTCCTGATAAATTTGTTTCGCTCGGAAAGGCTTTAGCTCGATCCATACCGGTGGATACGAGTAGAGTACGGCGCGCAGTAGATGGAGCGACTCTGGTGGTGCTCCATGGGTTGGATGGAAACTCAGATTCTTGGACGCTAGGCCTTCTAGAGAAAAGTATGCGCGCGATTCTCCTGCCCGCTGACAGTAGCGGTGCCGCTATTGCAGGCTTTGACACTGAGGTTGGCAGAGGTGGTGAATGGTATGTATCAGGTGACTTGCCACCTTCTCCTCTTTCAGGGGAGCTAGCAGGCACAACGTTTCTCGGGCTGCCCCCACTCACTGATCTCCTTATTCCCCTCAATAGGGAAGAGACCCGATCTCCCGTGCGCGTGCAGTTGAGAGGAACAGGTACCTCTGAAGCTGTCTTATATCTCGACGACGGTGGTCCGAACAGACGAGTATTTGGACTTGCGTCAGGGTTCTGGAGATGGGCGGCGCGAGAGGGGGAGGGTGAGGAGACTTATCGAAGGCTCTGGTCTGGGGTCACAGGGTGGTTATTCGCAGATGAAAAGCCAGTAGCCCGTGAGCCTCGACCGACCAAATGGGTGTTCCGGAGAAAGGAGCCCGTTACCTGGATAGTCCCCGGAGATTCGACAATAATGAATCTACGACTTTTGAAGAACGACTCATTGTTGATTGACACAGTTATGGTTGGAGGTACGAACCCCTCATCAGGCACGCTCCCCCCCGGATTGTATCACTACAGGTTCGGAACGCTATCTGGCGAACTCATCGGAGAAGGACGCTTCGATGTGGAGATGATTTCCGGAGAGATGATTCCTCCCTCTGAAGAGCCGGAAGCGCCAGAGTCGGCCGCTGTTACGGTCGCTAGTGATGAAAGGTCAGAGCGGCCAATACGCACCTATCCGTGGCCGTATCTTCTGGTGATCATACTCCTGTGTGCTGAGTGGATTATTCGAAGACGGATTGGCCTCCGATAGATCCTCAGATCACTCGAACAAGGATGAATGTTAAGGCTTCATAAAAATGACGTTCTCTAACCTTGATCGACCTGTGCAGTTCTTGAAAGGTGTGGGCCCTAAGCGGGCTGATGCTTTAGCCCGGATGGGTATCGGATCTGCACGGGACCTCTTATACCACATCCCTCGCCGCTATGACGATGCATCAACCATCACCCCAATTGCTAACTTAGCGGTTGGCTTGGAAGTGACGGTAATTGGTCGAGTCCGGAGTAAGGGTGTGATCCCAACACGTACCGGCTTGCGGATTTTCCAGGCAGTTCTGGAGGATGATTCAGGGATCATCACGGCATCTTGGCCCGGTCAACCTTGGCTTGATCGTAAGTTGACCAAGGGAGATGTCCTACTTGCTAGCGGTCCAGTCAAGTTTTTTCACGGTCGCCAGATTCAACCACGAGAATTCATCACCCTTTCTCAGGATGGGGACAGTGAAATGGGTGGTAGGGTCTTTGTAAGCTATCCGGCGAGCGAGGAAGTGCCTCAGTGGATCCTTAGGAGGATCTTCGAATCCAACCTCAACAAATTGTTGGAATGGGTGCCTGATGACGAGTACATGTCGGAGCGTGAGAGGCAAGAACTTGGACTAACTAACCTAGATGAGGCCTTATCACTGATACACCGTCCGGGAAACCTGGCTGATGCAGAGCGTGGTCGTCGCAGGCTCGCATTCGACGAACTCTTTCATTTGCAGATCGTTCAAGCACAAGCCAGGAGGAAGGCAACCGAGTTGGGGCCTGGGATCTTTCACCAACGCTCAAACGAATTAATTCGTCCGCTTCATGAGGCTCTCCCATTTGAACTGACTAAGGCTCAAGCCCGAGTACTGAGTGAGATTTATGCCGACATGCAACTGGACCGGAGAATGAATCGACTGCTCCAGGGCGATGTTGGAGCAGGTAAGACCATCGTGGCGCTCTTCGCGATGCTCTTAGCAGCGGAAGGGGGTTATCAGTCAGCGCTTATGGCACCAACTGAGATCCTCGCTGAACAACACCTTCGTCAGGTTCATTCCGTGCTTCAACCTCTAGGAGTTAACGTCGTCCTTCTCACAGGGAGTTTGAAGGGTCAGAAACGTGATCAAGCACTAAAAGCGATTGAATCTGGCTTCGGGCAAGTCATAATTGGTACACATGCGCTGATTCAGGATTCAGTTTCCTTCCAGAATCTTGGCCTCTTGATTGTCGACGAACAGCACCGATTTGGAGTCCGCCAGCGCATGGCACTCCTTAAGCGGAAAAATAATCGTCCCGATTTGCTGGTGATGTCTGCAACTCCGATTCCCCGTTCACTGGCCATGGCTTTTTATGGGGATCTTGACTTGAGCATCCTAGATGAACTTCCGCCTGGAAGGAAGCCGGTTAAGACTGAATTGAGAGCACCTGCGCAGAGAGAGTCTGTATACAAGTTTGTACGCACTCAGATCGAAGAGGGTCGTCAGGCATACCTGGTGTATCCGCTTGTCAGCGAGTCTGACAAGCTTGATCTGCTTGCTGCGACAGAGGAATTTGAGCGATTGAAGCTTGAGGTGTTTCCCGGCTCGAGGCTCGGATTACTGCACGGACAGCTTCCTGCATCCGAGAAGGACGACACAATGAGTGCGTTCGCGAGAGGGGATCTTGACCTCCTGGTGGCTACTACAGTTGTAGAAGTGGGTATAGATGTACCCAATGCTTCTGTGATGCTCATAGAAAACGCTGAGCGCTTTGGGCTTTCCCAGTTACACCAGTTAAGGGGGCGAGTGGGAAGGGGTCCTGCAAAGAGTCACTGTGTCTTAATTGCGGAACCCGAAGGGGCAGCGCGTGAGCGGTTGAATATTTTTCGAGATAGCACGGATGGTTTTGAGATAGCGCGAGCGGATCTACGTATGAGGGGCCAGGGAGATTTCTTTGGGAGTCAGCAACATGGGCGTGATCCTATTCTCCGGTTCTCTGATCTTATAGCAGATGAAGATCTACTTGTTTTAGCTCAAAAGACTGCAAGGCAGATCATTTCAGCCGATCCAGATCTTGAACATATTG
>DCAZ01000119.1 GCA_002313925.1 Gemmatimonadales bacterium UBA1120
GGAGCTGGCTGGGTTTTGTCTGAAGGCTTTTTTCTAGTATGGAGCGTTATCACACTCCCTCTAGCTATTCTAATGACCATTTACTCTATGCTGGACTACCTGTGGTCCTATCGAGCTTTGCTGAGTTTCAAGAGCTAGGATTCACCTAGATTTGTTCCGTTCTAGTGAGGGCGTGTAACATGACCGGTGAATTTGTACGTGCTGCAATCGTTAGCGTTGGGAATGAGCTCTTATTTGGTGAGACCGTCAATACCAACGCAGCTTGGTTGGGCCGCGCACTAGCGGAAAAGGGCATCGTCGTTTCTCGTGGATACACCGTTGGGGATACCCGAACCAGTATCCAGGATGCGGTGCGGACGGCAACCCGGTCTGCTGATGTTGTGCTCATTTCCGGCGGACTAGGTCCGACCGGGGACGATATCACAAGAAATGCTGTTGCGGACTTGTTTGAGCGCCCACTCCGGTCTAATGAAAGGCTTCTCGCTAAGCTCAGAGACCGGTTCCATGCAGCTGGTTACAGGGAGTTTCCTGAGACCAATCTTTCTCAAGTTGAAGTGCCTGAGGGAGCAACAGTGCTTGATAACCCAAACGGAACTGCACCGGGGCTCGCTTTTGAAGAAGGCTCGACACTTGTGGTGATGTTACCGGGTGTCCCGCGGGAGTTACATGGAATCTTTCTCGGGGATTTAAGTACGCTTCTGGAAGAATGGCTTGGGGATAGAATGGCCCCAGTTCATCATAGGATGCTTCACACGACTGGAGTTCCCGAGTCACGCCTAGCAGAACTAATTGAAGAGGCGATCAGCTCAGACCCTGCACTTGCAAGTGCAATGAGGGAGGTCTTACTCGCGTATCTGCCGGATCGAAGGGGTGTGGATCTTAGGATAACGGCCCGTTCGGTCTCAGCGGAGGAAACGAAGGCTTCACTTGATAGGGTTGAGGAAGAATTGGATACTCGGATTGCACGTTGGCGTTACCATGCGACAAGTGGTGACATTGTTGAATCAGTATCAGATGCTCTTAAAGATCTAGGTTTGATGCTAGCGGTGGCAGAGAGTTGTACTGGTGGTCTCGTCACTAAGCGTTTAACCGACCACCCAGGTGCGTCTAGTTCCTTCGTTGGTGGAGTGATCGCATATAATGACTCAGTTAAGATTTCTGCTCTTGATGTGAGTCAGCAGGACTTGTCCCGATTTGGTGCAGTCTCAGAGGTTGTTGCTATTCAGATGGCTTTGGGAGCTTCCAAACGCTTGGGTTCTGATGTGGGATTGGCCGTGACGGGTGTTGCAGGCCCAGGTGGGGGAACTAAGGAGAAGCCAGTAGGCAGAGTGTGGTTTGCCGTTGTCCTCAACGGCGAAGAGAGGACGTGTTCCGTTGATTTCTTGGGAGATCGTGATGATGTAAGGGAAAGGGCAGCTCAGGCGGCACTCGCGATGCTGTTACGAACTCTGTGAGAATTCGGGGCCAGGCCCTGAACGGACAGCAGTCTTGGTTGTAAATTATAAATCGTTCCGTTCTAACCCCAATCCAGAAGGTAGGATGATGACGGAAGGAATATCACAGGAAGAGGATCTTGAACCGGTCGAAGAAATTTCGGACGCAAATGAGACTGTAGGAACAGAGGCGCAGCAGCTCACTCAAGTCCTTGAAGACTTTGAGGATCTAAAGGATCGCCATCTAAGGCTTGCTGCTGAGTTTAACAACTTCAAACGGCGCAACGAGCAGGATCGATTGGAGTCTTGGTCTAGAGCACAGGCCGACATCCTTTGTTCATTCCTGGACATTCTTGATGATCTAAATCGAGTTGCTGAGCTGGAAGTGGATACCGTGACTGTGGAAGGAGTCATGGAGGGGATCAACCTTGTTGAGAAGAAATTTATTAGTGTCCTCCAGGACTCAGGAGCTGAGATCATTGATCCGCTTGGTGACTTGTTCGACCCGGAGCGAATGGAAGCGATCATGCGCGTTCCAGCTGAGAGGGTAGAGGAAGATGACACAGTGGCTCAGGTATTTCAGAAGGGTTGCTTGCTAAAGGGAATCCTCGTCCGACCAGCTCGGGTGAGTGTCCACAAGCACGACTAGGAGGGTCTGGGGTAGATGGCGCCTGCCACGAAGGATTTCTATCAGATACTCGGAGTCAACGAGAAAGCAGGTGCTGAACAGATTAAGAAGGGTTTCCGTAAACTTGCCAAACAGTACCATCCCGACGTGAACCGGGATGATAAGAAAGCTGCTGAACGGTTCAAAGAGGTAGGCGAAGCCTATTCTGTCCTGAGTGATCCTGCCAAGCGCGGCCAGTATGACCAAATGCGCTCCGCAAGTGCCTTTGGGATGGGAGGTGAACGGTATTCCACTCGTCCTCCTCAGGGAGGTCATCCGGTTTTTTCTTTCGATGATCTAGAGGGCGGCTTCGGGCACGTTTCCGACTTGTTTAGCTCACTTTTCGATCTTGGGAATAGAAGTTCCTCGGGTACTCAGAAAAGACGAAGAGAGAGTGGGAAAAACCTAGAATATGTGCTTGAAATCCCATTTCTTACGGCTGTACGCGGAGGAAAGATCTCAATCGATGTTTCTTTCACAGAGGACTGCGCAACATGTGGTGGAGGGGGCGCAAAACCCGGAACAGAGAGTCAGAGATGTCCGGAGTGCGGTGGAACCGGGGACATTTCATTTGGTCAGGGTGGGTTTGCCGTAAAACGTCCTTGTCCAAGGTGCTTTAGTCGAGGGAAAATTCCAGGAGTGCCTTGTGGTTCCTGCGCTGGTCAGGGGACTCTCCGACAGCAGCGTAAGCTCCAGGTAAGTGTTCCTCCCGGGGTGGATACAGGTGCCAAAGTTCAACTCTCTGGCCAAGGAGAGAAGGGTCACGGCGGGGGGAAACGTGGAAACTTGATTATAACCTTCAAGGTAGAGCCGCATCGTTTCTTCAAGAGGCAAGGTCTTGATGTTCACGTAGCGGTACCGATCAATATTGTGCAAGCAACACTAGGGTCAAAGATCAAAGTCCAAACGGTATCTGGACAAAAGGTGATACTTAGAATCCCAGAAGGTACCCAGTCCGGTAGTAAGTTTAGAATAAAGGGTCACGGGGTTGAAAGAGATGGTCACATAGGTGACCAATACGTGGAAGTGCTAGTTGGGGTGCCTGAAGAACTTACAGAGGAAGAGCACCAGGCAATGGAAGAGTTCGCCACTGCCACGGGCATGCCGTATTAATCACTAGAGTGAGCACTTACAATTGTACCCCCTCCTATTAAGCAGCGATTTTCTTGATCAAAAAGTACCGCTGATTGACCGGGTGTTACCGCTGCCTGGGCTTCTTTAAGTCTTAGAACAATTTGACTTTTCTCATGACTCACTAGCGCTAGGACAGTTGGAGCTCGATATCTCAATTGCACCAAGGTTTCTGTACCATCCTCAATGGGTTCTCCCAGCCAGTTGAGTCCACTGATAATCACAATGTCATCAAACAGTTCAGCACGAGTACCCACGACGACCTCTTTGGTATCCGGAATAATGCTCAAGACGAACATCGGTTCCGGAGATCCTCCGCCAAGTCCTTTTCTCTGGCCGATCGTGAAGCCGGCATAGCCATTATGTTCTCCTACGATCTCTCCAGATCTGCGTACTAGATACCCGGCCTGCAGAGCGGGGTGTAGTTCTCCTAGGCGCTCTCGAAGAAGATCTCGATAATCACCAGTGGGAACGAAGCAGATCTCTTGTGACTCGGGCTTGTTCGCGTTCACGAGTCCTTGAGCCTGAGCATGCTCGCGCACCTGTTCCTTCGTAAGGTTGCCCACAGGGAATAACAGGCTTTTTAGCATGGCGTGAGGAAGGGCCCATAAAAAATACGATTGATCTTTCTGTGCGTCGTGACCTCTCAGGATTCTTGATTGAGAGTGGGTGTGCTCGATCTGTACGTAGTGGCCAGATGCAATAAGGTCACAACCTAGAGAGCGACCCCGGGACAAAAGATCTCGAAATTTGATGTATCCATTACATCTCACGCACGGGTTTGGCGTTTTCCCTTGAGCGTATTGGGTTACGAAGTCATCAATCACATCACGATCAAACGCGTCTTCGACATCGAAAACGTAATGGGGAATCCCGAGTGCGGTGGCGACTCGTTTAGCGTCACTTATTCCATCGAGTCCACAACATGTTTTAGAGTGATCAGGAGTCTCGGAATAGCAGAAGGTTTTCATCGTGACACCCACTACCTCGTGGCCTTGTTCCACAAGAAGTGCTGCCGCCACAGATGAGTCTACTCCACCGGACATAGCCATTAGAATCCTGCTCACGATGCTGCCCCCAGCTTCCGGAGTCGTGTAACGATACTGGTGAGCTTGATTATGGTCTGTTCGATCTCTTGCTCGGTGGTCTCGCAGCCGAGTGAGAATCGAACGGTCGCGGTAGAAGTTTCCTCTCCGTATAAGGCTGTGATCACATGACTGGTCTGTGTACTTCCACTCTCACAGGCTGAACCACCAGATGCTGCTATACCTTCGAGGTCGAGGGCAGCGAGGAGATCTTCTCCATCAATGTCACCAATAGCAATACTTGAAATATGTGAGGCACGGTTTGCATTTTGCACGTTAATACGGAGCCTAGGGATGATTTTCAGAAGACGTTTTTCAAGAACAGAGCGGAGCGCTGTAAGTCGTTTGGACAATTGCTGTTGTTCCTCAACGGCAAGCCGTAACGAGCAAGCGAAACCTACTGCACCCGCAACGTCTTCAGTCCCAGCTCGGAGTGCTTGTTCCTGCCCGCCACCGTGTACGAGGGGCACTAAATCCACACCAGAACGAACGAAAAGTATCCCTGTACTTTTTGGACCGTATATCTTGTGCCCGGAGGCTGTCAGTAGGTGAATCGAAGACTCTCTGACGTTTACTGGTATCTTCCCAACAGCTTGGACAGCATCCGTGTGAATAGTGCCACCTAGTTCATTGACGAGGCTTGATATTTCAGGAACTGGAAAGACCAATCCTGTCTCATTATTCACCCACATTAGTGAAACGACTGTAGGTCCAGATTCCAGTGCTAACCTAATGAGCTCTTGGTCGAGTACCCCGTCTTGTGAAACTGGGAGTGTGACCAGGTCTATGCCTTGCCGCTCTGTGACTAGTTTGGCTGGATCTAGAACTGCACTATGCTCGATTGCGCTCACCACTAATGTGAGCCGTTTTTCGTGAGTTTTCATAAACCCGCAGCAGCCAAGAACTGCAAGATTGTCGGATTCAGTCCCTCCTCGGGTGAAGTAAATTTCTCGGGAGTGTGCACCGAGTGCTTCAGCTACGGTAGCCCTTGCGTCCTCAAGAGCTGCAGACGCCTCTCGTCCCCACCTGTGAAGGCTTGAGGGATTCCCGAAGGATTCAGAGAGGTACGGTTCCATTGCCTCACGAACCTCATTTCGGATGGGGGTCGTTGCGGCATGGTCGAGGTAAACCGCCTTCATAAAATCGTACTCGACTCCGGTCTCGTGTTGCTACGGAGGACACGGCTCGTAAGTTAACCGCCCTCCGGTCCGGGCCCTACTCCCTAACTAGCTAGCACTGAAGATGCAGATTGCTCCACCATTTCCTGACGGACGCCCGACATGTTTCCGTTCGACTGTTCATGGCACCATTTTTGCCGGGCGTGACCGGTATATCGATGCGGTTAAGGATGGAGATATGCTCCAACTTATTGCTGATCCCCCAGTACAAACTGAACCGGAAGTTTGGGTGCATCTCGACTCTGGGGATCCAATTGGGCACCTTCCGGCTGAGATTGGATGTTGGCTATGGCCATGGATGCTCAGCGGGGGTGTTGCCGAGGCTCGAGTTCTGCGAGTGGGCGGCGCAGAGGTGCCGTCATGGCGTCGTATCGTTCTTGAGATTGTTTGTAGGATATAGAATAAAAATAAGGAGGATAGCTAGAAAGTTGATACGCTCAGCTTTGTAAGATCCTCTACCTCGAGTGCCTCCGAGATTCGGAAGGGCTCACCGTATGGTACGCGAATGAGCGATCCGTAATGGGCTAGCTGCATACGGATTTGCTCTGTCAACGGGCGTTCCCCGCCTGGTAAAATCTCTCCGCCCTTTGTTGCTCCGTCGAACTGGGAACTATATGCAGATATCGCTTCGAGTTTTCTGTCTACGTGGTCTGTTATATCTACCACGAAATCCGGAGGGGATGCGTCTTCACGAAATGCGGTTGCGTAAACCAGTTTTATCGGCCGAAACGGCTCCCCTTCGATATCAAGTTTCTTGAGACCGCTCAGAAAACAGGCATCTCTCACGAGTTCGGCTGCAATACGGTGGTCAGGGTGGCGCCCGACCGGCCAATGAGTGATCACAGTTCTAGGCCGAAGGGTCCGTAGATGCTCGACTAGGCGATGACGGGACTCCCGGTTGTTCTCAAGATCCGCGTCTGACAGACCTAAGCAGCGGCGTTCCACAAGCCCCATAATTTCCGCGGCGTGGTCCGCTTCTTTTCCTCGAATTGTGGCTGATCCGGAGCTTCCCATTTCACCTGCTGTGAGGTCAATAACTCCCACCCGGTGAGCTTGGTGAGCGCTCTTGATTAGGGTACCTCCACAGAGGAGTTCCGCATCATCCGGATGTGCCATGACTGCAAGCACGTCGAGTGGCTCTCGCAACGTTTGTATCTCGCTGTTTTCAGTCACTCGAAACGGAGCGCTGTGATTGGCGATAGCCGACTCGCACGGATTGCCGGTAGGAGGCCGAAGAGCATTCCTGTGAGTGATGCCATGCCGAGTGCGGTACCCACAGCCCACACGGGAATCTTTGCTGGAAGTGGAGTCCAGGTAGCGATACCAGTTGCGAGCACCCAACCCATGAGCATACCGACAGCGGCGCCCATAGCTGTTAAGGCTGATGCCTCAACGAGGAATTGCCATAGGATCTCTCTTCTTGTCGCTCCTACGGCTTTTCGGACACCGATCTCTCTTGTTCTCTCTGTAACACTTATGAGCATGATCCCGATAACTCCAACTCCGCCCACAAGCAGGCCAGCTGATGAGAGTGCAAACATGACCAAGAAGAAGACTCCAGTCAGTTGATTAAAGAGATCAAGGATCTGAGCAGAACCAAGCACAGCAAAATTATTATCGTCCCTCGGCCCAAGCCCTCTCATTCCTCTAATTGTTGCAATCACCTCATCCTGGGCACGTTCCATTGAAACGGAATCTATTGGCACAATCATGATTTGTGCTTGAGACATCGATTGGCGCAACCTCCGGTTGGCGGCTGTCCACGGGAAGATAGCCCAGTGCTCGATCGCATTACTAAAAACATTAGGCTCGGTCTCAAAGACACCAACTACTGAAAACGGCTCTTGTGTTCCGCGCCACCGGTTCAGCATTCGAACGCGCCTTCCGATCGGATCACGTTGGCCAAAAAGTTCTGTAGCCAATTCAGCGGACAATACCACAACAGATCGGTTCTGATCTACCTCTGCAGGAGTGAAGTCCCTACCGGCGATGAAGTCGCCAAGTGTGTACTTCGGCCACCCGGAAGAGTATCCCGTCGACTGTACACCACGTACCTGGTGGCTCTCAAAGGACATGTCAGTAGAAAAATTAAATGTGTAGAGTGCTTCATCAACCGTTGGAAGATTCATTAGCGCACGAGCTTCTTCAGGCTCAATCTCAGGCTTGTTCCACCATGGAGGCCGGCCGTTTCCTACATCAGAAATTCGTACCGCTGTGAAATCGAAGCGGGTAACCATGAAATTATTGGGGCCGCTAGCCTCGAAGGCTTCCATGACACTAGTCCGGATACCTGTAATAACAGCGGCTAGCGCTACGACGACCGACACACCTACCGCGACACCGAGAATCGTGAGTGCGGAACGAATAACGTTGGTACGTATGGCCTCAAAGGCTATCTTGAGGCCTTCATTAAGGGCAGCCAATCTCGATGCCCCCTCTTGCGGCCTTAGATTACTCATACCGGAGTGCATCCACAGGATCGAGCTTCGAAGCCTGAAAAGCTGGATATACTCCAGCAACGATGCCCACACTCAGACCGAGACCGACTCCAAGCGCTACCCACTTGGGGCTGACCGCAGCGGGCATCGGTGAGAAAGATGCTACGAGTGTAGCGATTCCAATGCCTGCTAGGACCCCGAAAATCGCACCCACTGTCGACAGAGTTGCTGATTCGATGAGGACTTGTGCGAGGATATCTCGGCGTCGCGCTCCTAGTGCCTTTCGCACTCCGATTTCCCGGGTACGCTCCATCACCGAGACCAGCATAATATTCATGATCACAATTCCGCCGACCACCAAAGATATGGCTACGAGACCTGGAAGTGCCGTAAAGAGTACCCGGGAAATATTGTCCCAGAAGCTTATGGCATCGTCCGCGGTTTCCAATGCAAAGTTGTTTGTTTCCGAGGGCCTTAACAGGCGCCTGGTCCTCATGATACCCTCGGCCTCCATCTGAGCCTCAAGGAGGCGGTCTGGGTTGACGGTTTGGATAATTACTTCGTCCACAATCCCAGGAGGGTTGAGTACCGCTTGAATCGGTGATTGGTGGGGAGCGACTGCAAAGTTATCGAGTGACATTCCGAACAGTGAGCCTCGCTCTTCGAGTACACCGATCACCCTGTAGGGGAACCCCCTCAAACGGACCGTATGTCCGATCGGATCAAGATCTTCGAAAAGGACTTCGGAAGTCTCAAAACCCAAGACGAGGACTGGGGTGCCGGCGGCCGCTTCTTGTCCAGTGAAAGCTCGACCACGGTCAATCTTGAGGTTGCGGACGGGGAAGACCTCGGGGGATGCTCCGATCAGTTGCACCCCAGTAGCAGTACGACCATTGTCCGCAACTGCCGTTCCTCCTGAGTTGCTTTGGATTGCGATTCGTGCTGGGATCGTGAGTTGGGCACGAATTGCTTCTGCGTCCTCGTAGCGAAGTCGGGGTGCTCGCATCCGACGGCGCCACCTCTCCTCGTCTGTATTAATAGCAACTTCGGGCCAACGGCGAAGGGTCACCGTACTGATGCCGAATACCTGTGAGGTGACTTCTTCGCGCACATAGCGGTCGAGACCCTCGATGATCGTCACAACTACGATCAAGAACATTACTCCTAGGATCACACCTATGAGGCTAAAAAAGCTTTTCAGCTTCTCCGAGCGAAGCTGCTGCATGGCGAGGATGACGCCTTCCCAGACCTGCATCTAATCTGTCAGCTTGCTGGAGAGACTTCAGTCAGCATCAATCAGATCCGCCGATTCTGATCCGGAAGCCGCTGCCTCCACCATCACCGCCGCCGCCTATGCCAAACTGGAAACCGCCAGTGATGTCGTCATCCGTATTCCTTACTAAATCCCCGTCTTGTAGCTGGCGGATCATCTGGTAAGGACCTGCGACCAAGTTGTCTCCGATGTCTATACCAGCGAGGACCTCAAAATATTCTTGACCGGCGATACCCAGTCTGATCGGAGTAAACGTGACAGTGCCATTAACTACGATGAAGACACCTTCCTCATCCCGAGAGTCATCTTTTCCTTGAGAGGAATCACCTGCCCCCGGACTTGTCGCGCCGGTCACTTGATTAAGATCCGCAGATTCAGTTTCTCGAACCGTGACCGCGATGATTGGTACTGAAATAACATTTCTACGCATTTCGGTAACGATGTCAGCTGTAGCGGACAAGTCTGGACGGAGAGATGCATCGTTCTCATCTAGTGTGATTACGACTTCGAAGTCGATCGCAGCCTGCTGACCCGCTGATTGCTGAGATGGCGGGTTGATCGCCGAGTTACCGATTTCTGTGACCTGGCCGGAGAAATACTCGTTAGAGAAGGCATCGATGCGAATTGTTGCACTGTCGCCTAACGAAATCTGAGGGACGTCGGTTTCGTCTACCTGGACAACAACTTCAATTACAGAAAGATCAGAGATAGTAAGTACAAGTGAGCCCGGGTTGTTCATCGTACCGATGATAACCGTCTCCCCTTCTTCAACATTCAGCCTCGTTACTTTGCCATCCATGGGTGCGACAAAGATGGTCTTCGAGACCTGTTCAGTAGCTTCCTCAACCGCAGCCTGAGCCTGTGACACTCCATGCCGTGCTGAGGCGAGAGTTGCTTCTGAGACATCTAGATTAGTACGTGCATCATCGACCTGTTGACGACTCACCAAGATAGAATCACGGGATCGAAGAGCCAGAAGGCGATCTAGGTCGCGCTGTGTACGTAAGAGATTAGCCTCTTGCTGAGTTTGCTGTGCTTGCGTTTGAGCGAGAGCTGCTTGGGTACGTGATAACGCGGCTTCGTATTGATCCGGCTCTAAGCGAAGGAGTACTTGTCCCTGCACGACGTCCTGGCCTTCATCAACCAACAGTTCTGCAACTCTGGCAGAAACATCAGAACTAATGTTGACCGTTCGACGAGGTCTGATATTCCCACTTGCGGTTACGACCTCAACGAGATCACGTCGCTGAGTCTCCTCGATACGCACGGTGATTCCTCGATCACCTCCAAACATCGTCTGGAGTATGGCAGCAGATGCTAACAAGATGATGACGATAATCCCGATAATAACCTTAGTTCGTCTTTGCATGTCTTTTGCTAGATCGTCTCTGTCTGGTTTGTTAGGTGTCAGTTCCGAAGGGATGTTCCAACAAGTACTTCGAGACTAGTTACTGCATCATGATAAGCGAAGACCGCTGCTATGCGGTCCCTTTCGGCCTGAGCCAGTAACGTTTGCGCATCTACGAGTTCAACGAAGGTAATTGCTCCCAACTGATAGCGTTCACGGGCGAGAGTTAGCTGCTGATCAGCTAATTCTCGGTTGCGTTCTTCTAAGAGAGCACTCTCATATGCTGTTTGGACATTGGCGGTACCAATCGACAGATCTGCCTCTAGAGCTAATTCCTGCTCCCGTACCTGCTGTACCATGTCATCCCTTTGAAGGCGTGCTGCCTGCAGGTTCCGTTCTCGACTGAGACCCTGGAAAATCGGAACCTGGAGGCGGAGAGAGACACTGGGGGGAGAACCCTGGAAGTTGAATGGGAATGCCCTGTTGCCATCGATGATCCCCTGTCTCTGTTCATCTGTGAACGCAAATCGTGAGCAATCAAAGGGCGGAAGAGGATCGGCAAGGCGAGAGTAGAGATTATTGGTTTGCACACACTGAGCTACAGATGAAGCCACCTGAGCCCGAGCCTGTACCACCTGGAAGTCTGTATTGCTAGCCTCTCGGGTGAACCCACTCCATCCGGTTGAGATAGATAGGGATGGGAAATATGAAGAGCGAGCTGAGCTTATCCCAATGTCTGCTACTTCCTTAGATCTTCGTCGTGCTCGAAGTGTCGGGTTTCGATCAAGCGACATGTCTGTCAGAGTTTCGAGATTCCAGGTAGGTTCCGAAAGTGTGAATTCAGTTGAGAGTGCGACGTCTTCATTGACCCTTAATCCTAATTGTTGAAGAAGTCTCATCTTACTTGTAGACAACAAGTTGCGGGTCCGAAGTACTGTCACTTCAGAACGACCAACTTGGACCTCAGCTTGTCCAACATCTATTGGTGTTACTGAGCCCACTTCTAGTTGGCCTTGGGCTAGTCGGAGGTTGAATTGGCTGTTCTCAAGTTGTTGCTCAGCCAGTCTCAAAGCCTCCTGTTGTCGGAGTATCTCTACGTAAGCATTGGTTACGGTTGAGACGAGACTTGCTTCAGCGAGATCAATCTGAGCAAGGGTGACACCCCTTTGAGCTTTCGCCTGTGCTGGTCCCTTGATCGTTCTCCAATCGATTGAGTAATTGAGGCCGATATTATAATTGGAGAAGTAGTATGAGGGTTGGTTCCCAAAGCCCAAATCTCCGAGTGTCAAGCTTCCGAATTGCTGTTCACCGGGGCCTTGCCATGAGACACCGGAACCAACAGAGGCGCTGGGTAACAGGGCTGCATAAGCTTGTCGCACATCCCAATTTGAGAGTGACTCATCGTTTCTTGACTGCAGAAAGCTGGGGTTGTTTTCCCGCGCTATCTCAAGTGCTTCGTCGAGTGATAGAGACCTAGTTGAGATCTGTTGAGCGCAGAGTGGTGTGGTGACACTAATAGCGATTAACGCTAGCACAGATAGAGAGATCTTAGTATTCGAAAGCCACACTGCACTGGGATCTTTCTTTGCTGACACTTTTGGAATGGGCATGCTATTGAGGGCCGATCTGCTTCCAGATTGGTCACGGGAGATTTCAGCGTGGCTTATCATTTCTTGTTTAATCATCTAATTGGGCTTGCTGTGCAATTTAGCAAAAAAGTGTGTCCTCCCTATGAGGATATACTTGAATTAGGGAGATAGTGTTGCGACCACCCTATGAAGAGTTGAGTAATCATCATCCCCTTATTGATGCTACAGGATTTAACCGAATTTTGTTTCTAAACGGGGAAGCTAACTAGAAGGGCACCGGATCCGAGATGAATGTTGTGAGGGGACACCTGAAATCATCCAACGAGATCTTCACGCACAGCTAGATATCCA
>DCAZ01000075.1 GCA_002313925.1 Gemmatimonadales bacterium UBA1120
TTCGTCACAACTAATCGATGGAACTCTCATGCCTCTCCAAAAACTCTTATAAACCTAATCCACCACACGGCTACCCAGAAAGCGGTTGATAACAAGACCACCACACGGCTGGTTGTTTTCCAACGCGATTTAGGCGCTTTCCTGCCAGAAGCTTCTAGATACCAGCTGCGACTGAGCACTAGCAACGAAACTATGAAGAGCGGCCATGTTAGCCCCCGCAACGCGGGTGCGAGAGCCAGCCCGGATGAAGATATTCCGATCAATCCGAGCAAACCCGGCAACACTCATCACCATGGCAAGGGGATCTGAGTTCCCAAGAATGCCAATAACGGAGCCTCGATTTTGTTTAACTTCATCTCTGATTTCTCCTATCGGCGATTAGAAAGACTACAATTCCAGTCTGATCCAGATACATGGGAAAATCCATTAGCTGGTTGTGCCGTGAGGATATCAAAATATCAGAAGAACCGGAATAATTGGAGAAATCGACCTTCCCTGTACCCGTTTCGGTGATTCCCCCTCAGCCGCACGCCGTAACCACCCTATATAGAGGCCCTACCCCATCCACGGGTGGCCTTGCTCTGCCTGGGTGGCTGACACCCATTCCGTTCATGTATGATGCCGATTGAAATGTTAATTTGCAGCGGAGATCTGATTGTGTCGTAGAGAGGGTAGGCTATGGTATCGGTTAGCTCAAAACAGGTGCGCGTCGGGACTATGGAGGAACTCAAGTCCCGTGGTTGCATCGTAGTATCGGGAGGTGGTCATGCAATTGCCGTTTTCCCTCACGAAAAAGGTGCGTTTGCTGTAGACAATCGGTGTCCCCACATGGGCTTTCCGCTGGACAGGGGTACTGTAAAGGACGGCATCCTGACCTGCCATTGGCACCACGCGAGGTTCGATCTTTGCAGCGGAGGCACATTTGATCCGTTCGCTGATGATGTGGCAGCCTTCAATGTCACTGTCTCCAAAGGAATCGTATGGGTCGACCCTTCTCCAATGCCAATAGACAGGGTGGAGCACTGGCATAGCAGGCTGAAGGTCGGACTGGAAGACAATATCCGTCTAATTATCGCGAAATCTGTTCTGGGACTGGATTCAGCCGGATGCGACTACACCGCTGCTTTGGAGGCGGGTAGCCATTTTGGTATGACTTTTTCCAATGAAGGTTGGGGTCAGGCAATGAGCATTCTGACATGTGCTGCGAATTTGCTGCCTGACTTAGACGAAGAAGACCGCTTGCTAGCTATGTACCAGGGGCTTCGTCACGTTGCGACAGAATGCGCCGGAAAGCCCCCTAGGTTTGCTGTCGATCCGCTACCGGCGGGAGAGACTCGCTCAGAAGTTTTCAATAAATGGTTCCGTAGTTTCGTGGAGGTGAGGAATGAGGATGGTGCGGAACGCTGTCTGCGAAGTGCCATAGATGTCGGGCTTCCACAGAGTGATATCTCAGATATGGTTTTTGGCGCAATTACTGATCACATTTATCTCGATGCTGGCCATACTCTCGATTTCGCCAACAAATCATTTGAACTGCTTGATCACATCGGCTGGGATCACGCAGGCGCTGTCCTTTCTAGCCTGGTTCACGGTATGGCGACCGCACGTAGAAGCGAGGAACTCAACTCATGGAGAAGTCCTATTGATATTTCGTCTCTTGTCTGGAAGGCTAGGAAAGCACTACCCTCCGCCTTGGAAGAGGGTCAGAGGCGAAGGGTGGCATGGGATAAAGAGGACGACCTGGCTGATGTGATGTTGAGAGACTGCCCTTCTGCTTCGCTAGATGCGATCCTAGAGGCAATTTCTGAAGGGGCCACTCCAGAACAGATGGGGTCTGCGGTAGCGTACGCAGCCTTTCTAAGGATGGCACGTTTTCATACCTCAAACGAGTTTAACGACTGGGATACGGTTCACAACACCCTCACGGCAGCGAATGCGGTCCACCAAGCCCTCAAGAGGGCGCCCACTGTGAATCTGCTTAGAGCCGTTTTGGACACCGCAATGAGCGTCTACCTCGACAGGTTTCTGAATATTCCTGCCCAAAGGATGCCAGAGTCGTCAGGGATTGGGTCAGACATCGAAGATACCGTTCAGGTTCTTTTCGATCACATGGACATGCAGCATAACGTGGAGGAGGTCTCCGCTCTTATAGCAGGATCATTAACAGAACAGGACAGAGGGGATCGCATCGTTGCTGCCCTCGGGCACGCGATGCTGAGGGAAGACTCTGGTTTTCATCTTTTCCAGATCATGGACGCTGCGATTCAGCAATACAGGGAGAGGCGTGGAACACATTCAGGCACGGACGTACTGATAGGCATGTCACGCTACTTGGCAGCACATACGCCCACTTCTCGAGCGGTCGGGCAGACTTTCATGATTGCTCAACGCCTACATCGTGGTGAGGCGTTGTACGCAGATGGACCTGCGGATGATCGAGCTGAAAATTAACGGCTCAACGAGACTAATTAGTTTTTCTAAATTTATTCTCTCGACGGTGGTGCCGGTAAGAAGTCAGCGAGTGATACTCCCGGCGCTCCAGCCATTGAGGCTGGATTTTGCTCCAATTTCTCGGCGTTGTTTATAGCACCACCTATCACACTGAGTAATCCGAACTCAGCTTTCTGGTCCAATTTCCTGACTTGCGCTTCTAAGCCTTCAAGTTGCCCCCAAAGCTCCTCTTGTTGTTGGTACAAGCCCTCAATAGAAGCAAACTTGTCTCCAATTTCCTCATCTAGATGATCTATTTCTGCTTCAATTGGGGACACTCTCTCCTCATAGAGTTCATCTCGTATTGATTCGATTTCTTGTATTGCTTCTTCGCGTTCATCTTCAAAAGCCTGTTCTAAGTTATCCCGGCTTTCATCAAGTTCCCGTCGCTCTTGGTCTATAGCTTTTCGTTTTTCTTTAAATTCAACATCAACATTTTTGTGAGAATTCCTGGATTCGTTTTCAAACTCTTTCCACATCTCCTTCATCCCTCTTTCTGTGTCGTCTCTCTTCTGATCCATATCGACCCGAACCAACTCCCACATCTGCTCCTGCCGTTCCTCTATCTCTTGTTGGCGGGCATGCTGCCAGTCATCGAATCCAGACCATAGATCGTCTTCATATCGCCTCCTCTCCTCTTCCCATGGTCCGCGCTGGTCCTCAATGTCCCTCTGTTTTTGCTCTAGAATCATTCGTTCTTTATCAAGCACCATCCTCTTCTCATGGAGAGGCCTTTGCTGGTCGTCCAGTTCTCGCATGAAATTATGCATGCCTTCCATCTGATTTTCTATTTCACGGATCTCACCTCT
>DCAZ01000144.1:0-4094 GCA_002313925.1 Gemmatimonadales bacterium UBA1120
CCACCGAGTGCGACAAAGGTGTCAGCCGGAACTGCTGGGATCACATTCTCGACCGCAGCGCCAATTCCCAATCCAACGTAGAGGAAGCCCACAGGGATCTGGTCCATCAAAGACAGAAACTCTGCCACTAGCAACTACCTCCATACGCCCGTAAAGGGTCGGATCAGGGAGCCCCGCTTCCTTCTCCTATACTACCTGAGTCCAGAAAGTTCGAGGACCGATCAATTAATGCTACAGAGTGCACGGCCAAACCTTCACCCGATCCTATCCAACCTAATCCTTCGTTTGACTTTCCCTTAATCGAGACACGGTCTGAGGTAAGCTGTAAAACCTCCCCAAATCGCTTCTTCATCGCGTCTAGATGGGGAGCGATTTTTGGTTTTTCGCAGATCACAGTCACATCAATATTGACCACCCTGAAACCCTCGTACTCTAGGATTTGCCTGGTTCGTTCAAGCAAGTCCATCGAATCAGCTCCCTTCCAGGTCTCATCATCCGGCGGAAAGTGACTGCCGATGTTACCCATGGCAGCTGCACCCAAAATTGCGTCGATCACAGCATGAGTAATCGCGTCTCCATCAGAGTGACCTGACAACCCGGGATGGCCCGGGATATGTACCCCTCCAAGCACGAGCCTGCGACCCTCTTCGAAGCAATGGGAATCGTAGCCAGTTCCAACTCTCATTGAATGCCCTCTAGAATTGGCAATGCTAGTCGCCATGATAAGCCACAACCGTCAATCAGTCCCACCCCCGGATCGCGAGACAAACATTGTGTCCTCCGAAACCGAACGAATTGGAGAGCGCAAGTCGAATCGGGCGCTCAATTACCCCGCCATGCGCGTACTCAAGGTCGCACTCTGGATCAGGTGCCTGGAAATTGATGGTCGGAGGAATTTTTCCGGTCCTACAGACTAAGATTGAGACGATCGTTTCAAGCGCACCCGTAGCTCCGAGCAGATGGCCAGTCATCGATTTGGTGGATCCGACGACAACCTCATATGCCCGCTCCCCTAGTACTGCTTTGATCGCAGTTGTCTCTATAGCATCAGCCATCGTCGAGGTGCCATGAGCGTTAACGTAGTCGACATCGTTTGGAGTGGCGCCTGCCTTGTCTAGGGCCATCTGCATAGCGTACTGAGCTCCGTAACCGTCAGGCGGCGGCGCGGTGATGTGGTAGGCATCAGCTGAGAGTCCATAGCCAACGAGTTCTGCCATAATCTCTGCACCCCGAGCCTCTGCACATTCAAGCGCCTCCAGCACGAGGGCACCTGCACCCTCCCCCATCACGAAGCCATCCCGCTCTGCCGAGAACGGACGGCTAGCACCTCCAGGATCTTCATTTCTAGTTGACAAGGCTTTCATGGAGGAAAAGCCGGCATATGTCATAGGGGTTATCGTTGCTTCACCTCCACCCGCAATCATCATATCCGCATCCCCATGCTGGATATGTCGCATAGCATTCCCAATCGCATGCGCCGATGATGCGCACGCTGAAACGGTAGCATAGTTGGGGCCCTGAAGATTCCAACGCATGGATATATAGCCTGCTGAGATATCCGGGATGAACATGGGTATGAAGAATGGGCTGACTCTTTTAGGACCCTGCTCAATCAGCTTCCTATGTTGCTCTTCAAATGTGGATATCCCTCCG
The DNA here is from genome assembly GCA_002313925.1 of Gemmatimonadales bacterium UBA1120. Taxonomy (GTDB): domain Bacteria; phylum Gemmatimonadota; class Gemmatimonadetes; order Longimicrobiales; family Gaopeijiaceae; genus UBA1142. Next base: position 1,654 of record DCAZ01000144.1, read on the forward strand.
ATACCACTGCCGAAGATGACACCGAAGCGAGTTGGTTCTACACCATCAGGAGGTCCATTCAGTCCTGCAGACGCGAGTGCCTGTGCAGATGCAGCAACAGAGAACTGTGACACGCGATCATGACGCTTGACCTCCCTCCGCTCAAGGTATTCGAGAGGATCGAACCCCTTAACTTCACATGCGATACGCGAGGCAAAGTCATCGGTAGCATCGAACAGTGTGACAGGTCCCCCGCCACTTCTGCCTGCTAGCATGCTCGCCCAGCAGGATTCTACATCATTACCTACAGGTGAAATCAAGCCAGTGCCAGTGACTACTACGCGACGCAGGCCCCCTTCTTTCCTATTCCCATTCAGCATCTTACGTAAGTGGTTGTGCGGCCTCAGCTCTCGCTCTGCTTGTTTAGATATCTTACCGCGTCACCCACAGTTCTCATCTTCTCGGCTTCCTCGTCAGGGATGTCCAGCCCGAATTCTTCTTCGAACGCCATGACAAGCTCAACCGTGTCGAGGGAATCAGCGCCAAGATCCTCAACGAACGAAGCATCATCAGTGACTTTCTCTAGCTCTACACCTAGCTCGTTAATGATGATCTCACGCACTCGTGCCTCGATCGACTCGCTCATGTAGCCTCCGTTTATTCGTCTACAGGAAGAAAGGGCCCAATGCCCTATCCCATAACCATACCGCCATCGACCGCTAAAACTTGGCCAGTAATGTAGCAAGCTGCGGGGCTCACGAGAAACAGTGCGACACCTGCGATATCATTAGGCTCTCCCAATCTTGCCAGCGGAATCTGGCTCTGGAGCGCCCCAATCTGATCTTCAGTAAGCGCATCAGTCATGTCGGTACGGATAAATCCGGGAGCAATTGCGTTGCAGCGCACCCCGCGTGGTGCCAATTCCCTTGCAACACTCTTCGTAAACCCTATCACCCCTGCCTTGGAAGCAGCGTAGTTGGCTTGACCCGCATTACCCATCAGCCCAACCACTGACGCAATGTTGAGGATTACTCCGCTCCTCTGCTTGAGCATTCCCCTGCCAACCGCACGGGTCAGATTAAAGGTTCCCTTTAGGTTGACCTCTATAACATCATCGAACTCTTCATCCTTCATACGTAACAAGAGGTTGTCTCTGGTAATCCCAGCATTGTTAACGAGAATATCGATGGTCCCCAGATTTTCCTGCACTTGCTTGACTATTCCGGTAGCACTCTCTCGGTCTGCGACATTACCCTGGTGCCCTGAGTGACCTTCACCTGGAAGCGAACCAGCCGCCGCTGTGGCACCCTCACCATCCAAGTCCATAATTGCGACGCGGGCCCCTGCGTACGCGAATGCTTCTGAGATCGCGCGCCCGATACCTCTAGAACCTCCTGTAACCAGGGCAATCTTACCTTTCAGATCTGGTCCACTTAACACCTCATTCATCGAATGCCTCCACGTCATTGGGCTCACCCACAGTATGACAAGGGATGCCCTTAGCATTTTTGCGATTTAACCCACACAGAACTCCACCTGGACCCAGTTCGATGAAATGCCTGACCCCTGCGTCAAGCATCGTAGTGATGGAATCTCTCCAACGTACTGGTGACGTCAGCTGCTGTACGAGTAGCCTATGAGCTTCCTTGGCAGAATTAACGAGGTCTGCAGTGACATTTGAGACCACTGGAAATTCTGGATCTCGCATTTCAGTGCTATCCAACCGGTCACCGAGCCCCTTCGCAGCCGACTCCATCAGAGGTGAGTGAAAAGCTCCAGACACCTTGAGTTTCAAAGCCCTCTTAGCACCGGCTTCGCGAGCCAACATGATACCTTCATCAACTCCTGAAATATCTCCACTTACCACAACCTGACCGCGTGAATTAAAGTTAGCAGGCACACACGTTCCAGTAGTAACACGGGCGCAAACATCAGCTACCACTGTATCGCTAAGACCAAGAATCGCTGCCATGGCCCCTGGTGTTCGAGTACCGGATGCATGCATCAACTCACCCCTTAGGCGCACTATCTTCAAAGCATCAGAGAAGGAGAACGTTCCGGCAGCCACATGAGCACTGAACTCACCAAGCGAGTGACCCGCAGAAAATGTGACTCTACCCAGACGCTCTTCTATCACGCGCAAAACTGCAATTGAATGAGCAAGGATGGCCGGTTGTGCATTCTCTGTAACTGTCAGCACGTCCTCTGGTCCATCCGCCATCAGTTTTGAAAGTCTGAATCCAAGAACTTCATCTGCCAGTGCAAGTGTTTCGGCAGCAATCGGTTCCGTTTCGGCTAAGGCTTTAGCCATTCCAACATATTGTGACCCCTGTCCAGGGAAGATTAAAGCAATTGACATAGAGATCTGGCTACCAGCGCAGTGCCATGGCTCCCCAAGTCAGTCCAGATCCGAAGGCTACTGTGAGTACGTTTGATCCAGGAGCGATCAATCCCTCTTCGTC
>DCAZ01000144.1:4465-5196 GCA_002313925.1 Gemmatimonadales bacterium UBA1120
CTCATATTTCCATACCTGTTCACGTTGACAAACACTTTTTCCATCGGCAAGCCCGCATATTTTGCCGTGGCCTCGATAATTCTGATATTTGCTTGATGAGGTATAAGTAGCTGTACATCGTCCGCCACGAGACCTGCATTCTGCAGAGCTATGTTACACGAGTCTGCCATGCAACGAACAGCATGCTTGAATACCTCCCTGCCCTCCATCCGGATAAGGTGGCTTTTCTCATCAAGAACCTGTTGGCTAAACGGCACAGCAGACCCGCCACCGGGACGATATAAGAGGTCAGCAAGATCTCCATTGGAACCCAAATGGGAGGAGAGAATTCCCCTATCAGATCCGTTTGCCGGTCGCAGTACCACCGCGCCGGCGCCATCCCCGAATAGCACGCTTGTAGAGCGGTCCTCCCAATCTACAATCGAACTCATTTTCTCAGTCGCTATTACTAGAGCCACCTCAGCCCGACCGGCTACTACGTAGCATTCAGCGACACTCATCGCGTAAATAAATCCAGTACAGGCAGCAATCACGTCAAAAGCAACTGCATTCGAGCACCCGAGCAAAGCTTGCGTGTCACAGGCTGTTGAAGGAAAAAAGCGATCGGGTGTAGCTGTCGCTAGAATAATGACATCAACTTCGCCCGGCTCAACTCCAGCCTTCTCCATCGCTTTGCGAGCCGCAGCCGCACCCATGTAGGACGCACTCATATCAGGAGGTGCTATCCGCCG
>DCAZ01000115.1:0-387 GCA_002313925.1 Gemmatimonadales bacterium UBA1120
CCCGCATTCTTCATCCGTCGCCTGTATAGTCCCAGTCACCCGAAATAGTTCGCTATCAAACCCGACAAGCTGTTCATCGCGAGCACCACGAAACGACCTAAACGTCTCTAAATAGTAGATTGCTTCAAGGAAATTTGACTTCCCCTGGGCATTGTCACCGATTAACGCGACGCCCTCAGGCGGAAACTCCAAGTCCTGACTTCCGAGGTTACGGAAGTGGTGGAGTGTAAGCCCGCTCAGACGCACGAACGAACGACTGGAGGGATCCCGTGGCGCATTAAAAAAATTAACGGTTTCGCCTAACCAACACTACCCCGAACGCGGCTATCTAGAGCGCTCGTAATAGGACGTTTTCTTCAGTGCGATCATGTGCCCGGCTAGCAAACT
>DCAZ01000115.1:717-91615 GCA_002313925.1 Gemmatimonadales bacterium UBA1120
GCCAGCGATGGAAAAACAGGCTCAAAGTCCTTATTATTTTAGCCCTCATCAGCGGAGTACAGGGGGACCCCCTCCTCCGTTTCAGTCTATTTCTTCAGTCTTGCTCGGGCGTCAATCCGACCAAGGAGTATTCATGAGCCGATCGCTAAATAAGATCATGTTGATTGGAAATATCGGTAACGATCCTGAAATCAGGGCAACTGCCTCAGGTGCACGTGTCGCCAAGCTTTCCATGGCCACAAATCGCACTTGGTCTGATCGGAGTGGAGAGCAGCAAGAGAAAACTGAGTGGCATCGGTTGACTTTCTTCGGTCGTGTCGTGGATGTAGTTGAACAATACGTTAAGAAAGGAGACCGACTCTTTGTTGAGGGACGAATCGAGTACTCCCAAACCCAAGACGACAAGGGTGTCACTCGCTACTGGACTGACATTGTAGTTAATGAAATGGTCATGCTGGGATCGACAGGTGGTGGCAACTATGGCGGTGGAGGTGGGCCAGAAGGCGAAGCTGCCCCTAGCAGCTCTGAGTCCGGAAGCACAGAACCGATAGATGATCTTCCATTCTAGGAGTAGATCCCTAGAGGTGTGACAGAGCTAGATATTTTCCTGAAACTAATCAGTGCCTAATCTCCGACAGTGATCCTCACTGAGTAAACTGTCCTAGACATCAGCCTAATGTTCCTCTCAGAGTGCGACGAGTCAGTCGTCTAAACTCATTTCGGCCTCGGATTTCCATAGCCCGATGAAGTACTCAGCATAGCTTTCTGGATGAGCCTGGTAATCTTCTAGCCAGACCTCAAACGGTGGGAGAGCCACCTTCTGGGATAACCAATCAGTTGCACTCCGAACCATCTCCACATAGGAAAGCTCACCCTCTTCGCTTTCTTCACGATAGGCCCTCTGAGCTAAGAGGTAAATCTCATCTGGGGTCAGATAGAGAAGGAGATCTGCAACCTGGGCTGAGCAGTAATCAAGGTACTTAGCGCGCAGAACCTCAAGTGGCTCTTCTGAGCCTCTCTCGACTGCGCCCAAGGCCACCCTCCCGTTGGACATGAAGAACTGCCAGACTGCCGCTTATGAAAGATTCCTACCTGCAAGGGGCTTTCTTGGCGAAAGCTACCGGTCCGTAGGCTCTTACGGAACTACTTACAGTCCCTCTCGTAAGGGCTGGCTGTCCTGGGCGTGGTTTTGATCACGCAAGTGTCGGTAAATCGAACGTCGTGTCATTCCGTACAGGACCACCCGACTCAGGAACTCTGGGTCGGTTTCCTGAGCTTCTTTGGCCTGTTCAGCAATATCCCGCGGCAAGCGCACCTTCAACTCAACGGAACACGTTTCCCACATAGACGCACCTCACCCAAGATGACAGTGTAAAATCACGGATTTATACGGTACCGCATATCGCGGATCGAACACGCGATGGCTACGGTAGGAGGGTGCCGACATCCTCAGTAACGCGAGTCACATTAAGGTTACTTGAAGCGACGCGCAACCCCTTTGTTACCTAAACTACACAAAAATACCGATTCCTAAGTCGTTGTCTTACAACGACTTAGGAATTCTATAATTTTTAGAAACCAGGTGTTCCTAAACACAATCGCAGCTTAACCTCTTCTTCATTTCATTCGCGGAAGTCTAAGTGGCTCACGGAGTTTGCTCACTGGGATCCAGCGCACATTATATGAAACGATACACCAATTTTTTGCAAAAAATAGACTTTTACAAAGTTCAACAAAAGAATGCTTTTAGTTCCACGTTTAGAGAGGTCATCGAGCGCTCAACCGTCATCTGCCAAGCGCGTTATCATGGAACATGACATCCCCTACAAAAGGCGTGATTAGTCAGTCACGAGTCACCTAAACTGAATATTAGCCTCCAGAACCTCACAAATGGCTCGAGCTTAACTGCCAGGGTCTGGTCGTATGTCTAGCTCGTTAATGCACAGTGAGTGCTGATGACAACCGGTGACCAATCTCCACTGACCGAGCTTGGGGGTCTCGTACACGAAGTCCCGCCAGAGTTTCTCGCTGACCAAACGTATCCATCAGGTGGCCCACAGACTCAAAGCGGTCAGGCTCAAAGCGCGCCATGAGAGCAGCTAGGCCACGCCTCATGGCCCCGAGACTCGCGCGGGTCTCCGTAAAGGTTGTTGGTAAAGCCAAGCGAACCTGGTATTCGATAGAGTCAGCCTCAGAAATTATCTCGAAACGGCGGACCTCAGCTGAATTGAAAGCATCCAACAAAGCATGTTCTAGCGGAGCATCTGGCTCCATAAAAGCTGTCTTGAAAGATAGAGCACACGCATCATAATTCAGGTATGCGCGGGTGATCCGGCCGGGGCCGAGAACAAATCTGATTGACGTTCCTTCGTGCAGATCAAAATCACGACAAATATCACGATATCCGATCCGGAGCAGAGTCGGCCTTGTAAGCGGGCCAAAACCAACTCTTTCTAAAACCCTTAAGCCGAGCTTATAGGCATAACTGCGAAGAGGTTCGTCCTGTTTTGTCTTCGCAGCTTCTGTGATTAGTTCTGTAACGTACCCAAGGGTAGGTTCATACACCCAATCCAGTACAACTAACTCAGTGCTAAGATCAAGCACCTTTATCCGACCACTGCCAAGATCGAGAACCTCAGCTGAGCCGGCCTGCTGTCCTTCTACAACTAGCGCAAGCCCAATGTCTTCGATCCTACCACCTGGTGTATCCATTTCATGCAGTTCGCGGTATTGCACGACAGCTCGTGTGAGCGGTAGCTGACAGATTCCCGGGACATCCCCCATAGCCTCGGGCCGTGCCTGTATGTGAGTTGTCAGATCCATAGAACTACTCAGTAGTTTTATTGGAAAAGAAACCCGGCCTTATAGGCCGGGTTAGATTCCCATCGCATCAAGAACATAATCTCAGTAACAGCAAAACTCTTGCCGAAACTTGGTCGTGGTATCGGCCCTAACGATAACAATCTTTTGACATCGTCCGCAAGAAATAGTTTAGCTCTCGTAGCTTAGGACAGATAAATATTTCTTGCTCTGATACTTTGTCTCTAACATCTTCGGACAGCCGACATGGATCGATCAAGATGACACTCAGCGAACGTAGGCGATCAGTCGCCTTCATCCAGAAGGAGGGTGAATCCTGGGCCTGTTTTCTCGTGACATTTGTTACTCAGGCAGGAGAGTGGCGGGGGTATTTCTCTTTCCGCCCTGGGTATAGCGAGCTCAGTGAGGACGAAATCCGGACAACTGACATCTTCATCGAATCTTCCGAGGCAGAAATCCATGAGAAAGCGAGAGGATTAGGGAAGCCTCTCTTGGCAGGGCTACTCGACTCAGTGCTGAACACACGAAGTCCGGATGGTCTTGTTGGACAGCAGCTTCGTGGGCAATTCCGGAGATTACTGCAGAAAAATTCTCAGGACATCGCAGGAGATTGGGCTACAGATGAGACTATGCCTCCAAACGAGATAGAGCTAGATCGCCTACGATCTATGTATAGCTCATACAGGCTAGACCAGGTTTCACACTTCATAAGCCTTATTACCCCAGACAATTTCGAGGGTACTGTCGATGAGATCTTAGCGGGAGAAAGTATTGATTTTTTATCAAAAGACCGCGTCCAATTCGCCATGATGGTTGTGGACCATATCGAACGATTGTTGCCATTGCCAGACTTTCAAAGCTGGGCTAGAGACTTCCTTGCCCATCCGGAGGCATACCGCCTATATACGCACACATTACACAGGGAAGGACGACTACCCTAAACTGAAAATTCCTTATGATCCCGTTGCCGTCACAGGGATCCGATTATAGACTTTTGGGCTCTGCTTTTCTGGTTTAACAGCAAAGGGGTGTGATCTCCTTGGAAGTAGTCGTACAGGATAATGAAAGCCTCGAGCGGGCACTTCGCCGCTTTAAGAGGAAAGTGCAAAGATCTGGACTCTATTCTGAGTTACGGAAACGACGGTATTATGAGAAGCCTAGCGCACAAAGGAAACGCAAACGGGAAGCAGCAATTCGTCGCGAACGTCGCCGACAACGTCGTAATAAGCGCTAACCTCTCTTTCGAACCCGCCCAGCAGAGCTGACTGGGTTAAACGGGTAGCGCTATGGGTTTTTCACCAGACCAGTCATAAAACCCCTTCCCACTTTTCCGACCAAACCTTCCCATCGTCACAATTCGTTTTAGTAGTGGGGGTGGTGCATATCGCGGATCCCTGTACTCATCGAACATGATCTCACTGATCTGGTGCAACGTATCTATCCCAACAAAGTCGCAGAGTATGAATGGGCCCATCGGATACCCAAGCCCAAGGGCCATGGCCGCGTCAATATCCTCAACAGTCGCAACTCCATGCTCGAGTTGCCGTATGGCATCCAGTAGATAAGGCACCAGCAGAAGGTTTACGACGAAACCTGAATTATCCTTCGCCGCAATCGGTACCTTGCCAAGAGCTTTTGAGAACTGCACCGCACGGTCTACGGTCTCCTGGCTCGTAGCGATTGTCCTAACAACTTCCACAAGCTTCATGACCGGTACAGGATTGAAGAAATGGAGGCCGACAAACCGGTCTGCTCTAGAGGTAGCTGCCGCAATATCAGTAACCGTTAGAGAACTTGTATTTGATGCGAAAATTGTGTGCTCAGGACAAAGTACGTCCAGCTCGTGGAAGAGTTTTGCCTTGGCATCCAGATTCTCGATAATCGCTTCAACTACTATGTCTGCACTTTCAAGCTCGGACACTTCAGCCGTGAAGTGGAGGTGACTCCAAGCGGCCTGCTGCTCTGTAAGCGTCATTTTCTCTTTTTCTACTGCCCGGTCCATGGATTGTCTGATCCGGTTCTTACCCCTTGCCACTACCTCATCATCAACTTCCCGAACCATGACATCGAACCCGCTCTTGGCAGCCACTTCGGCGATTCCGCTTCCCATCAGACCGCATCCCACCACACCGACTCTTCTGATGTCCAAGACTTCCCTCCGTTCTCTTTAAAGATTCATTCTCAGGAGCATTACTAGCTCTCTATAAGGACTCCTCCAGAACCCTTCGGTATTGAGCTAGAGCTTATGAGTCAACTTGCTTCGAGCACGATGGCAGCACCCTGCCCTCCTCCGATACACGCAGAACCAAGCCCGAACTTTCCACCTCGACGACGTAGCTCATGCAAGAGGTGAATCGTGATCCGGGCACCTGAGGCTGCAAGTGGGTGGGTGAGCGCTATAGCGCCCCCGTTCACATTTGTTTTTTCAGGATCGAGCCCTAATTCCTTTTCGACTGACTTATACTGAGCTGCAAATGCCTCATTGATCTCCACCAAATCCATATCCTCAAGGGATAATCCGGCTTTGTCGAGTGCTAGCCTTGAGGCAGGTGCTGGGCCGATACCCATCACCTGTGGCTCCACACCAACAAAGCCCCACGAGATGATTCGACCCAGGGGTTCAATACCGTTCGCTTCCGCCCATTCAGCACTCGCAAGAATTGCAGTTGCAGAGCCGTCACCCATGCCGCTCGCATTACCTGCCGTTACTAAACCGTCATCCTTAAAGTACGGCCTTAGAGCAGAGAGACCCTCAACAGTGGTATCAGGACGTATGTGTTCATCAGTCCTGTACGTCGTCTCGCCTTTTCTCGTCCTGAGCCCGACACCCGTAACCTCGATGTCAAAACGGCCATCATCCCATGCTGTCTTAGCCCTCTGCTGTGAATGAAACGCAACTTCATCCACCTCCGACCGTGTCACACCGTATCTTTCTGCTAGTTCCTCAGCAGTCTGTGCCATCGAGAGGCCGCAGTTTGTATCAGTCAGCGCGCCCCAGAGTAGATCTTCGAATTGCCCGCTTGCGGGCCCAAGCCTCAGGCCGCCCCAACGAGCACCTCGTACAACATGCGGCGCCTGGCTCATCGACTCAGTTCCGCCTGTCAGGGCTACGTCGGCCTCACCTAAAATGATCTCCTTGGCCCCCTGCACCACTGCTTCGAATCCTGATCCACACAGGCGATTGATCGTAAGGGCAGGTTTTTCGTCAGGGATGCCAGACCGAAGGGCAATATGCCGTGCCAAGTAAATGGCATCAGCAGAGGTTTGGAGGGCATTTCCAAAAAATGTGTGGTCAATTTGATCAGGAGTAATACCAGCTGCTTCAATGGCAGCAGTACTACTGAAAACCCCCAGATCAGTGGCGGACAAGTCTTTCAGAGATCCGCCGAATGTGCCAAAGCCTGTGCGCTTTCCAGCAAGTACGACAACCTCGCGCTCGTAACCCTGCGTTGCCATGGAGCCTCTTCAGAAAATGGTTTTGCCGTGCTCGTGATCCTCGGACTAAGAGTTACCCCTCCGGGCCCTCACCGATTCATCAGATTCGGTTACTAAATGTCCTCAGCAAGCAACCTGAAGGCCTTCCAACTATTCAAGGCCATCAACGCTGTTTGATAATCACCCCATCTAGGAATGGAGTCAAAAAGACGGTTATCTCCTTAGCTAAAGGTCTAGGCAGATGCACTCTCAACGTATGAAGCGATCCATCTGCCGACCTCTTCCGTATTTGATTTACCACCTACTAAATCGGGAGTGGTGATTCCGTTCTCAATCGAAGCGAGCACACCCTCCTCTATGCGATCCCCGAGGTGCTCATAACCGAAATACTCCAGCATCAAAGATACACAGCGGATCGCTCCAATCGGGTTGGCTAGACCCTGGCCTGCAATGTCGGGCGCTGAGCCATGAACCGGCTCAAAAAGTGCGTACTGACCCGGATGGATATTCGCTGACGGGGCAAGGCCCAACCCTCCTGTGACCTCGGCAGCTAGATCGCTGATAATATCCCCAAACAGGTTAGACGTAACAAGCACTTCGTAATGGTCAGGACGGCGGACCAGATCCATGGCCATCGCATCAACGTACATTGAATCCTGAGAGATTCTTGGGTAAGCCTCTCCTACTTCTTCGAAAACTTTACGCCAGAGGCCACCAACAAAGCGCTGCACATTTGCCTTATCGACTAATGTCACCCTCCCTCGCCCCTTCAATTCCGCATACTCGAATGCCGCTCGAATGATGCGCTCCACGCCCTTCCGGGTATGGAGGTCCTCCTCGATGACAATTTCGTCAGGAGTCCCTGTCTTGAAGCTCCCGCCCAGGCCAGTGTAGAGCCCTTCAGTATTCTCACGAAATGTGTCTATGCGAAATGGTTTCTGAATCCCCGTTAGAGGAGAAAGCCTCGCAAGTGGCAACACACAGGGACGGAAGTTCACGTATAGATCAAGCTTAAAGCGTAACCCAAGGAGAATGGCCTTGATATGCTCCATGCCTGGCACACGCGGATCGCCTAATGCACCTAGGAAGACAGCGTCATGATCATCAGCTAGTGCCCTAAATTCCTCTTCAGTGATGGCTACCCCATCCCTCAGATAGCGCTCTGCGCCCAAATCCCAATCCACAAGTTCTAAGTCAAGGGTCTCTGTATCATCCAGGGCAGCAAGCACCCTACGTGCTTCTTTCATTACTTCAACACCAATACCATCTCCGGGAATAACAGCGATTCTGGGCATCTGATAACTGAGAGAGAAGTGTGAAGTTGGGGAGTACGGAGGTAGATCCCTGCGAGTGATCGAGAGATTAAGGTCCGGCTTCCACCACCACCACCCCACGGCCGGGTGCTCCGTTCCCCTCTAACACAAACGGATAGCGTCCTGGAGGTCCATCAGCGAAATGAACAACGTATCTGCTGTCCTGGCTAATTAATGGAGGTGAAGCCACCTGGTCAGTACGCTCCAAGAAAGTTCGGGCAGCAATACCCAGGCTGTCCAATTCGAAAACGATCTCGTGTACCAACCAATCCGCAGTTACAAATTCGACATAGCTTCCTGAAGTTATAACCGTCTCCAAGGGGTCAGCTCTCTCTCTATCTCCACCCCTAATTACGACCCGATGTACTTGGTCGCGATCCCCGAGTCCTAACTCTAGGCGGAGGACATCATCTGGATGCAACCCCGGATCTCCGGAACATGATGTAAGGCAGGTGGCCAATAATACAGTGAGTAGAGTACGGCCAACCGACACATCCTGTGACACGTACATCATTCGTCCAACTCAATCTGCACAAACCCCGCTTCTGCGGCTAATCGTAAGAAAGCTTCGGGATCAGCAAAAGGAATTTTGATTCCTTTTTGTTCGAGCCACCTTTCGGCCAGCCTGCGCATGAATTCGACAAGGGGTTCATGAAGGAATCCTGCTCGCTCTCTCATTTGTTGGACAATCTCCACCCAGTTACCCCGTAGTTGATAACCATCACTTAATCTGACAATATGGATAACTCGTTCGGCCGATGAGTGAAGAGAGGTAAAGAGTTCAAGCTGGCTTGGGTCAAGGTAGGACCCCACCTTTTCCACACCATGCACCACAGACTGAATTTCAGCGAACAAATGGTCTATGGAGTCCGGTAGGTTTTCGATCTGGCTTAACCGCTCCCGCCATGGACTTAGACGAGCATCACCCTCATCAATGTGCCAAAGCGCCCGCTTCAGTTCGATTAAGCGCCAAACGGCTAGGGCATCCCAATGGTCGCAAGGAGGAACTCCCTCATACTCTCTCAGCGCACCCTCCCAGTCACCCCGATCGTAAAGAAGGTGAGCAAGATAAATTCTCGCTTCGTGTAAATCCGGATCAAGCCTAAGTGCTCGCCGTATCTGACGACCTGCAGCTATCTGGTCACCTAGCTGGTGCAGTGCATAACCCAATGACGCAGCGGCATCCGCACTATCAGGGCGAGCTGCTGATGCCTGGGCGAAGATGTCCCTGCACTCCGTGTAGAGAGCTTCCCTGTAGAGTGCTCTACCCATTGTGAGCATAAGTTCGGTGTCATGATCATAACCAGCTCTCGCTACTTGCTCGAACAGGGTAAGCGCTTCCTGACGCTCTCCAAAACGAAGAAGCGTCTCGCCCAAACCTACTAGGGCATCCTCATTAGAATCATCCAAGGCTGATGCGCGCTCGAAAGCTCTCCGAGCCCACGCATATTCCTCCCTAGCAAGCCTTGCGTACCCGAGTCCTACATTCAGGTCTATTGCGTTCGGGTATAGGGAAAGGCCTTCCTTGAGTACCTGGAGCGCTCCATCATAATTACCATCACTGTAGAGTTTGTGTGCCTGTTCGTCATATTCCTCCGAACTAAGAAACCGTTCGGGCATGTAAAGGCCTCCTCGCAACCCACGAACACAGACTTGATTAGTACGCTAAACCCGCGCGTATGCTACCCCACAGTGACTACAGACGAGGTTTTTCTCGGCCCTGACGAGTCGAAATTCAGAACCATGCCTCGGGCAATCGGGGTCCCTGCCTTGCTGGAGGGCGTCCCTAACCTTCTTCCGTTCGGTTCTAGTTGCTTTGGGAATCACTATCTCATACCGAAGGGATGACGCACTGCACTCGAATACTCCAACCGCTGTTCCACCCTCCTGTGGGCGGATGCCTAACAGGATGAGAAATCCGCCATTAGGTGACTCCATTCTTTGCCCGGCATAATACTCCTTCAGGAGTTGCCTTGCTTTTTCTATCCGTTTCGGTTCAGCCAACGCGTTCTCCCCTTTCGGATCAACAGTTTATGTCGACTAAGCTCGTAAGAAACTCACCCGCGCTCGAACAAGTATCCAGAATCCTCATGGCGCGAGTCCCCGTTAACACTGACCGCGAAACGAGCTCCTGACCAAATAGCAGCTCCGCCCCAATCACCGTTCTTGTTTACTGCATAATAATTTACGTTGAAATTCGGCCTGCCATTTTCGTCACGCAAACGGTCTTCAACCGTCACATGAACAATCCGGCGAAGCGCCTCGAGGCAGGCGTCTGTAGGATGCATTCCGTTCCTCATCATCTCTACAACAGTATAGCTGCCGCATGTCTTGATTACCGCTTCACCACGACCCGTGGAGCCCGCTGCACCGACGTCGTTGTCACAGTATTGCCCAGCTCCGATGATTGGAGAATCTCCCACTCGTCCAGGTATCTTATATGAGAGTCCAGATGTGGTTGTGACAGATGATAGATCACCGTCTGAGTCCACAATGTCGCAATTGATTGTGCCCTGCGGCCGGTAACCATCGTGTGAGTCGAGTAGACCGTCTCCAAACTCTTCGGGTTCCTGGAAACGTCCGATACGTTCTCCTGACTCTTCAGGTGAAAGGTAGTCGTCCCTGTCGCTCAGTTGGGCTCGCCATTCAATCCAGCGCTCCCGGGAGGACTCCGTCAATAGGTCCTCGAGTTGATGGCCCATAGATAACGCGAATCGCTGTGCTCCTTCCCCGACCAGTAAGTGGTGATCCGTATAGCGCATAACATCGAGTGCGACTAATGACGGCCTCTTAAACCCTTCTAGCGCAGCGACAGCGCCCGCTCCACGCGTTGGACCATGCATGAGAGAGGAGTCAAGCTGTACCACACCGTGCTCATTGGGCAGCCCCCCATAACCAACTGACGAGTCATTCGGGTCCTCTTCCACCAAGTTGACACCTCTCACCACTGCTTCAATCGTGCTAGCCCCGTTCGCCAATTCTTCGATAGCCCGCGATACAGCGCCAAGCCCATTCCCGGACGCCACACAAACCGGCGTAACACGCCTACTGATTATGTTCGGAGCCCTTGCCTCTAGCGGCCTTGGGAGCCCTCCGAGAGCAGCCCCGACTCCTGCACCGGCAGAAGTCCGAATGAAATCGCGTCTGGTGCTCATGGACCCTCCTGTAGGAACCCTTGAATAAGCGGCCGCAAGTATAGGCCTGTAACTCCCTGATCGCTACCTAGCTTTCATCCGATTCAAAAAGAAATTCGCTAACGCAACTTTCCAGCAAGAAAAGAGCGGGACAGCCTACTGGCATCCCGCTTTCCGTTTGTCCTACAAATCAAAAAGGATGACGAGTCAAGCCACGCTTGCGTCATCTAACGTATTGAAATTACTCTCGCTCTTACGCGAAATAGCAGGTTGACAAAAGCGAGTACCGATCTCGTGGAGACCCGACAGATCCACTTCACTCAAGTCCGGATAGCGCTCTCGTATATAATCAATTGTCTCGTCCATCCATTCCCTCTGTTCACCCTCTGCCGCCTTAAGTACATCACAACGGTTGATGTGACTGAAAAGTTCATCCCTTGCTCTTTCTAGGAGCTTTTCTTTGCCCAAATTTACCTCCGCTTATGGTTTCTGACACTTGGATCAGACAAGCCGACAGAAGCTTCTGTCGAACTAAGTTCATGCTTCAGCCAGGTAACTTAACCGAGCCTCAGGTACGCTTGTAGTGGGGTGCAAAATGCTTACGGAGCAATCATTGTGAGTCAATCCAGATCCCCAAAGGCTGTGTCCCTGGAAATATTCCGGCATTTGTTCACGGCTCTCTGTGAAGAAATGGGGGCGACGCTCAAGCGTGCATCATTTTCACCCAATATTAAGGAACGACGAGACTACTCATGTGCTCTCTTTGATTCCTCGGGAGCAGCAGTCTCACTTGGTGACCATATGCCAGTTCACCTTGGAGCCATGCCGATGAGTGTGGAAGCAGCCCTAGCTGAAATTGGGAAGCTCGCGCAGGGAGACGTGGTCTGTCTGAATGATCCATTTAGTGGTGGCACGCACCTGCCGGATATCACGTTAATATCGGCAGTGCATGAAGAGAGAGGAAAATTACTTGGTTACGTAGCTTCAAGGGCTCACCACAGTGATGTTGGTGGATCCACCCCCGGCTCGATGCCATTAGCTCGAGAGATCTTTGAAGAAGGAATTAGGATTCCACCAGTTCGTCTTTATGAAGCCGGCCAATTAAACACGAGCCTCTGGAAACTTTTGTTAGCAAATGTGCGAACTCCAGTAGAAAGGGCTGGCGACCTCGATGCTCAGGTTGCGGCGCTCCACACTGGATCCAAAAGGCTCTGTGAGATCGCTCAGCGAAGAGGGACAGAGGAAACCTTAATAGCAATGGAACAACTCATTGAGTACGCGGACCGCCTGGTCGAGGCGGGTTTGAATATCGTGCCTGATGGGTGCTATCAAGCAGAAGACTGGATTGAGGATGATGGCTTCGGGTCGGGACCGATACCTATCCGGGTCTCGCTCAATATTGAAGGCTCGCGACTGACCGTAGATTTTGAGGGGACCTCGCCACAGGTTCCCGGAGGTGTGAACGCGGTCCCCGCAATCACTTCATCTGCGACTCGCTATGTGGTACGCTGCATTGTTGAAGCTCTGTTGGGAGAGCCGTTACCCGCCGGAGGGGGCTCAATGTCAGCGGTGGAGTTGATCCTTCCGGAATCATCAGTTGTAAACGCTGATCTCCCGGCTTCCGTTGCAGCCGGCAATGTGGAGACAAGTCAGCGCATCACAGACGTGCTCTTACAAGCGTTCGGCTTCGCACTGCCTGATCACATACCTGCCATGTCTCAGGGAACTATGAATAATACTTCGGTTGGCGGCATAGATCCGCGCAATGGTGAGGTTTTCGCCTATTACGAGACTGTTGGAGGAGGAATGGGTGCAGGACCCACCGGGCCCGGTCTCTCCGGAGTACATTGCCACATGTCCAATTCTCTCAACACTCCCATTGAGGCACTTGAGCACGCCTACCCTTATAGAGTTACACACTATGGGATACGCAGAAACTCAGGAGGCTTAGGAATGTATCAGGGCGGAGATGGACTTCGTCGAGACCTTATGCTGCTCGTTCCAGCCAGGGTAACGCTGCTTTGCGAGCGTCGCACCAGCGGTCCACCAGGAACTCAAGGCGGGAAAGCGGGAGCACCGGGAGAAAATATCTTGATCTGTGACGGAGTAGAGAGACCCCTCCCTGGAAAAACCAGCTTTGCCGTTCAGGCAGGTGATATCATCAGCATTAGATCACCCGGTGGTGGTGGTTGGGGCGCCATTCCAGAAGCATCGAGACACGAGAGCTAATTTCTATGAGCTGTGCACTCCGTTTTTCTGCAGTGTGCGATGACGCTCGTACAAGCCCTGATGGCAAGCTCGACTTGCACGGGGTGTACCACGATCTGTCTGCGCCGGGCTTCCCAGCGAAGCAGGATCATCTTGTTCTTGTTCTCGTGATTGAATGGGGTCGCGAAGATCATGGTCGATTCCAGTTCAAGGCTGATCTGGAAGATTCAGAGGGAAATATTTCCCTGACAGTAGAGGGGGAAAGCGAAGTTCGAGCAGTCCCAGAAGACCATCCGCCACCACGTAGCCAATTAGTTATGCCCATGGATGGCGTCGTCTTCCCAAAACCCGGACAATACATTTTCCAAGTCAAGGTCAAAGGAGAGATATTTCGAGGACCGGGAATATACCTTCGCGACATGCCTGAGGAATACGTCGCACAGCCTGAAAAGTGAGGCTTCCCAAGGGCTATCTGGGTATCTGTCACAAGAACAGTATTGCCTTCACAGTTCCAGCTGCACTTGAGTGGACACATTCTGTTCTTAGTTCCGGCGCTACCCTTTATGACTGGGCAAGCCAACATTCCACAAAGGAGATGCTGGCCGGTCGTGGTCGCGTGTTCATATTTCCTACTGCAGGCAGTACGGAGAACGCTACACACTGGATCGTGCGTCACTACCAGAGAGGAGGCATCCTCGCCCGGCATCTCGACGATCGGTATCTGGTAACTCGGACACCTCGACCCTTGAAAGAGCTACGGGCAAGCGTGGAGGCGCGCTCAAGAGGCATCCCTACACCACGTATTATTGGAGGGGCTGCATACAGATCTGGCGTATTCTACCGTGCAGAGCTCGTAACCGAATATTTGTCTGATGTAACAGATCTGGCCTCAGTTGTCTTCGGGGTGAACGAGCGCAATATGGCGTTTTGCACCACTGCGCTACACGCAGCAGGCAAGCTTGTGAGCCTTCTAGAAAAGGAGCGCGTAGCACATGCTGATCTGAACGCAAGCAATATCCTAGTGAATCAGCTCGGGGGCGCCTCCTCAGCACATGTTATCGACCTAGACCGATGCCGACCTCTTTCGCCAACTGCACGTGCTCCCGTCAAACTTATGCGCCGTCGCCTAGAACGTTCCCTTCAAAAGCTGGCACAGAGGTATGGGCAACCTCTCGATGAAGTCTTATGGATGGCACTCCGTGATGGCTATGAGACCCGGCCGTCGTGAATGAAGAGCAAGATATAGGATGGGAGGGGCCTCCTCTCCTCGAGATTTGTATCGTAATGCTGTCAGCTCTAGGGGACACAGTGCACGTATTACCTGTGGTGAACGCGCTGAAGAGTGACTGAAAAATCCAGATTCTGCGGCGTGGGGTAATCCTAGGGACCAAGCCACCCGAAAATAGCTTTCATAGCTAGAAAGCTGAACATAGCCAGCACTCCCAGCGCGGCTTCCCATTCCTTGTTTCGATAGTACCGCCTGAAACGGAAGCTGCACCCCACACTATCTCTAGAGGGCCTATACGGCACGACCCTTGGAATAAGCGAAGGGACACTACTTGCATATTCACGATATACTTGTCCAAAGAGCTCAGTAAGCCGGCTATGCTCCAGTGACATCGTCATACCATAGACAACGATGAAGTAAGCTAGAAAGAGAAGTATCCATTCACCTGCTCCTCCGGCCACCGTCACACCAATACCTATAAGCAGAGTCCCTAAGTACAGAGGATTTCTGAGATACGCATAAGGTCCCGAAGTGGCGAGTTCCTGATCTTTATCGATTGATCCAGCCGCCCAACCACGAACCAAAAGTCCCAGCACGGAAAAAGGCGTTCCCAAAAGCAATAGCGTAGCTGTTGGGTGACAATACCACAGGAACGGCAAGGTTAGGGCCCAGGCGATTACCCGACGACAAATTCCTGTATCCCAGGCCACGATCCTCAGTGACCCTACCTATCCTTAACGCCTGACAATCGTATCCGGCTCTAGGGCAGCTCTATTCAATCTCCCTTCTCTTGCCGTGTCACGTGACTCAGGGTTGAGGGGCACCCCTTCCTGGATTGACCTTAAATGCAGCGTAAGCGATCCAGGAAACAGAGGGATGTTTGACTTCATATAGACCAAGATTCTGCGGTCGTCATCTGTGAAATGGAGCTCCGCTTCCCCTCCCTGCCCAAAGAGTCCATCGGTCTGGACGATAGGCTTAACCACAATTGTGCTGTACCTGACACCTTCCATTTCATACTCATCTTGCCGAAGGACCTGGATCACGACCGGATTTCCATCTTCCTTGAAGTAACGGGAAAAACTGTATGTTTTCCCTACTTCAAGGGGAAGGCCCCGTATGAAGTAGATGAAGGCGATATCATCCAGTGGCAAAGAGGACGCTAACGGTCCGGATTCGTCATTGTCCGTGCGATGCCAAACCCTCCGATCCGGATAAAACTCGTAATGCCGGTAAGACTCATAGAAAGGTTCGTCAATCTCCCTTATGTAACGCCAGCTCTGAAGTGTCTGCAGGTCTATCCAAGTCGTATAACTGTCATCAACACGTAAACCCGGAAGCCCACCTTTTATGCCCATAACAGCGCGATAAGTCTGATGCCCCCGGATACTGTCTAGGGCCTCTACCGTCATATGACCTTCGCCCGCATTGAAGATGCCGACCTTTACTTGGTAAACGAGGTGTTCACCGGGCCCCCACGGAGTCTCAGCGGCCCACTCATCCACAGGGTAGAGCACGGATAAACTGTCAGTGAACGCTTCCTGATCGACCGGAACATCAGTAACCCCACTAGTCACTTGAGCAAGCACGCTGACAGGAACAACAAAGGCCAAAAGGACTCGGAAAACCCCCTTAAGAGGCAGTGAGTGCATACACCCTACGGGTTTGAAGTTGGCCAAAGGTCACGTCGACGTAGCTTCATGAGAGCCATCAGAGTGCTTAGTGGTCTAAAGCGAGATTCACGCTGCCTCAGATCATGCCTCACTTCTGCAGGCACTTCAGCAATCCTCCTCGCATGCGGGACTAGTCGGCTGAGTAATTCTACATTTGCCGCCCACCCTTCAGTTCTTACTAGGGGCTCATCCCCAGGACCATCACGTAACGCTTTCTTAAGTACGATTACCCGGTATGCTCTCAGCCCGTTGAGTGGGTCAGAAACTGGAGCTCCTCGAAATATCGTCGACAGAGGCCACCGTGACAGGCTCCGCACAATCTTTACCCCCAAAGGCATCCGATGTCCGTTCATGTCAGTAACACCTGCCACTATGTCAGCACCACCCTCCAGCATTTTCACCAGGCTGATGACATCATCTGGGTTCTCAGTGAAATCCCCCTGAAGGATCACTGCGCAGTCGCGTTTAGGATACGATGCGTTCTCTACTACATGTCTAAGCAGTTTTTCCACAGACCGGCCATAACCAACCCGATCCTGTGAACCTAGTAGAGTAAGTGGTAACACTCGCTGATAACGTTCTAGGACCGCCTGAGTGTCATCGGTAGACGCATCATTATGAACTAAAATCCTGTAGTCCCTACTAAACTCCCCAAGGGTATTTCGTATCTTCCAGAGCAGGACGCCGATAGTGCGACCTTCATTGTGTGCCGGAATACAGACGTAGATCACATGTCTTTCGATTGAAGGGCATACAAACCAAGGTCGGGACAGGAGCTGCCCTCGACCGACCATTGCCTTATACAGGCGCCTAAAGTCCTAGTTCCTAGTGAGTTTGTCACGTTAGCACATCCGCTTGTCACGCCCTGGTGCACTCTTCCACCTCCTGTGCTGCCAGAAATACTGCTCAGGAGCCAACCTCACTGCCCGCTCTAGTGCCGCGGAGTGGGCAGCTGTAAGCCCTCTAATATCAGCATCAACTTCACCACTGGATTGAAAGTCGATTCTCTCAAGAGATACCGTGTAACGCTGTCTCCATCCAGGGTCTCGGAGTGCTATTCCAAGAAATATCGGTGCCCCTGTGCGGATTGCGAAAAGTGCAGGAGCTCGGGTAGTCGATGCCTCTCTACCAAAGAATGAAACTAATATGCCCCCTTTATGAGCATGCTGGTCTGCGAGAATCGCCACTACTCGTCCTCTTAGCAAACTGCGTGGCACCTCTCTTGCCACCTCATCCATATGGATCAGAC
This sequence comes from Gemmatimonadales bacterium UBA1120, assembly GCA_002313925.1. Taxonomy (GTDB): domain Bacteria; phylum Gemmatimonadota; class Gemmatimonadetes; order Longimicrobiales; family Gaopeijiaceae; genus UBA1142. The sequence goes on from DCAZ01000115.1 coordinate 17,778, forward strand.
CTATACCTAATCTTTCCCGCACTCCAGCAATTGCGTCACCAATTGCCTTATTGGCCATACCCTTCGCTATAGCATCAAGTGATATCCCACGTGAAGTGAACGCCCCGCCTCCAACTTCCCAGTTTCCAAGGTGTCCTGTGACGAGTATCACACCCCTACCCTCTTCGACTGCGCTCCGAAATAATGCCAAATCCGGGATGCGAATTCTCGCATTTAAGTCTTTATCTGTTGCCCGGCTGAGCCTAAGCGTGGCAACGGCTTCCCTTCCTAAATGCGCATAGCTGGCCCTAGCGACATCATGACGCCATGCGTCTGTCCTTTCCGGAAATGCCAGAAAGAGATGTTCATCAACTTCAGTCCGGCGCACTCTCAGAACACTTCCCGCAATCCATCCTAAAAGAGACCCAACGCTCAGTGCTAGCGCTTCCGGAAGAAATATGGCGACGCTTGAGAAGGCCCTAAATGCTAAGTGCTCTATATAGTGTCTGACCTTCTGAAGTTTCATAGGCTGGAGGGAAATCTCAATAATTGCCCGTACTCGGGAAGTCAGATCTCATCCGCAGGCCAAAGGCTCCCCACCAAGTCCACCTCATTGAACTGAAGGTCATAAAGCCGCCGATAGGGGCCAGCCTTAGTTATCAGAGTTCCATGGTCACCTTGTTCTATAATTTCTCCTTTATCCATCACTAGGATCTTGTTCGCATTTAGAATCGTAGAAAGCCGATGCGCGATGACAAAGACAGTGCGCCCTACCATTAAGTGACTCGTCGCTTCTTGGATGGCACGCTCTGCCGCAGGATCCACAGAACTCATTGCCTCATCGAGCACTAGGATAGGACGGTTCATCAAGAGTGCTCGGGCGATCGCTACGCGCTGTCTTTCACCACCGGAGAGCTCCACGCCTCTCTCACCAACTATGGTGTCATATCCCCTTGGCATCTCCGTGATAAAATCATGCGCATAAGCAGCGGTAGCAGCGGCAACAATGTCAGAATGACTAGCTCCCGGACGACCATAGGCAATATTCGAACTCACTGTATCATGGAAGAGTACGGTATCCTGAGAAACAATCGCGAATAGGGATCTCAAGTCTTCGATTCGCAACTGCCGGATGTCCAAACCATCAAGCATGATGCATCCAGCATCCACATCGAAAAAGCGTCCGAGGAGGTCTACGAGAGTACTCTTCCCGGCCCCGCTCGGGCCTACTAGGGCGATAACATCACCACGACTTGCCTGAAAGGATATGCCCTGCAGGACAGGTTCGCCTCTGCGATATGAGAAAGATACGTCTTCGAAGTTGATAGCAGACTTAAACCCCCTAATTGAGCACGCGCCGGATGCATCAGAGACCTCATGGGGGATATCAAGAAAGTCGAAGATGCGCTCGGCAGCTACGAGTCCCGGTTGAGCAATAGCCGGGAACTTTGCCACATTCTTTACAGGTGAATACAGCTTCACTGAGAGGCCAAGAAAACCGACGAATTCGGGACCAGTCACCTCTCCAGCTATAACAAGTCTGGCTCCAAGCCAAAGAATGACAACCGTACCAGCTGCTGCCAGTAATTCAGTGAGCGGTGGAGCAAGCGCACGGACAAACTCAGCACGCATGAAACGGCGAAAATACTCACCCGTAAGACCACTGAATCTCTCCCTTTCACGCTTCTCAGAAGAGGAAGATTTCACGAGGCGGATCCCGGAGAATGTCTCTTGAATGTGAGCAGTAATGTCACCTCCAAGATCCAGAACGCTGTGATCAAGCTTCCGAAGCACGCCTACGAGTGGCCCCCAGAAAATCATAGCAAGAGGTACTACCACAAAAGCAGCCGCAGTTAATTGCCACGAAATTAGGGCCATCACTACGACTGCAACTGAGAACTCGAGACTAGCCGAGAGCACCTTGAATAATTCAGTCGTCACCAGTCTTCGAAATTGTTCGACCTCGGTGGTCAAGCGGCTCACCACATGTCCCAATCGAGTGCGATTGAAAAAGGATAAATCGAGGCTTATAAGGTGACCATAAATCTGGTTTCTAAGGTCCCGACTCACCCCCTGTTCAACTCGGGCCACAAAGTAGGTCCGAGAAAAGTGAAAGATATTTTTTATTAGAAACACTAGGATGATGAGTGCTATGATCCTGCCAATCGCCACGAGCGGGTCCCCTGCGATGTCGACCCATTGGTAAACTGTAGCCTCGAGAAGGCGATCCATACCCGTTGCACTAGCAAACCCCGGTCCACCTGAACTCGAGAAAAGTGCCTCTACAAAAGGAATGAGCAGTACGTACACCCAGGTATCTAAGACTGCAAATAGAAAAGCAGAGACGGATGCCAAGACCAAGAAGGCTCCGTGTGGAGTCATGAGTGGTACGATACGAGGAACCGGAGAAATGCTCTTCGGATGATCCCAGTTCGGCTTCATTGGCTTAGCAGGGGTCAATTAATAAGTAAGCCGCATAAGAGCTACACTTACCCCTCTCGGCGTGATGCTCTGCACAATGCCCTCTGCAAGTTGGCTACGAGCAGAGTTGGTGACGTAAAGAAAAAGGATGTGCCCAGGCGCGTAGAAGAAGATCTCCTCAGCTTCCTCCACCCAGGTTTTCGTCATTTATTGATCCAATACAATTCGAAAGTGAAGCTCAAACCCGATGGTCTCCCCCGTTATCAACGGACTGGTACTAATTATTCTTTACGAACGGGTGTGAGTAAAAATTACTGGTCTCGCGTAACAAACAACCATCCCTCTGCACTCATTCCTACAACTAAATGGATACCCGATAGGTGAACCAGGATGCTACCGGCTTGCCGTCCCGAGTCGCCGGACGGAAAAACCACTCCGCAGCCTGTCGGATAAGTCTTCGGTTAAAATCGGTGTCCTCCGTAGTCGGATCTATGTAAGTAGAATCCGGGATTACGCCACCGCTTTCATCAATAAAGACCCACACCTGTATTTCTCTGCCGCTTAGATCACGCTTGTTGCTCGGGATAATTATGTCTCGGGGAGTCGCTGGCATCCAACCGGAGGCGCCTTGGTGGGGCATTCCAAGGCCATCACTGAGACCCAGCGACTTATCAGGGCTGGGCCATTCACCTAACACCGAGACCGAGTCTCTCTCGATAATCTGAGCAAGCTTAACTTCTTGAATATCAATTTGGCTGGGAATCGGGATTGGTGAAGGTGCGATTGGGAGATTGGGTGCGACCCAAATACTCAGTGCCCTCAAGGAGCTTTCGTCGATAGCGCGGTCGCTCTGTGCAGGGCCGGAAACCATATAGGGTGAGACGGGAATAGCCGTGATCTTCCAAATGAAAAAGACGAGAAAATGGACTGCGACAGACATAGCAATCCCATTACGCCAAATCCTTCTTTCCCGGCGATGTCGATCTTTTATGCGGACTTCGGCTTTGTAACTCATTGAGGTTCTGATAAAATTCCCTGGCCTGAGCCAATATATACTACCCTGGAAACTGGCCTCTTTGTTTCCGGAATCACTACAGTACCCTGTCACTAACCCAGCATCGCATCTAAGATCGGTCGCTACCTGGAGGCCTGTATAGGCCCCGAACATTTATGGAATCCCCAATCACAAAGATGCAAAATCCCCGGCCCTCCAAACTTGCTGCGTTATATGAACTTACAAAGCCTGGAATCGTCCTGTACGTAGCGATCACAGCTGGTGTAGGTGCATTCGTCGGATCTCGCGGCTCACTCCAACTTTGGCTTGCATTCCATACGATATTAGGAACCGGAATCACCACAGCCGGAGCGCTTGCACTCAATCAGTACACGGAGAGAGACGCCGACCGAGTGATGATACGGACCAGAGGGCGTCCAATCCCATCTGGAAGATTATCACCGCGATCAGTTCTTTATTTTAGCCAAGCCCTACTGTTTTCGGGGCTAATGTACCTCACGTTTGCTGTGTCGTGGTTACCAGCAGTGATTGCGGCCTTCTCGGCACTCATATATCTGGCTGTCTATACACCGCTTAAGTCCCGTTCTTATGGAGCCACCTTAGCAGGGGGAGTTCCAGGAGCTCTGCCGACACTCATAGGTTGGAGCGCCGCAACCGGTATGCTGGAGCCCGCGGGATTTGCTCTCTTTGGAATCACCTATCTATGGCAACTGCCTCACGTACTCGCCCTCGCATGGATGCTCCGGGAAGATTATCGACGCGTGGGCTTCAAGCTGATACCCAGAGGAGGCGGTCGAATCATCGGGATGCACATGGTTACAGCAACTGCTGCCCTGCTACCGACAGTAGTCTCACCTAATATCCTGGGATACACCGGGGGCTGGTACCTGACAGGTGCACTCCTGGCAACAACATACTTCCTCGTAGTCACGATTTTCGCTGCTCGCAATATGACCAGCGCAGCTGCCCGGAAAGTTTTCCAGACGTCACTCTTGTATCATCCGATACTCTTGGTCCTAATGTTGTTCGATACCATTCGTCTCTGAATAGACCATCATCGCCGCGGAGATTTCTTGATGCGTTACCTCATCGTCACAATGCTCATCGCGGTTGTACCAGTGTCCTTGTTAGGCCAGGAGTCCGCACGACCAAGGGCCCGTGACCTTGGGCTTACTATCGGTATTTTCAATACTGGTGAGCACAATGCAATCACAGACGTGCCCGGTGTGCACGTTGGTCAAACCACTGTACTTGAGGGTTCCCGTGTTCGAACCGGGGTAACCGCAATTTTACCTCATAAGGGTAATTTATATTCGAGTCGTGTGCCGGCTGCAATCCATGTGGGTAATGGCTTTGGCAAGCTCCTTGGCATGACACAGGTGCAAGAACTCGGAGAGATCGAGACACCAATTCTCCTCACTTGCACTCTATGCGTGTGGAAGGCAGCGGATGCGATGGTCGAGTGGATGCTAGGCCAGGACGAGATGGAGAATGTGCGCTCTATCAACCCAGTTGTCGGTGAGACAAATGACGGTGGGCTGAACGATATACGTTCGCGCCCCATAGAAGCGCATCATGTGGTTGCAGCGCTCGAGTCGGCTACAAATGGCCCAGTAACCGAAGGTGCTGTTGGCGCGGGCGCAGGCACGGTCGCTTTCGGCTGGAAAGGAGGCATTGGAACGAGCAGCCGTGTACTACCTGAACGCCTTGGCGGATACAATTTAGGTGTACTGGTCCAGTCCAACTTCGGTGGCATCTTACAGATTAGCGGTGCACCCGTCGGGATTGAGCTGGGGCAATATTCATTCTCGGGTCAGGTTTCAGGAGAAGAAGCACCCCATCCAGAGGAAGACATCCATGAGTGGGGCTCAATAATGATTGTGATAGCAACCGACGCTCCACTATCGGACAGAAGCCTAGAGCGGGTTGCCCGAAGAGCAGTGATGGGGCTCTCACGCACTGGATCGTATGCCAGCAACGGTTCGGGCGATTATGTGATCGCATTTTCGACTGCTAGTAGTGTTCGTCGGTCAGTAACTGCTGACCTGTACGAACTGGAGGATTTACCGAATGGGAGGATCAGCGCTCTTTTTCAGGCTACAGTCGAGGCGACCGAGGAGGCGATCTACAACTCACTTTTCAAAGCACAAACAGTCACAAGCAATGGTCGCACAGTAGAGGCGCTTCCAATCACTGAAACGGCTGAGATCCTTAGACGTTATGGAGTAATTCGGTAACTAAACCAGGAGATTATCGCTCTTGCTAGGACTCGTGTGCCACTGCCGTATCGATCATTTGATCTATCTCAGCCTTGCTGTAGCCGAACTCGGAGAGCACGCTCCGTGTGTGCTCTCCGAGGAGCGGGGCACCTACTCGTGGTTCACTGGGGCCATGCCCATCGCCTGATCCTGAGAGCTTGACCGGAATCCCAAGTGAGCGAACAAACCCTGCGGTCGTATGCTCAACATCAACGACCATACGACGAGCTTCGGTCTGCGGATGCTCAAGCATCTCACCCACTGACGCGACTGGTCCTGCTGGAACACCTGCATCTTCAAGCACAGTCAGCCAATGCTCAGTGGTATGCTCTCGGAAATGTCTCCCGAGAATCTCGACAAGATCCGTGAGGTTTGCCATCCGATCTGTGTTGGTAACAAAGCGATCGTCACTGCTGAGTTTCTTCAGATGAAGAGCTTCTGTAAAGCGGGTCCACGTCCCTTCATTCGAAGCTCCCACATTAATCCAACCATTCTTAGTCTGAAATGCTTGGTACGGTGCTGCCATCGGGTGAGCTGACCCCAAAGGAGCCGGAGAAACTCCAGTCGCTAGTGCTATCGCGCTCTGCCAATATGTCTGTGTGATACCAGCTTCATATAGCGAGGTATCTACTCGCTGTCCCTGCCCGGTACGCTCCCGTTCCAAAACGGCGCAGACGACCCCAAAAGAGGCAAGAATGCCTGCAGTGATGTCCGTGAGAGGTGCTCCTACCTTGACTGGTTCCCGACCCGGCCCCTCGCCGGTAACACTCATTAGTCCGGAGTAGCCCTGCGCAATCAAATCGAAGCCACCCTGCGATGAAAGCGGACCGGTGCGCCCAAAACCCGTGACCTGACAATAGATCAGCCGTTCGTTTAGCACAGCTAGATCCTCATAGCCCAACCCCATCCGCTCCATAGTTCCTGCGCGGAAATTCTCGATCACAACATCTGCGGAGGACACCATCTGGCGCACAACTGCCCGGCCCTCTTCTGTGCGTAGGTCAAGTGCTACTCCCCTCTTTCCCCGATTAAGCATCATGAATGCGGCAGACTCGCCCTCAATCTCGGGGGGCGAGAAGTGCCGCGTCGTGTCACCGCCCGGTAAACGCTCCACCTTTATGACCTCAGCGCCTAAATCTCCGAGGAATAGTCCACAGATCGGGCCCGCCATAACATGCGCAAGCTCGATGACACGTAAGCCCTCGAGCGGAGTCGACATCAGTTGCCGTCCCTCACTACTGACCGCTGAACTTTGGAGGTCGTTTTTCAAGGAAGGCAGATCTCCCTTCTTTGTAGTCATCCGTCTGAAAGGCCTCCAACGCCTCATCCCGCTCAGCTCTCGTAAGTGGCTCACTGTTCCGTCCCATAAGGCGCAGAATAAACCTCTTATGCCATCGATTCACGAGAGGTGCCCCGTCAGCAATGCGGTTAGCGAGATCCCAACCCATAGATCTTACCTCTGTATCCTCAACAATTCGGTTCACAAGACCAATCTCCCTCGCACGGCTGGCTCCAATGAGATCACCAGTCAAGAGGATCTCGAGCACCGGGCCAGGGCCAAGAAGGGCGATCAGCGGCTCTAGCTCATCATGAGACATCGTCAAACCAAGTCGGTTGATCGGAGCACCGAAGCGGCTAGACTGACCACAAATACGCACGTCGCAACATGCCGCAATCTCCATACCACCTCCAACACATAGTCCTTCAATCAAACCAAGTGTTGGATGACAACACTCACGTACTGCGTTCATACCGCGAGATATCGCCTCTGAGTAACGCCTTGCATCCTCAGGTGTGTCGCGTTGGTCCACAAATGAAGATATGTCCGAACCTGTCGAAAATGCTCGGTCACCAGCTCCACGTATGATCACACAGCCGATATCTGAATTCCTGGAGAGCTCATCGAATGCATCCGCTAGGGCTGCCCATCCCCGTAGGTCGAGAACATTGTGTTTCTCAGGGCAATCCAGAACTACTTCTGCGATCCGTCCTTTGAGAGAAGTTCGAACCTGAGCATTCATCGATAGAAGATTTCGACCAAGATCATTGGGATTGAAGGAACGTAGGTCACAAGCAATAGGACTGCGAGAAGCACCGCAACGAAGTAGACGTTGACCTTGCTGACTTCCCAGATATCAGCCTTCGCCACGGAACATGCGGTCACGAGGACTGACGCTACTGGAGGGGTCTGCTGCCCAATCCCAAGATTGAGGGTAACAACAAGCCCAAAGTGAACGGGATCAATGCCTGCAGCCAGAACAAGCGGCATCACGATCGGAACAACAAGTATGATGGCAGCAGCCGAGTGCAGAAAAAGTCCAATCACCAGAAAGAAAGCATTGAGTAGTAGCAAAATCGCCCACCGATCCTGCGTAAGGATCATTATGCCTTCAGCAACCCTCTGGGGTACACGGACCTCAGTCAGATAGTCTCCCAGTAGGGCCGAAGCAGCTACCAACAGCATTACCACAGCCGTCTGGATACCGCCTTCCAATATTGCAGCCTTGAGACGGCTCCAATCGAGTTCTCGGTATACCACTCCACCAATGAGAACTGCAGCAACGACCGCGAGTCCTGCACCTTCTGTGGCGGTGACCCAACCGCCAAAGATTCCACCCAATATGATCAACGGAAGGGATAGTGCCCATATTGCTTCTTTAAAGGTTTCCCAGACACGAGAAAGTTTGAACATCTCTTCTGTCGGAAAGTTGTGCCGACGAGCTAACAGATACGCAACAAACATCATCATCAAGCCACCCAGCACTCCCGGAATAATCCCAGCAACAAAAAGCTCTACAACCGAGCTTCCTGACATGACACCATATAGGATCATCGGTATCGAGGGCGGAATGATGACGGCCAACGTTGCCGAGGATGATGTAACAGCAGCAGCAAAGGAACTGGAGTAACCTTTGTTTTTCATCGCCGGAATCAGGATCGAGCCAAGGGCTGCAACGTCCGCAACAGCCGAACCGCTGATTTCTGCAAAAAACAACGAAGCACTGATCGTCACCATCGAAAGTCCGCCACGTACAAAGCCTACCAACGCAGAAGCGAACGCAACCAGCCTTCGGCTGATCCCAGATGCATTCATGATCGCGCCAGCCAAAATAAAAAGTGGGATCGCGATCAGTGGGAACGACGTTGCCCCGCTAAACATCACCAACCCAACATTAGGTAGAGATGCAGCACCTCCGGGCCCTGTGATCATTGCCAGAACGGCGACCAGGCCCAGAGACACCGCTATCGGAATGCCGATCAGAACAAGTGCGAGTAACACAACACCTATTCCAAGGAGACTCATTGGGGGGGCTCACCGGTTGGGGAACCAGCATTCGGGGATGCCTCTGCGGATCCCAAGATGGGGTGCTTCATAGCATCGGGGAGTGATAGAAGTTGCGCTCCGATGAAGAGCATGGCACCGATCGGAATGACCGATTGAGCTACTGCCGCCGGCACCCACGGGAGTGAGATTAGCGTCGTACCACCGAGAACACTTAACACCTGAATTCCTGTCCAGGTAAGCGTTCCGAGGAAAGCAAGAACAAGAACCTCAGCAACGAGGACCACAAACATTCTCAGGTTGCCTGAGAGTTTGTCCACCAGAGTGGGTACTCCGATGTGGGCCCTATGTAGAGCTGCTAATGCTGCCCCATAGTAGGTCAACCAAGCGAGGAGAATGGACGCAACTTCATCGTACCAGACTAACGATGCTCCACTCTTCCGGAAGACAACCCCTACAACGACAACTAGAGCAAGCGAAGCCATCAGGGAGAGGACCACCCCTTCCAGAATCTTTTGTAGCCCAGTTCGAGCCTTTGTTAATGTCACCAGAGCCAGTTCAGTTTGACCCCGCTGCAACAGCACGCTCAACGAGAAGACCCCCTCCCTCAACTGCTTGGTCAAACTCATCGTAGATGTCGCTACTCGCTATCAAGAAGGCATCTCGATCAGGCCGTGTCACCTTAACTCCCTCAGCTTCAACCTGAGCCAAGAGCTCGTCGTCAAGTCGAGCTGCTGTGTCGTGAACAAATGTCTGAACCGAGCGAGCTTCTTCCTCCAAAACCCGGCGGACGTCAGCTGGTAACGCTGTCCAATGAGAAGATGAGACCACAACGTATCCAGGTGTATATACGTGGCCAGTGAGCGAAAGATGCTCCTGAACTTCATACAGTTTGGACCCCCAAATCTGTGCGAGCGGGTTCTCTTGGCCGTCTATCACACCAGTCTGCAGTCCTATAAAAACCTCGGAAAGGGCCATTGGAGTCGGGTTAGCACCCAAGGTTTGAAAAAGTTTCACACGCCAAATACCACGAGGTGTTCGGAGCTTGATCCCAGAGAGATCATCGGGGCTTACAATTGGTCGAGTGTTATTCGTCACATGCCGAAAACCATTTTCCCACAGAGCAATGATCCGATAGCCCTCTTGTTCTGCGAGTGGTACCAGTTCAGGCCAAACGACCTCTTTTTCAATTTCACGCATGTGCGCACGGTCCCGCACAAGATAGGGCATTTCAAATAGGCCAAATTCATCTATCCGTGAGGACATAACAGTAGACGGCAGTGCGAAGTCAACCGTACCGAGCTTGATCTTTTGGAGCAACAACTCATCGCCACCTAGTTGACTCGAGCCATATACCACGACCTCGAATCCATCTAGTCGCTCGTTGGCCCGACGAGCAAATTCTTCGGCGGAAAGAGCAAACAGAGATCCCGGTTCACCGACATGACCAAAGGTGAGTTCTCGTGGCCCAGTCGCCCTCTCCGCACAGCTACCAAGTCCCAGGACGAAAGCGGATGCTGCCAGCACGAAAAACACTCGGATAAGCGTCGGTGTGGCTAACACGATCTCACGATTCCAGTTCATTCAGCCTTGCTCTTATTAAGCAGGAATGCCATGGCGGCAGAAACCCCCTCCCTGTTGATCGGTACCCCGGCAGAAACTAACCCCATCTCCACCCCAGCAAGTGTCCCCATGAGTGACAGGGCATTGAAGTAACCAAGATGTCCAACTCTAAAGATCCGACCCTGAAGCTTACCAAGACCCGTTCCCAAAGACATGTCAAATTGCTCCAAAACGATCCTTCGCACCTCATCCGCGTCAACTCCATCTGGCATCATAACAGCTGTTAGCGCGTTGCTGGACTCAGCAGGTTCCAGTGGGTAGCCCTCTAAGCCCCAAGCAGAAACCGCCGCACGAGCTGCACCCGCAAGTCTTGTATGGCGCTGCAATACATCGGGCAAGCCCTCTTCACGAAGCATCGACAGTGCTTCGTCGAGTCCAAAGAAGAGGTTTGTGGCCGGTGTGTAGGGGAAAAACCCGTTCTTGTTAAACTCCAAGTGATCGCGCCAACTCCAGTACGAGTTAGGTAATCCAGGTGATTCACTAGCAGCAAGAGCCCTCGGACTTAGTGCGACAAACGACAGACCCGGAGGAAGCATAAGCCCCTTCTGAGAACCAGTGACCGTCACATCCACCCCCCATTCATCATGCCGGAAATCAGTCACTCCAAGGGATGACACCGTATCCACCATAAGAAGTGCCGGGCAGCTGGATTCTCGCAAAGCATTACCGATCGCCGCGACATCGCTAGTTACCCCGGTCGATGTTTCGTTGTGTACCACCAAAATAGCCTTGACGTTACGCGCCTTTTCCGAATGGAGCGCTTCCATCACTGCATCGGCTGTCAGACCCCGACGCGAGTCCCAAGGTTTGAACTGCACGTGCAGACCGAAGCGCCCAGCGACCTCTGCCCACTTCTCAGCAAAAAAACCTTGATTGAACGCCAGCACACCGTCACCGGGTGACAGCACATTGGTGATCGCTGCCTCCCATGCACCTGTTGCAGATGACGGATAGATGAGGACAGGATGTTCGGTTCTAAAAACCAGCTTCATTTCCCCTAGGAGTCGGTGAGTCATCGCTTGGAACTCTGGACCACGATGATCAATTGTTGGCCGAGACATCGCGCGCAGTACACGATCCGGCACATTGGTCGGTCCCGGCAGCTGTAGGAAGTGGCGTCCGCTTTGGTAGGGCACGAGCGTCTGTGGTTGGGTGCAACCCGGGTCAGGGAGCCGTAGACTCACGCCGACGAGAAGGTTCAACTTACACAGTCCCCTAGCGCCCGACACTATCACACATGGCCGCAAGCGATATCCAACCCGGAGATCCTGGGCTCGAGAAGAAGCTCCGACACGCAGTGGAAGGAGAAGTGCGTTTTGATGCCTTCACACGTGGGATATTCTCTACTGATGCTTCTCACTACCAGGTCGAACCACTCGGCGTTGTCTTTCCTGCAACTGCAGAAGATATCCAAGTAGTCATGGAAGTAGCCCGGGAGGAGAACGTTCCTGTGCTTCCGCGCGGTGCGGGAACCTCCCAGTGCGGCCAAACGGTAGGTCGTGCGATTGTCGTCGACGTTAGCCGCCATCTCAACCAAATAGGTGGTATGAATGGCGATGAGATCGAAGTCGAACCTGGGGTGGTCCTAGACCATTTGAACGCCCGTTTACGGCAGCGGCATCAGTGGTTTCCAGTCGATCCTTCCACTGGGAGTCGTGCAACACTCGGGGGAATGGCGGGAAATAATAGCGCGGGTGCCCGCTCTCTCCGATATGGAACGATGGTAGATAACGTCTCGGCCATCGAAGTAGTGCTCCCAGACGGTCGCAGACTCTGGCTAGGGTCAGAAGAGTCCGAAGAGCACTACATGCCGACTGAACTCGCGTTCTTGAGAAACCTCTATGCGAATCATGCAGCAGAAATCATTCAGCGCACACCCAAGACGATGCGGAATGTGGCTGGTTACAATCTTGCCAGTCTAAATCCAAACCAGGAAAATCTCGCGCAACTCTTGGTGGGCTCCGAAGGGACCCTCGCATTCTTTGTGCGTTTGCGTCTGAAGCTCAGCCCACTACTTCGCTCAAGAGTTCTGGGTATTTGCCACTTCGATGGTCTACTCAAAGCACTCGACACCGTCCAGCATATCGTAAAGCTGAGCCCAACTGCGGTAGAGCTGATAGACCAGAACATCTTGAGCCTTGGAGCAAGACACCCAGACTTCCGGAGTGCCATGAGTGATTTCGTGACAGGCACCCCAAAAGCGTTACTCCTAGTCGAGTTTTCCGAAGAACTTCCAGGGACAGACCTGGGCGATAAGCTGAATGAACTTGAGGAACTTTTGAGCGAGTTAGGGCACCCGAACAGTGTAGTGCGTGCAGAAACTGAATCACTCCAATCAGCAGCCTGGAGTGTACGCAAGGAAGGTCTCAATATCGTGATGTCGATGGCAGGTCCCAGAAAGCCCATTTCGTTCATCGAGGACTGTGCGGTGCCACTAGAACACCTGTCTAGCTACGCTCGGCATGTGGACGAGATTTTTTCTAAGCATGGAGTAGAGGGGACCTGGTACGCACACGCGTCTGTTGGATGTCTGCACGTTCGCCCTGCCCTAAACCTCAGGGATCCTAGTGACGTTCGCCGCATGCGCGCGATTGCGGAAGAGACCCATGAGGTCGTGCGGCGCTACGGAGGGACACACTCCGGAGAACACGGTGACGGCTTCCTTAGATCAGAGTTTATCAAGCCGATGCTGGGTGAACGGATGGAACGGATCTTTGGAGAAGTTAAAGAGACTTTCGACCCTCATGGTCTCATGAATCCCGGTAAGATTATCAATCCCCCTCGGATGGATGACCCTACTTTATTCAGGTTCCAAGCCGAAAATGTAGAGAAGAAGCTACCAGTGGTCTTAGACTGGTCTCAGGACGGGGGAGTCCTAACTGCACTGGAACAATGCAACAACAATGGTGCGTGCCTCAAATCAGATCCAGGGGTGATGTGTCCCTCATATCGTGTCACTCAAGATGAACGACATTCGACCCGAGGACGAGCTAATGCGCTCCGACTCGCCGTTACCGGACAACTCGGTGCAACCGGCCTAGATTCACCAGAGATGGCAGAGGCAATGTCGCTGTGTATTTCTTGTAAGGGATGTAAGCGAGAGTGCCCAACCGGCATCGACATGGCGGCCTTGAAATTGGAGTGGCAGTATCACCAAAATCGACACTCAGGTGTTCCCATCCGAACGCGATTGCTAGGAGGGTTGCCACGAGTAGCACCCTGGGCAACGCAAATCGGACAGTTAGTGAATTTCCTCGGAAAACTACCCCTTGGGCGTCGCGTGCTCGGCTTTGCTCCCACGCGAAAGTTACCCCAATGGCACGGGTCACCCTGGAACGACAGTGAACTCCCACCCCCGGCCACCGTTACTGGTCCAGCTGACGTCATACTTTTCGTTGATACTTTCACGAGGTGGTTTGAACCTGAGGTTCCCCGGGCAGCTAAAAACTTGCTAGAAGCAGGCGCGTGGCAGACCCAAACACTGCAGCATCCAGGTCGTCCACTCTGTTGCGGACGTACCTACCTAAGTGGGGGTATGCTTGACGAGGCGAAACGAGAACTCCGACGCGTCTTGGACGCATTGGCTCCAGCAGCGCGGGCAGGAACATGGATCGTCGGATTAGAGCCATCTTGCATCTACACCTTACGGGATGAGGCGCCTGCATTACTACCAGGGGACGATGCGGATGTGGTAGCCGAGCGAGTACTACTCCTAGAGGAGTTCCTCGACCAAGAATGGGCACAAGGCCACACTCTTTCTTTTAAACCACTTAAAAAGCGGCGACTCAAGGTGCACGGTCATTGTCACCAAAAAGCATTTGGCACAGTCAATGCCAGTGTCCGAATGCTGGAGAGAATTCCGGACTTAACCGTAGAGGAGATCCCTTCAGGATGCTGCGGCATGGCCGGGGCATTCGGCTATCAAGCCGAGCACTACGACGTGTCGATGGCAATGGCTGAATTGGACTTGCTACCGGCAGTTCGGGCCACAGACGAGACAACAGAAATCGTCGCGAGCGGGACAAGTTGTCGCGCTCAAATCAGGGACGGGACAGGCCGGACGGCCCTACACCCTGCGGTGTTACTCCAAAGAGCACTTACAGAACCGGGCGACTAAGGCCCACTGATGGATAAGCCCGGATCGATGCAAAGTTGATTCGTACTGCCTAACTCAATTTGACCACAACCGCAGTAGATACTTCGGGTAGATCCAGGAGTGCATCACGAACTTTCGTATCTACCGTGCCGTCTACTGCGATAGCAGCTATGGCTTCCCCTCCCGCAGTAAGCCGAGCCTGGTGGTATTCGGCAATATTGATCGCGTGGCCCCCCAAAAGGGTTCCGACCCGGCCGATAACGCCTGGTACATCTTGGTTCCTTAGCACAATCAGTGTTCCGTCAGGCACAATATCAACATGATAATCTCGGATTCGAACAATTCGGGGATGTGCGTCACCCAACAGAGCACCAGCAAGTCTCAGATTCTCGCCTTCAGCCTTAACGATGATCTCAACAAACTCAGAATAGTCAGTTCGTCTGGAGAGATAGGCTTGTGAGATGCCGATTCCGCGCTGTCTGGCAAGATATCCAGCACTGACAAAATTCACCTTCCGTGACCCCATAATGTTCTTGAGCAATCCCATGAGAACATACGCGGTCAGAGATGGAAGAACTTCTTCAAGCCCACCTGAGTAACGCACCTCTATACCCCTGATTCCACCTTTAGCAAGCGCACATGCGAGAATTCCTAAGCGTTGACCAAGAGCAAAAATAGGTCCGCATTCCTGCAGTGTGGCACCTCCAAAGGCTGGGGCATTGAGAGCATGAGAAAGATCGCCCTCTAGGAGTGCAGCCTTGACGGCCCCACTGATCTCGGTAGCGACCAATTCCTGAGCCTCCAGTGTCGAGGCCCCAAGGTGGGGGGTAAGTACTACGCCAGAAGCCTTACGTAACGGGCTGTCGTCTTCGAGTGGTTCGTTTTCATAAACGTCAAGCGCAGCCCCTGCGATTCTTTCTTCATTCAGCGCCACTGCAAGAGCCGCCTCATCGATGACTTGACCTCTTGAGACATTCACAATGAAGGCGCTCTTTTTCATGCGGGATATAGTTTTCTGGTCAATCATCCCTCGAGTGTCATCTGTAAGTGGAACATGTAAAGATAGGACGTCTGCACTCTCAATGACTGTTCCCAGATCAGCACGGTTCAGACCCAGTTCCTTAGCTCTTTCATCAGTGAGATATGGGTCACTAACCACAACGTGCATACCAAAGGCACGACAGCGCTGCGCAACTTCCTGGCCAACACGGCCAGCACCAACTAGGCCAAGCGTGCGACCTCGAAGTTCTGCTCCCTTGAAGCGACCCCGATCCCACTCCCCTCGGCGGACTGAAGCATCAGCACTCGGAACTCTGCGAACCACCGAGAGCATCAGTGCAAGTGTGAGCTCCGCAGCAGATACGGTATTACCCGCAGGCGCGTTGAGTACCGCAATGCCACGCTCGGTAGCCGCATCTAGATCAATATTGTCAACACCAACCCCGGCGCGCCCAATAACTTTCAGGCTCTGGGCCTCAGCCAACATGTCAGAGTCAATCTTCGTAGCGCTCCTGACTATCAAACCATCAGCACTAGGCAGCGCATTACGAAAGTCAGTGGAAGATGAATCATTGATCTCGACGAGTTTGAACTGACTATCTTCTCGTAATAGCTGCAGGCCGCTCCCGGAGATGTTGTCAGTAACGAGAACGGAAAACGTCAACGCCATCAGCTGAGGACTTCGGCGAGGACAGAGAGCAATTCCTCTAATTCGTCTAGGGTGTGCTCGCCCATGTGTCCGATGCGAAATGTTGTAGGCTTAAGTTTCCCATATCCCCCTCCGATGACCCATCCCCGCTCTTTGACAGCATCGACGATCGATGGAGCACTCACCCCATCCGGTACCTGAACAGCTGTTACTGTCGGAGAACGATGGCCCTCCGCGGCGACTACCTTCAGCTGAACACCCGAAGAGCTCATCTCCTCGACCCACGCCCAAGTGCGTTCAGCCATCTTTTGATGACGTACCCAACGACCTTCCATTGTTTCTTCAGCCATCAAGCGGAGTTGTACCTGAAGCGCAAAGAGGGTTGAGAGCGCAGGTGTAGTGGGTGTCTGTAGCTTCTCTATATTCTCAGAGTATCTAACTAAGTCAAAGTAGTAGCCCCGGCCACCCACTTCTTTGGCTCGCTCAATCATCGAGCTAGATGCCACACCAAACGAAACACCAGGCGGTATAGAGAAGGCCTTCTGTCCACCAGTCAGAACAAAATCAAGTCCCCAAGAATCAGTTTGGAGTTCGGCACCGGCTGCACCGCTCACTGAGTCAACCAACAGAAGAGTTCCCGCATGCTGGTGCACTACCTCAGAGAGCGTCTGTAAATCGTTTAATACCCCAGTAGAAGTCTCGGAGTGAGCCACTGTAACGGCGTCGTATTTTTTGGCCGATAGGGCCGCGGCGACTCGGTCAGGATCCTGCGCTTCTCCCCAAGGAATAGCAACCTCATCGACTTCGAGGCCACAGTGACATGCGATACTTGAGAAGCGTTTACTAAACGCACCATTTACAAGTGAGAGCACCCGATTCGAAGCACCATTACGGATTGCAGCCTCCATAAGGCCAGTACCCGAGCATGGGACAATGAATACCGGACGTTCGGTCCGAAATGCGTCCTTGAGTCCGGCCTGTAACTCACCGATGAAAGCCTGCACATCCGGCCCTCGGTGACCTGTCATCGGTTGAAGTTGAGCAGCAAGCACTTCAGGGCGGACTTCAACAGGACCGGGTAGGAAGAAGCGTCCGTAGGGGCGGGTCAAACCCTTAGGGTCTGGGTGATTCAATTTATTAGTTCGAGGAACATCCCGATTCACTAAGAAGTTGGGATAGGCGCTCTGAGGTTTCGGAAGAAACTAATGGTTCAGCGAATATTTTTCATGGGCCTTGAAGCCTCCGATCAAGGCAGTCCCTATGACGGTCTGTTTAATCCCTCCAGGCATCCTTCCATTTCGAATAGGGCAAAGCCACCAACCCGCCTTGCTCAAGTACTGCCAGGCCCGCTGTATCACGATACTGCTCACGATAGAAAACGTAGGATATGTTTGCCTGTATCATTAATTTTGCACACACCACACACGGGCTCGCGGTTATAAATGCGACCTTGTCACGCATTTGCCCAGGTGCCTTCACGAGAGCGTTCATCTCAGAATGGATGCAACCACACCTGCCCTGCTCAGTTGAGTCACATTTGTTCGGAAAGCCCCGAGCATTACCGTTGTACCCTATCGCGACAACATTTTCCAGGCCGGCATCTGTAATCACTGTCCCGACCTGGAGCCTCGCACAGGTTGAACGTTTAGCAAGCTCTTCAGCCATACGCATATAGACTTCATAGAGAGGGGGCCGACTCACATTCACGTCCACCCCGTCCTCCCGGTCACTGAGATTCAAAGGGTGACTGTTATCCCGGACTCCATCCTTGTGAATCAGCGGCACACTACCTCCTCCTTTGATTCGAGCAACTCTATCAATCTCAGACCAGGCCGGCGAGTACTCAACCGAAGCCGAAGGCAGGCAAGACGGATCCGAACCGCCTCACCCCTCATGGCCATTTTCCGGGCCGGAGACGATACCGACCCAAGTACCTTAGTTCCCCATCATCTTTGTGGTGAGCGCTGTCGGAGTCATCAGTTTGTAGATCGGTACTAAAGGTGGACGTGCTGAGCCCGTTCCGGCACCACGACCACCAAAGCCCCGACCTCCACCTACCGCATCTGCTGAACGAGGAATCCAGGCATCCATCGTGTTCCAATAGACGACGCTGTCCTCGGTCTCCGGTTCAAGCATGTGTGCGACCAATCGGCCAAGATATTGAGCTGTAGGTACAATGAAGGTGCCCGCTGGAAATAGTTCGGTAAGCGTGAGTACCTCACCTACTTCAACTTTCGTGGCTGCTGCATGGTTGTATGCGCGCTCGTGCGTAACGTCCGTGACCGTGTAAGCATCAACCTGGAGTTCTGCAGCTGATACAAGCGTTTCGACAGTGATCCCATGGCGCCTGAGCATCGCAACTGCATCAACAGCGTCACGAGGTAGGAGGTACGCCCAAGGGCGAGCGCGTAACCGCAGGGCGACCGGCTTCTTCATAAGGTCGGCTCCTGTAACCTGAATAATCTCTACCGGATCATTCGAGCTACCTCCCCTGCCACCTCCTCGCACAATTTCGTAGCTGACAGGATAGTCCTCTGCAGCATACTCCATCACGACAGCGATATCACCTCGCGGCTCAGCTCCCATCTCAATCGTCTCACTGCGTGCACCATCCACCACGCTCATAAGCCGATCAGTGTTTTCTGCAGCGAACTCGACTACTGTCAGATAACCTAGGTATCCGGCCCTTGCTCCTGTTTCAAGCTCCTGAGAAGGGGCCTCAAAAAGAATTCCGACCGAATTTACAAAGCCGCCGTAGTTTCGACCGATCCTCGCTTGTGACCCGCCAACCCGCCACTCATTCTCATCTCCACCCGTATAATACCAGGCCTTGTAACCTTCCGTTGCAAGCTTCGCGTTGATGGCTGGAAAAATCTCCCGGTCGCACATGAGCGTGATCTCGATTGCCGGATCGAAATGGCTCGGACACTGATAATTCAGGTTGTACGGTCGTGACCCGCCGTTGTGACCATCGACAAACATGTGCGGCCGCCACTTGCTAATAATGTTACCTACGTAGTTTGCGATCGCCGGCTGCTCGAGCTTGATGTAGTCGCGATTCAGGTCAATGCCCCATGCATTGCCTCGGGTACCTCGCTCAGTCGCCTCAAACCCGTCGGGATTGATTTGTGGCGCTACAAGAACTGTGACTTCATCAAGCAACTCGTACGCATCCGTTCCCGGAATTGTAAAATCTCTCATCAGGATCATCAGGCCTTCTCGGAACGTCCGTTCCCCCCCATGCACGTTCGCAGCCAGAACTACTACAGGTCGCCCTAGAGCCCAAGCCTCCCATGGTTCACTCACGAGAGGACGACTGAATACAGCATAAGGAAGCTCCCGCCCCTCCCATGTCTGCCCATAGCTCCCTAGCCGCATATCGGTGGTGACGCCGCGGAGTGCTTCCAGATATTCCCACATCTCAAGATGTCGGGTATGGCGCGTGAAACCGTTTTCCTCGGCAGCCGTCCGAGGGTAACCATCTGGGACAGGAGACCATTCAACCTGTGCACGGCTTGGAATAACCAGCGTTCCAGCCAAGAGGCCTGTCAGCAATAGAGAAAAACCATATCGGATGATACCGTGTGGACAGTCACGTCTCATTCTAGACCTCATCATTATCGGGGTGAAATGGATCGTAGGTAGCGTTGTTAGAGCAGGCAAGCGAAGTCCCCTCTGTACTCAACCCCGAGCCCTCTTTGCCGCCTTCTTTCTCATATTTTGGTCGAGAACCGTTTTCCGGAGTCGGACTGCGTCGGGTGTGATCTCAATCAGCTCGTCATCCTCAATGAACTCAAGCGCCACTTCCAGCGTCATCCTTCTAGGAGGCTCTAGCTTGATGCTCTCATCCGAACCGGCTGCCCTCATGTTCGTGAGTTTCTTTTCCTTACCAACGTTTACATCGAGGTCACCCAGTCTGGCGTTTTCTCCAACAATCATCCCACCGTAAACCTCTTCACCAGGTGACACAAAGAGAGTGCCCCGTTCTTGGAGATTTTGCAGTGCGAATCCGACTGCCCTACCAACCCGATCGGCAACAAGCACGCCGCGCCCTCGGCCCTTGAGCACTCCGGCCCATGTACCCCAAGAGTGGAACTGATGATGAAGAACACCCTCTCCGCGAGTGTCTGTGAGGAACTCTGACCGGTAGCCAACAAGTCCACGAGCGGGAACACGCAAGCTTAATCTAGTGGTTCCCGAGTCACCCATCGGTCGCAGATCGGTCATCTCTCCTTTTCTGGATCCTAGCTTCTCGATAACGGTGCCAATTATTTCAGAAGGGACCTCAATTAGTGCCTCCTCATAAGGCTCTTGTAATTCTCCATCAACACCGGTCCGAGTTATCACTCTCGGTCGCGAAACCTGAAACTCATAACCTTCCCGTCGCATCGTTTCGATGAGTATGGATAAGTGAAGCTCACCGCGCCCGCTTACCGTCAGGGTCTCTGGCTGCTCCGTATCCTCAACGCGCAGGGCCACGTTCTGTTCTAGTTCTCTATATAGTCGCTCACGGAGGTGTCGGCTCGTCACGAACTTGCCGGACTGTCCTGCAAATGGTGAGTTATTGACCGTGAAGTCCATGGACAAGGTAGGCTCTTCGACCGCGATCCCGAGTAAACGCTCCTGATGCTCCGGATCACTCAACGTTTTCCCGATCTCCACACCTTCAATCCCAGTGAGTGCGACGATATCGCCTGCGTTTACCTCCTCAACCTCAATACGTTCTAGCCCACTAAACGTGTAGAGCTTAGCAACCTTAGCTTCTTCAGCCTCAGTCACATCGTCGACCATGCCAGGGCTACCAAAATCAAGAAGAGCAACACGCTGGCCGACACACACCCGCCCCCGCTCTATGCGACCGATGGCAATCCGGCCCAAATAAGAAGAGTGATCAAGGGTTGAGACAAGCATCTGAAACGGACCAGTGGGATCGACCTCCGGTTCCGGAAAGTGCGATATAATTCCATCAAACAGTGGCCTTAAGTCTCCCTCACTTAGTTCCGGGGTATCTCCTGCCCAACCGTCACGCCCCGCAGCATAGAGAAATGGTGAATCAAGCTGCCGTTCAGTTGCTTCCAAATCCATGAAAAGCTCTAGTACTTCATCATGCACCTCGGCCGGACGAGCATCTGCGCGGTCGATCTTGTTGATCACCACGAGTGAGAGGAGTTCAAGCTCAAGAGCCTTTCTCGTAACAAAACGAGTCTGTGGCATAGGCCCTTCCGCTGCATCCACGAGCAGGACGACTCCATCGACCATTCTGAGAATTCGTTCTACTTCACCCCCGAAGTCGGCATGCCCTGGGGTATCAACAATGTTGATCTTCACCTCATTCCAATACACTGCAGTATTTTTAGCAAGAATTGTGATCCCCCGCTCTCGCTCTAGGGGATTCGAATCCAAAACGCGTTCCTGCACCTCTTGGTTGTCACGAAAGACTCCGGCTTGCCGAAACATCTGATCGACTAGAGTGGTCTTTCCGTGATCAACGTGTGCGATTATGGCAATATTGCGGATGGGCATTGTTCGGGCGGTCCCCGGCGACCGAGACGCTGAGATCAGAGCCCGTTAAGTTAATCGCTTTCCTTCTATACTCTCAGTGCGAAACCTCATCGGAGTCACTTCTCTTGCGAACTACTTCTTCGGCACTATTCGCTCTAGTGGCCATCCTGGTATCCGATCTTTCACTACTCTCTGCTCAGGAGTTAGCTCCTACGTACGCCGCAGAGGCCCGCGAGCTAGTGGCAGATCCTCAAATTGTGAAAGCGTTTGCGCTTGCTGAAGAGCTAGACCAATGGTCTCTCGAGAGACTAATCGAACTGACAGAGATTCCGGCACCTCCATTCTTAGAAGAAGCTAGAGGTCGGCGTTTTGCTGAGTTACTAAAACAGTTTGGTGCAGATTCCGTCTGGACCGACATGGAAGGAAATGTGATTGGGCTGCGCCGTGGCCGAGGGAGGGAGAGGACGATTGGTTTCGGTGGCCATCTGGACACGGTCTTCCCGGAGGGAACAGATGTCACAGTCCGCCAGGTTGGCGACACCCTCTTCGCACCTGGGATTGGTGATGATACTCGAGGGCTAGTTGTTGTGCTGACCGCTCTTCGAGCAATGGAGGAGGCCGGAGTTGAAACTGAAGACGATATTCTCTTCGTCGGGGTGGTAGGAGAGGAAGGCCTCGGAGACCTCAGGGGGATGAAGCACTTATTTCGTGCAGTGAATGAGGCACCTGACGTTTGGATTGATGTCGACGGTGGTGGCCTTAGTCGACTAGTCACTATGGGATTGGGTTCCGTTCGTTACCGCATAGCTTTTAATGGACCAGGAGGACACTCGTGGGGTGCCTTCGGCCTGGTAAATCCAGCACACGCAATGAGCCGGGCCGTTCGGTACTTTCAAGATATTGCAGATACGCTCACGAGGAATGGGGCCCGTACCAGCTATAACGTAGGCCGAATTGGAGGGGGGACTTCAGTAAACTCGATCCCTGCAGAAACATGGATGGAGGTCGATATGCGCTCGGAAAGTCCTGAAAGTCTCGACCGTATCGAACAGGTCTTCTTGGACGCGATGAACCGTGGATTAAACGAAGAGAACCGCCTCCGTCGTAGTGGGCCCCCTCTGACACTTGAGAACAGAAAGGTGGGAGATAGGCCTTCTGGCTCCCTCGAATCATCAATCCCACTCATCCAGCGAGCATTGGCCACTACTGCAGTCTTTGGTGTGTCAGGTGAACTGGCTCGGTCATCAACAGACTCGAACGTCCCAATCGCACAAGGGGTTCCAGCAGTGACCATTGGCCGAGGGGGCGTGGGAGGTGCAGGACACTCGCCTGGGGAGTGGTGGATCAACCGAGATGGCCATCTTGCGATACAACGCGCTTTGTTGCTTGTCGTGGCTGAAGCAGGCCTCGCTAATCCCATTTCCTAGGATCACTCTGGGATGCGCAGACACATGGATTGGTGCTAGGATTCAGGATGCACTACGAACAGGCCACAAGTGGTATCCGCGTACGGGTTCAGCCGCGCTTCTCTCTATCGGATTCAAATCCGGAGGATGGGGTTTACGTATTTTCCTACGAGATAGAGATGGAAAACCAAGGTGATAGAACTGCACAGCTACTCTTCCGACATTGGAGAATCCACGATTCAATCGGGGATGATACTGAAGTAGACGGAGAAGGGGTTGTCGGTATGAAGCCAGTGCTTAAGCCTGGAGAATCTCACATGTACAAAAGCTTCTGTGTGCTCCGATCTCCGGTCGGTTATATGGAAGGTTACTACACATTCGTAAGACCTGATGGCGAACGCTTCCGTGCCGAAGTGCCCCGATTCGAGCTGAACGGCCCAATAATCATCCCGAATGCAATCCAGGCTGATGACCCGAGCGACAATGTACAGGAGATGAACTGACTACTCAGTCTGTTTACAGATTATCAAACCTGTTTTTGCAAGGGCGTTGGCAGTGCTTACCCGATGTTATTATGGTTTATTGCTTTAGCCACCTCATCCCTGTCGTAGATCAGGGGGAAATGTGAACAATTCCGTCGCCATTGACGCTAAGCGCATTCTGCTTCGCTATGGAGCACCAATCGCTGTGTTGGATAAGGTATCTGAGTCTCACCGTGTGGAATTCGCACGTGCGATTGCTCGGACGACCCTCGCTAGCCGGGAACCGCGGCTTAAAGAACTTCTTATAGAACACGGTTATCTAGAAGAAGACTGAAGCCTGGGGCTTAAGTAATCGACGGCATCCTCCCCTGGGCATTCAAGCCTACAGACTCAGCCGTCTATCTTTCTGGTAGTCGGCTAACGCACTCGCCCTCCACTCCAAGACATTCTTCTGCTCGAAGCAGCGAACACTCTCTCATCGCTGCAGCTTAAGGCTTAGCTTGCCCGGATCCCTTCCTGGAGAGGACTTATGATTCTTCGAGCTATCACGCTCCTTACTGTAATCGCACTCGCCAAACCATTGTCAGCACAGGAGCAGACAGTGCTGATCAGCAATGGACGCGTGATGGATGGATCGGGTAATCCTTGGGTGCGTGCTGACGTGCTTATACAAGGGGACAAGATCATAGAGATCGGAGACCTAGGTAACACATCGGCGGATGAAGTGATCGATGCAACCGGGCTATACGTCACCCCTGGGTTCATTGATACACATTCCCATTCTGGCCCCGGACTGGCTACCGAAGGCCTCAGCCACGCAGAGCCACTCCTCGCAATGGGCCTGACAACCATTTTCGCAAATCCTGATGGTGGCGGGCCCATCGATTTGAACGCGCAACGTGCCGACCTTGAAACAGATGGGCTAGGCGTCAACGTAGCCCAGTTGATAGGCCACGGGTCCGTGAGGTCACGAGTGATCGGGCAGCAAGACCGAGTGGCTTCATCTGCAGAGTTAGAACGCATGCGCAGCCTCGTCCGGGAAGCTATGGAAGAGGGGGCCTGGGGCCTGTCCTCCGGCACCTTCTACGTTCCGGGAAGCTATGCGCCACCGGAAGAGATCGAAGAGCTTGCCAAAGTCGTCGCCCCCTACAGAGGCTCCTACACGAGTCACTACCGTGATGAGTCCACGTACAGTGTTGGCTTAATCGCTGCCGTGGACGAAGTGATCAACGTAGGTCGTGTTGCAGGCATCCCAGCAATTCTCACTCACGTTAAGGCTCTAGGGCCGTTCGTCTGGGGATATGGAGCAGCGATCGTTCAGCGTGTAAAACGCGCCCGCGAAGAAGGGATCCAGGTCTTCGCAGACCAGTACCCCTATACCGCCTCTGCCACAGGCCTAGAAGCTGCCCTCCTGCCCCGTTGGTCCCAGGCCGGAGGCCGAGACTCACTGATGGCTCGTCTGGATGACGCTCGCACACTAGAACGTATCAAGGAGGGAATGATTGAGGGACTCGCCCGACGAGGTGGGGCAGACCGCATCCAATTCCGTAGATACCGTCCGAATGAATCAATCGAAGGGCAGCTCCTAAGTGAGGTCGCTGAAGGGAGAGGTCAGCATCCTATCGACACGGCTATTGATCTTATCAAGGCCGGAAGCGTGAGCATTGTCTCATACAATATGAACGATGAGGACGTAGAGACACTGATGGTGCAGCCGTGGACCATGACTTCTTCAGACGGCGGCCTGGTGCCCCTAAACGAAGGCGTACCACACCCGCGGAGCTATGGAACCTTTGCTCGTAAAATCCGGTTGTACGTCCAAGAAAAAGGGGTTGTAACTCTTGAGCATGCAATTCGGAGCATGACCTCGCTTCCGGCCCAGGTGTTCGGCATGACTAACCGTGGAATGCTTAGACCAGGGATGACTGCAGATATCGCAATATTCGATCTAGGCGCAGTGCGAGATCTCGCCGAATACGCGGACCCCCATCACTATTCCGAGGGGATGATTCATGTCTTTGTAAACGGCAAAGCAGCAATTCGGGAGGGAGCTTTCACTGGGATCAAAGCAGGCCGTGTTCTTCGGAAACGAACTCGAGAGATCTCCTGACAGAGCAGAATCTACCTCAACGTGTGCATCCATAAGAATAAGTGGCAGGTAACCCTAGAACCTTTCTGGCCGATGAAGGAGAAGCCCCTTGAGTGCAATTCGTGACTTCATCGAAAGGCACTTCAGACACTTCAACGCCAGGGAAGTCGTTGAAGCTGCTCGAGCCTATGAGACGCACCTAAAGGCGGGAGGAAAGATGCTCCTTGCTATGGCCGGCGCGATGTCAACTGGGGAAATCGGGATCATCCTGGCACGTATGATTCGTGAGGGTAAAGTCCATGCGATCTCATGCACCGGCGCTAACCTTGAAGAGGACATTTTCAACCTCATATCGAACCGTGATTATGAGGTCATCCCCGCATGGCGAGATCTCTCTCCTGAGGATGAACGGGAACTACGCGACCGCGGGATGAACCGTGTTACAGACACGTGCATCCCCGAGAACGCTATGCGGCAAATTGAAGAACGCTTACTCGAATGTTGGCAACGAGCAGCCGCGGTAGGAGATCGCAGGATGCCCGTCGACTTTTTCTTTGAAATCCTTGATGACCCAACGTTAGCCGAGCACTATCAGATCGACCCTAACCACTCGTGGCTGC
The DNA here is from genome assembly GCA_002313925.1 of Gemmatimonadales bacterium UBA1120. Lineage (GTDB taxonomy): Bacteria > Gemmatimonadota > Gemmatimonadetes > Longimicrobiales > Gaopeijiaceae > UBA1142. The sequence continues at coordinate 44,200 of DCAZ01000115.1, forward strand.
TAGCGGCGAAGGAAGCAGCTATTCCGGTCTATGTGCCCGGATGGGAAGACTCCACAATAGGCAATATGTTCACTGCCAATGTGATGATGGGCCACCTTCCCAATCATCTCTCCGTCAAGACTGGGACAGAGCAATTCCAAGCGCTGATGGAGTGGTATCAGAGTGAGCACAATTCTAGTGCGAGCGCATCTATCGGTTTTTTCCAGATCGGTGGTGGAATAGCGGGCGACTTCGCAATCTGCGCAGTACCGTGCATCGTCCAAGACCTTAAGCACGAGGTCCCATGCTGGAGCTACCTATGTCAGATCACTGACGCCCAGCCATCCTTCGGGGGTTACTCTGGCGCACCTGCAAATGAAAAGATCACATGGGGCAAGATCGACTCGGATACACCAAGGTTCGAGATCAACTCTGATGCTTCAATTGTTGCCCCTCTGATTTTTGCATGGGTGCTTGGAGACTAAAATTACGTTTCTCAGCAAGGGTACTTTCTCGGTCAGCAGTCTCGACGCTGATTTCGGCTGGAGATAGTTTCGGTTCATGATACCAAGCCCACTATCACGCTCTATCGAAGACTACCTTAAGGCGATTTACGACCTCTCTCGAGGGGAGGAACCGGCATCAACAAGCGCAATCGCTGAAACGCTAGACATCCAACCTGCTTCCGTAACTGGAATGGTTAAGCGTCTGGCGGAAATAGGGCTTCTAGAGCACGTACCATATCGGGGTGTTCGCCTTACCAAGGCAGGTCACCGTGAGGCCCTCAGGGTGCTGCGACGACATAGGGTCATTGAGGCTTACCTTTGCGAGCGGCTAGGGTATCCTTGGGATGATGTTCATGCCGAAGCTGAACGTCTGGAGCATGCTGCCTCGGATGATCTTGTCGAACGCATGGCAAGCGCTCTGGGCTATCCCAGCCATGACCCCCATGGCGCCCCTATCCCCACAACAATGGGTGATATAGAGCATATGGATCTTGCGACGCTAGCCGATGCAGCTCCCGGAGCCAGATTGCGTATTCAGGCGGTTCGAGATGAGGAGGCGAAAGAGCTGAGAACGATGGCCGCCGACGGGCTTCTGCCAGGAGTCAATGTACTGGTTAATAAGGGGCAACAGGTCGAAGGTGTGGTCGACATTGTGGTAGGAGACAGCCAAGGACCATCCCTCGCGGTCAAAACTGAGTTAGCCAGACGAATCTATGTTGAACTCCAAGAGGAGTAAGGTTGAGTGCACACCCAGTTATAGTTGGCATCGCAGGAGGTAGCGGCTCAGGTAAGTCAACGATTGTAGCAAAACTTGTGCGCCTGCTCGGTCTCGGTATCACAACCGTCATCCGCCACGACTGGTATTACCGCGACCTCTCTCATTTGGAGTTAGATGACAGGACTGAAGTAAACTTTGATCACCCATCAAGCCTTGAGACAGAACTCCTGGTCAAGCACGTTATGACCTTGATCGCTGGAAACTCGGTAGATGCACCTTCCTACGATTTTGCCACACACACTCGATCTTCAGCCACGATACAATTAAAACCTTCTCAGGTCCTGATTCTGGATGGAATCCTCGCTCTCGCACATGAACAGCTTCGCGAGCTCATGGATATTTGCGTCTTCGTTGATACGGATGTCAAAAAGCGCCTGGAGAGGCGATTAGAACGCGACTCAGGTGAAAGGGAACGAAGCCCAGCGTCCGTGATTCAGCAATTCGAGAGTACCGTGTTGCCTATGCATAACGAATTTGTCGAGCCGAGTCGGGAATATGCTGAGATAACGATATCCGGAGGTCACCAAGATTACGCGACTCTGAAGCAGCTAGCGTTCCGAGTTCAGGAACTCTTGGCCAAGCGCACTCTATCGACCAACTGAGCTTGCACTCAAGAAGTTGGACAGGCTGGAAGTTCGTAGGCAGCTCCAGACGAATCTGGATCCACGACCATTTCAAATGTCCGGGTTACGGTCGCACCAAAAACACCCGTACCATCTCCGGTCACACTCGGGATCGAGACCCTACCCGACGGATTGAAATTTCCACCGCGAGCCCAGTTTGCATAGTTGCGATTAGCCGCAGTAACGGTCACGGACGCCTGGGACCCTGGTGTGAGGCCCTTCTGTAGTTGAGCTGCTATTTCTGCATCTAGATCGAACCGTTGAAAGATCCCAAACTCCCTAGGGAACACGATTGTCGTATCACTGGCTGACAGCGATAACCCCAGGAGCCAGAGCGAGTCTGCTTCATTAGTGGAAGCCACAGTTCCTGAAAGGCTGCTTTCTAGACCGACAATTAGGGTTTCGCTTACATAAGCCCAGGTACCATTTGATCTAGACCATTGAACGGTGAGGGCTGTGTCCGGTGGCAGCAGGCACCGAGAGCCATCCTCAATGCCTGTCAGTGTAAATTCTCCTGGGATCGTTGTCGCACTGCGAAGGGTGCGGCCCTGAGTGAGTTCGATGGTTAATTCAAGCTGTTCACCCGGCTGAAACTCGTCAGCCGCTTGCTGCGAGGCCAAATAACACGTTCCCCTCGTACGGTTTTTAGGCCGCTCCTGGCGGCAAGCATCTTCGTCAGCCTCCTGCAGTTCAACGCTAGCTGTGCCTCCACGTGTAATGACAACACGGGCACCAGGAACTGAATAGCCAAGAGTACGATGTAAGAACGCCATAACTCGATTTCCACCGAGAAATGCTCCGCCTATTTGAACGTGAACCTCTGCTACAACCAGATCCTCCAACTCAACAATCAGTGTTTCTTGGATGCTACAACCAGCTGAAGCCAAGACCAGCAGCAAGCTCAGTACAGTGCATTGACGTCTCACTAGAACCGCACCTCAAAACCAAACGTAGGAAGGATTGGAAACATCGAGATTCCAGATCGTGTGGGAGGCCTTGCCCTGTAATCGAAGAAATAGAAGAGAACGTTCTTTCTATTGTACACGTTCACGAGGTTTAGGTACGGGACTAGGCTACCCCAGGTCTTCTCGAAGGTCTTGCGGAAACTCAAGTCCAACCGGTGGTAGGGCGCATAGCGAGATCCATTGCGCTCGCCGAGCACAACTGCGTTGCCATCCCTGTCGAGAAGTCCCTGCTCTCTAAGGAAATCAGGCAAGTAATACCGGTGTGCTCCAATCGGTCTCGTGTACGGAATTCCAGTACCGAAATTCCAGCGGAGTCCACCATCCCACCCACCCGGCAACGGATATCTGAGCACCAGGTCAAAATCGATCCTGCGGTCAAAGATTGGTGGGTAAGTAACGTCCGGTTGAGGGATGAATGGCGAATAGGTGTCGGGGAAAGTGCGGTCAGCCTTGAGAAAGGACAGCGCGACCCAACCAGTGACTGTACCGGCTTCTTTGCGGATGAGCAGATCAGCACCGTACGAGAGCCCCTCACCACCCAGAATGTCATCAAGCTCGTCGTTCGGATCGTCCGCACCATTCACTGCGACAACCCCATCGAAGGTACGGGTGTAGCCCTCCAGTGCCCAAAACCAGTCCTGACCGACATAACCTTCGATACCGAGTTGTAGCTGGTCTGACACTACTGGGGGAGCACGGTCTCCGGCGACAACCCAAACATCCAATCCAATGGGCAAATCCTCATCTCGCAGCGAATGCAAGAATTGTGTGTACCTGCCCGCAGCTAACTTAAGAGCAGTGTTCCCATCATTGAAGAAACGCTTCAGGGCAACCCGGGGTGCGATTTCCATGATCGGATCACCCTGATTCGGGCGCCATAGATCCAAACGAGTCCCTGCTTCGAATACCCACTCACGTGGCCGTGACCATGAAGCCTGTGCGTAGGATCCAGTCAGCAAACCTGAGCCAATTCCGCCACCGAACTGGCTACCACCGGTTTCGAGAAGATTATCGTATCCCATCCACTCTACTGACCCTCCGACCTTAGCTTGGAGGGCCGGCGAAGGACGGGTATCCAGGTCAACCCTGAATTGGCGCTGGTTGATCACGCTTCTGAAATTTGTATCCGCGAAATCCGGTAAGCCTAGCTTGCTCCCGTAACGGCTAAGATTTGCCCGCACGTCGAGTGAACCTCCTCCACGTCTGGCACGAGTCCACCGCAGGCCGACCACGTCGTTACCCCAATCCCAATTGATCCGTAGCGGGAAATCTTCGAGTTCGAGACGAGTCAGATCGACCACGTCATCACCTGTATACGCAGTCAACACAAGGCGATCACCCGAGTGCGTCCACCCCTCAACTACAGCCTGAAAATCTGTGAGATGGTAGGGGAATTCAAACACGGGTTTGAGCAGCACATCGAAGTATGAACGCCGGACCGACGCTCGCCACTTCAGGTCAGCTAGCCCAAGAGAATTGAGGATCTGTGAAGATGCCCCACCACCCACGGCAACTCGACTTGCAAGCAGAGAGATTCCTGCATCTACACCAAACTCTCCGTCACCAGGGTCACTCTCTATCTGGAGCACGGACGAGACTCGACCTCCGTGTTCTGCAGAAAATCCACCTGATTGGAGTTCCGCTCGATCAAGCATGTCCGCATTGAATACCGAGAACAAACCACCGAGGTGAAACGGGCTGAAGATCGGCACACCGTCCAAGAGAATCAGGTTTTGATCCTGCGATCCCCCTCGTACATGGAACGCAGCCGAAAAATCTGAGGTCGAGACAACACCAGGGAGGACTTCGACTGCTCGAATGGGGTCGGCCTCTGCCACCCCCGGAATCTGTTTGAGATCGGATAGGCCAATCTCACGAACCGTCGCGCCACCAGTTTCCTCAAAACGGATCCTTTCTCTGCTTCTTTCGGCCTCGACCGCCAAGCCTTCGAGTTGGATCGCTTGACGTTCAACACGAACGTAAAACTCAAGAGTCTCGTCGCCAGTCAGAGCAACGTCCTCGGTCAACTCAGCGTACCCGAACGCCCTGAAGCTTAAGCGGTATGAGCCCGCGAGCACCCCCGTGAGTCGGAATGATCCGAGACGGTCAGTATCCGTAATACCAATCAGGGTTGTATCAGATAGCAGTCGGACGACTGCGCCAAACACTGCCGCACCCTGCTGGTCACGCACCCGACCCTGGATCGTCCCTTCCTGAGCGTCCAACCTTACCGTGAAGCTACAGGACACAAGAACGACCAGAAGGATCAGCCGCGACACCAAATGAGAAGGGTTCAAATCCGCTTTATCTCGAGTTTCAGCAAGCATCTTTTTACTAAGTAACGATCGCTGGTACAGTTAAGATGCCATAGTGTTCACTCCGACCTGATATGATCGTGCTCAGTTCCAGCAAGGTGGAATCCCGGGGAATGTCTCAGGAAACGCTCATCCTCACAGAAACGCTTAAAACGCTAGTAATTCGTACTAGGCGAAGGGGTGTGTCATAGCTTCTTCTACCGCACTCACCAGGCTTTCGGAATGGTCACGACTCAAGTTGGCGAACCTGCCGACGCCAATCCGTCCGCTCGCTCGCCTGGCCGAAGCACTCGGAAGTCCAGCACTTGATCTCCTCGTGAAGCTCGATTCCGAAACTGGTTTCGGCCTCGGTGGCAATAAAGTGCGTAAGCTGGAATTTGAACTGGCCCCTGACAGACTTGAGGGTATCACTTGCCTCATCACTGCCGGTGGTCCCCAGTCCAACCACTGCCGTGTTACTGCTGCTGCCGCAGCTCGACTCGGCCTCCGTTGTGTTCTCATTGTCAACGGCCCGGAGCCGGAAACCCCAACAGGGAACGCGCTGTTACATAGGCTTTTCGGCGCCGAGATCGTGACAGTGCCTGAGCGCCAAGATCGCTCAACACAACTCCAAAGCACCGCGGTGGACATCGAGTTGGAAGGCGGGCATCCTCTAGTGATACCGATCGGTGCTTCGACGGGGCTTGGAAGTCTTGGTTATGCCGCCGCGTCCATCGAACTCTTCAAGCAACTTACCAATCAAAAACCTCCTCCTGAAAGAACCGTTGTGTTTGTTGCCAGTTCTTCGTGTGGTACCCTGGCTGGTCTACTGCTCGGCATTTCTCTTCTCAAGCTGAATCACGTGTTGTTGGTGGGGGTAAGTGCCGATATGAGCGCGACCGAGATTGAGGAGCGTACCAAACAGATCGCATGTGAAGGTGCTGACCTCCTCAGGTGGAACGGTCCTTTATTAATGGACAGTATCAAAACAATCGATGACCAGGTGGGAGGCGGATACGGCTTATCGACAGCGGCTTCACATGAGGCGCTCCGTATGTTCGCACTCCATGAGGGCCTCGTACTCGATCCCACCTATACAGCCAAGGCAGCTGCCGGACTAATCTCTTGGGTTCGCACCGGTATGGTTTCAGATCTCGACCGGGTGGTGTTCCTACATACCGGTGGGCACCCCGGTCTATTCACCTAAAGAACTAGTCAGTCGCGGCTACCGTTGAACTGATCAAGAGCACCTAGATCCGGATATCCAATCGGGTACATCTCCTGGATTCGGGCGCAGAGCCCTAGGACCTTTTCCTCTCCTGCAGGTGGCCCGACGATCTGTAATCCGACGGGAAGGCCCTCGTCGTCGAACCCGCAGGGGACTGACGCAATCGGGAGACCCGTGAGGCTCAGCGTGAACGTTGGAGCAAACCAGTCCACATAGGTTTTCATGGGTCGCCCTGCTATCGACTCGGGATAATTTTGCTCAACCGGGAAGGGTGAAACTGCCATCGAGGGGGTGAGCAGAAAGTCATAACGCTCGAAGAAATGCCTGAAGAACATCCAAATCCGGTCCCTAACACCATGCGCCCAAGCAATTTGTTCACTTGTTACCCTGAGGCCGGCCTCGACGTTACCACGGACGTTGTCGCCTAGTTCTTCGATACGATCCATAAGGCCTCGCATATGCGTGACCATCCAGACTCCACGCAGGTGTAAGAATGCCTTCCTCGCGTCTGAAAGATCCACTTCAATCGGCCCAACATCAGCTCCGCCTATTTCTAGGCCCAAGGCAGCAGAGCGGCATACTTCTGCGATCCCTGGATCAATTCCTAGGCCAGCCACGTCAGGACAGTACCCGAGGCGAAGTCCATCCGTCTGGAGATCTCGTATACCGCAACTGAAATCTCGTCCTTGTATCGACTGACTCCTCGGAGAACGCGGGTCGGACCCTGCCATTACCTGAAGGGCTAGTGCCACATCTTCGGCAGTTCGAGCCATCGGTCCGCTAACTGACAATTCATCCCAGAGCCATTCAGTCGGGTGTGTCGGTACTAGGCCCGGTGAAGGACGGAGTCCAACAAGGCCGCAGAAAGACGCTGGAATTCTCAGCGATCCGCCGAGATCACTCCCCTCAGCAATCGCGATCATACCACTCGAGAGTGCAGAAGCCCCACCGCCTGTCGAGCCTCCCGAGGTACGCTCCGGATTCCAGGGGTTACGAGTACGGCCAAATACCTCGTTAAATGTGCTGGCCCCTGCCCCGAACTCTGGCGTGTTGGTCTTTCCAATGATAATCGCGCCTTCACTGCGAAGGCGCTGCACTACCATTGCATCCTCTGTGGGAATGTGATCTGAAAATATCGGTGAGCCGTATGTGGTCCGTAGGCCCGCTACCGGCGTTAAATCCTTGATACCGACAGGGACACCACAAAGCACTTGCTCGCCCGGGGCGGATTTTATTGACGCCTCCAGCGCACTAGCGTCTTCAATCGCCTGTTCATTCAGTGTAACAACGGCATTAAGGGTTGGATTGTAACGTTCTATGCGGTCTAATGAGGCTTCGACGACTTCCACTGGAGAGATCTGGCGTGCCTTCACGAGTGCCACAATATCGGTGGCAGAAAGCGCGGCAAGGTCCCCTAGGGTCATGTCAAAACTCCGTTTCTTCAGGACCGTCAGTGATCGACCATAAAGCCTAATTCAAAATAAATCTTACGAGCTGGCCAGACTCGTGACCCGCTAAATAAGAGGCCCACAATACTTCATCCCCAAGCGACCTAAGACGTCCTTAGGCCTTATCACATCTCCAGGCTGATCGGTCTTATTTGACTCCACCCATCAGTCTCTTCACCTGCGGACTCACAATTATTGCGAAGATCCCAACTCCAGCCGATATCATTGCAACCGTGCGGAAGAGTTCAGCAGAAGCCATCGTCGCGAGTTGGCCTGCCATAAGACCAGCAAACAAGTTTCCGAGTGCGGCCCCCACAAACCATATGCCCATCATCTGACCGACTCTTCTTTCAGGAGAGAGTTTTGTGATTGCAGAAAGTCCGATGGGAGAAATGCAGAGTTCTCCAACTGTATGAAAGAAATAAGTGACTACAAGCCACGCTGGCGATACAAGATTATCAGGGGACGAGTTGGCTGCACCCCAAGCAATAACAAAGAAACCAACCGCAAGGCCCAATAGGCCCAAGCCGGCTTTCATTGGAAGAGACGGATTCTTCTGACGGCCTTCTAGCCAGACCCAGGCCATGCCGAAGACAGGCGCCAGTATGATGATAAAGAGGGCATTTATTGATTGTAGCTGTGAAGCCTGAATTTCTAGGGCACCATTGAACAAACTTAGGTTCGTCAAGTCACGAGCGAACAGGTTCAGCGAAGTCCCTGCTTGCTCGAAGCCGGACCAAAAGACAGCAATCAGTAAGAAGAGCCAAAAGATGACACCCATCCTTTTGTTCTCTTCCACCGTATGCCCCCCCGCGGTCCATACGTATATGAAATAACCGGCGACCAATAGCAGCACCGAATAGCCCAAATAAGTCGCGATCTGCGTGAGTGTAAGGGAAAGGATGCCAGCTGAGACCATATAGCTGAACACCATGACCGTAGCGACCGCAGCAAAGAAGACACTGAAGAATGTGCGGGACTTAGCGGCAACCTGCTCCGGTGTGTCCCCGGTCTTGAGAAGACCGATATTCCCCATGTGTTTCATTCCGGCTCGATACTGGATGAGCCCTAGAATCATGCCGACTCCCGCAGCGCCGAAGCCGTAGTGCCAATTTATCCCCTCCCCCAAATACCCAGTAATCAGGGGACCGAAAAAGGCACCAAGGTTGATCCCCATGTAGTAAATGGAGAAACCAGCATCACGGCGTGCGCCACCTTCAGGGTAGAGTTCACCGACAATCGTGCTGACGTTGGGCTTAAGAAGACCTGTCCCAAAGATGATGAATACGAGCCCTAGAAAGAACGTGATATTTGAAGGAACGGCCATCGTGAAGTGGCCGGCTGCGATAATCCAGCCACCTACCCAAATGGCCTTGCGCTGACCCCACAGGTTATCCGCAATCCAGCCACCAGGCAGCGCTAGGATATATACGAGGCTCGTATATAGGCCGTAGATCGCACCTGCAGTCGCTACGTCATAACCGAGACCGGGATTGGTTTCGATCGTAGCAGTTGTCATGAACAGTGTTAGCAGAGCACGCATCCCATAGTATGAGAAGCGCTCCCACATCTCGGTGAAGAAGAGCGTGGAAAGCCCTATTGGGTGACCGAAGAAGGTCCTAGAGGTCGTCACGTTGTTGAGCTCCTGTTTACGGCCCCCCTGAAAGGCCCGTTCAGAGGTTTCGCTTTATGCCAAGGCATACTCATAGATCGAAAGGGTACGTCGGGAATAAGAATGGCGCACGCAAGCCAAGCACGAAGTTCAAGCGGGACTCGCCCAGAGAGCTCCCGCAAGTCTGTCTCCCACTATTCCATCCCACTCCAAGCAGCCCGGAGTTGCGCTAGGCTTAGAGGGGAGCCAACGAACAGCTCTTCCGGGTAGGTCCGGTATTGAGCCATGTCCCGATAGATTGCGTCAGCCTCGTAAAGATTAACGCCGAGGCCAGCAAGGAACTGTAGTCGCAGGTTGCGATCTCGCGTGATCTGAGCATCAGCGAGCCATGGATCGATCTCAGGCTTCTTAGCAACGAATGTCGCCATCAATTGGGGCGCTGAATAGAAACCCACCTCAGCTAGAGACTGTGCTACAGTGGCGTATTCAGGAGTGCGTAGCTTCTCGTCCATAGCATCGAGATCGATCGGTGTTGGCTCTCGCTGCGCAAGCATTACGACGTCGTAGCCCTGTCCCTGATTAAGGTTCGCAAAAACCATTCCGTGTGGGAAAACCTCCAGAAACGTGGCAACCTCACTCTTCACCGCCTCGAGGGTACTTTCATAGAGCTGCACAAATACAGTAATCACTCCGCCTGGGTTGAGATGCTCTCGAGCTTCGAGCCAGAATTCGGTGGTGTAGAGCGTCGCGGCTCCCTTCACCCAGGGGTCGAAAGGATCCGAGGTGATCGCGTCGAATTTCCTGTCAGTCGTTAGCAGATAATGCCGAGCGTCATCGATGACTACTTCAGTCTTGGGATTGTCGACAACGTTGAAGTTGTGCTCTCCGAAGTGCCTGGATACAACCTCCGGCACCAAGGGTTCAATCTCTACGATCGTGAGTTCTTCTACGGCCGGATCCACACTGACCGCTCCAGCCGTCACCCCGGCCCCACAGCCGATCACCAGGACGGACTTCGCTTGGAGTGGAACGAGTGTTGTCAGGTGCCCTAGCATTCGCTGGAGACGCATGTCCTGTGGTTCACTCGATGCCTGTACTTTCCCAGCGTTGTGGTAGTTCCGAATACCACCACCTAGATCAGATACAGCCATCGACGAGTTCATGCCCTCACCCACATAAACCCAATCGAAATACTCCGAACTTTGTTGGTACGTCGCTGCATAGCGACCGTAACCCACCAGCAGAGGCGGCACCGGGGCTACCGTCCAAGCCAGAACCACGGTGCTTATTAGAATACCGGCACCTCTTAAGAAACTTTTGCCCCGTATCCTGACGAAACCCGAGTCATTCCTATCTGTAACCAGAAGAATCAATGCCCCGAGAGCCGCAATCCCGATCATCATGCGCTGGGTGGTCTGAGTACCCAGTGATCCAATCAACACCAGGGACGTCAGAAGCGCACCGAGAATCGCACCCATGGTGTTGGCAGCGTAAACCCTTCCGACTAAACGACCGGGATCCTGACCTTTTTTTGCAACCGCTGCAAGCGCCAAAGGAAAGCTTGCGCCCCACAAGGCTGCAGCCGGCAGAGCGGTAAGCACGGCGCGCATAAAGTCAAACTGGAAATTGAACCAAGGCCTGATAGCAAGGTCCGGACTAACTGGCCAATAAGGCAGAGCTTGGGTAAGTAAATACGCTGCCCATGCCAAGCCGACCACGACAAGAAATTGTGTCCATCCAAGAGCATGGCGAGCATCCTGTACAAAACGTGCCAGAATAGACCCTACCGCACTCCCGATCCCTATCCCAAACAGGAAAGAAGCCAATATCAGTGAGAAGGTGTACGTGGTACCACCGAAGTTCAGTGTCATGAGTCGAGTCCAGACGACCTCAGCTCCGAGCGCTGTCGCCCCCGATAACCCGATTACAAACAGGACTGACCTCGAGCCTGGCGACATCTGCACCGCTTCCGCACTCTCGCTTTGCTGTCTAGCCTCATAGGCAGTAAATCGCGCAAGGAATAAAGCGAGTATGGTCACCACTACATTGAGCCCCACCGCAGCATAAGTGGCAACACTCACATCATGCAGCCGGAGCAGGTAGAAGCCTGCCAACAGACACCCCAGGACAGCACCGAAGGTGTTGCCCCCGTAGAAGAACCCGAGCCACGACACACCTTTCGGTGTAGTCTCGACCCATCGGGAGATCGCGGGGAGGGTGGCCCCCATCATGATCGTGGGAGGAAGTAAGAAAAGAGCACAAAACGATGCCCGTACCATAATTCCAGCCATTCCCGGACCACCAATCGACGTATACAGACCGCCTACATACGGCAGTAGCCATAGAACCAACAGTCCGAAAATGCCGATTCCAACTTCGAGCATGGCGTAGACTCGGAGCGGATGCCTATCAGTTGCGATAACCTTCGAGAGGCCGATGCTTCCTATGCACATACCACCCATGAAGGTGCCCAGCAATACGCCTAGTGATATGGCAGATGAGCCAACGATGAGTGAGAGCATCTGAAACCAGACGATCTCATAAATTAGAGCTGCACAGCCACTACCAATGAAAAGAATGACCAGCAATGGTAAGTAGCGGTCTGATGGAGATACCGACCGTGCAGAGTCGATTGTTTCGGTTGTCATGTAGTTCTTATGCCTCCTGCTGCGATCGGCAGCCTACGGTCGTGGCGGCTTGAAAACAACGTGTGCCCGGAGGGCGTTAGCTTTAGGAGGAACAGAGAGTCAGAGTATGGGAGGAGCCCTGCAGGACCGTCTTAGAGAATATGCAACTCTAGAAGGTGTATGGAGGAAACATGGAAGAATCAGAGAGTTCGTTCGATAGGACCTTGCTCCCAAGCCGCCTCATGAGGCTATTGTGATTGGAATTATCGAGTTCTTAGTCGAGAACCCAATCTTACTGGTCGCCCTATTACTGATCGTTGCGGTCTTTCTATTCGCCGTGATCAAGAGACTCTTGAAGCTATTAGCGATTGCAACGATTGCTGGCGTTCTCTATGTCCTGCTCGTCAACTATGTCGGGTAGCCGCTTGGGACTCAGACAGCTTGATATTGTCAGTGATCAGAAGGTGAGCAACCTCGTAACGTTGAACCCCAGCCTCCAATACTTCGGCTTGAACTGAGAGGGTGTGCCGCCAAGAACCTGGGTTGGATTCATTCTATACTGGTTGGTTAATACGATCTTAAAGAAGTGACCGCCGGTCTCGAGTTCGACCCCGAGGGTCCCGCTATCGTGCTCAAGGTCAGGCTGGCGCTTACTGATGATCCACTCTCCAAGCAGGCTCACCTGCTCTGAGATGTAAGCCTGCCCGTGGATACCTAAAGCAAAAGTGGTCTCTGGCTCGGTATCCTGAATATTGGGATTTCTCAGTACTGTTGGTACGAGCCCAATACCTAAGCGGCCTCCGATTAGAGCATTGAGCATTACTTGGGCGTAAGCCTGGGATTCGTTGTCGCCTGCCCCACTCTCACCGGGGTCCGACATGTTCCAAGCGAAACCTCCCATTACACCAATCATCACTGGGACGGATTCAGTGCCACCCTCAAAGAGGCGAGCCTTGGCATTTAATTCGAGGTTGTCATCAATGTTGGTACGTACGACACCAACCATGGTGCGATCAGAAACCGCATACGCGAGTCCAAGACGGTTCGCTACCGGACCATCCAGGCCCCATAGGGCCTGAAATCCGTCTGCTACCGCAGGGAAAAATCTGTGAGATATCTCAAAGAGCCATGCGCCCCTTGAGATCGTCTGTGCCGTGGGAAGATTCGCGCTTTGTTGTGAGTGAAAGACTGTGGGCGGCACGATTACTGGCTGCTCACGTCTCTCAAAACGGTCCGGTTGTTGTTGTGCTGAGCCGAGCATTGCGAACGTGGCCGCATAAATCATGGCCATACTGATCGCCCGACGGACGCACTTAGTTCTCACTATCAAGCTCTGCGGGTTCCAAAATAAAGTCGAGTTCCATGCGAATCTCGTTATTCAACTTCAGGAACATGAGTTTGGGAATTTCAATGTCATGATCCGATAAAAACACTGGGAACGAGCAGTTGACGTGGTATCCCTCATTTACCGTTGCCAAATCGCAGGTCAATACCCGTTCTTGTTCTACGCCATGTATGCCCAGTACACCCTGGGTCGTCACCCGAAACATCGCCCCGGGAAGAGAAACCACCAGTTCAATCGTGCCCCCGAATGCCGCATAAGGGTATTGCTCAACCTCGAGGTAGCTATCCCGCATCTGGCGATCACGCATCCCAATTCCCGTATCCAGACTCGCTAAATCCACTTCGAAGTAAATCTCAGACTCAGTTCCACCCGTGCGATCTGTCAGTTCTTCGGTATTGAGTAAAACCAAGCCGTCTACCCGTTCCGTAGTGCCCTCAAACTCATCTATCACTGTTCTCGAAGTAAACCGCACAAGTCGGTCAGATTCGAGAGCAACTTGATAGGCTTGTTGGCCCGACAAGACGGCAGCCCCAAGAAATATCCCGACAAGCACGAGGCTTATCGCATGAACTATCCGGCTTCCCAACTGACAGCTCAAGCTAATCAAAGCATCCGGCCTCTCTCGAACGTCAGTTGTTCTGAGCACCCGTGTTGATCCAGTTCTTGATATTCGTCAGGTCGACATTATCGAGAGCACTTCCGCCTACGGGCATTCTGCTACCGTTACCGCTTCCTTGGCGGTTTTCCAGCTTCTTCACCAGATAGCTGTTCTGAGCGTCGTTAGGGATAACATAGACCTCACCTGACATTGGTGAAGTCACGTTAACAAGGCGCGCATGATTTGCGGACCCAGACGTGCTGATCGTTAGACCACCCGCCCCGTTCCCGTGACAGTTGCTACCAGCACAACCCCGTCGCGTGAATATTTCAGTAATGTCATTGGCAAACGAGGGGTTGGCCTTGATGGTTCGAGTACCGGATGGCGTTCCGCCTTCGCCGGGATCCGTAGGGCTATCACTCGCGGAACAAGCAGCCAATACAACACACATGAGAACAGGACAGAGCACTCGGTGTAAGATTTTCATGACCCAACTCCCTTGCCGCCGGTCGTTACTGGCCGACATCTTCGCCAGCGAACCAGCTGGTTCTTAGTCACCACCGAACGCCACAGGCGCTAAATGGAAACCTTGAAGTCCTACAACCCTGCCACGGGAGAGATCCTCGGTGAAGTGGAAATTACTCCTGCGGTGGTAGTCCCTAATATCGTCGCGAAAGCCAAGGCTGCTCAACTTGCCTGGGGCGACCTTGGCCTAGAGGGTCGTGCGGAACTGATCAAGGCTACAGCAGATATCTTCGTCGATCGGGTTCAGGAACATGGTGAACTCATGACGAAAGAAATGGGTAAACCCCTTAAGGAAGCAATTGGTGAAGCCAAATCACTCGGATGGGGAATTGAGGAAGAGTTAGCTGAGATTATTGAAGCACTGAAACCGGAAGTCGTCGAAGATGGACGACTCAGGTCGACTATCTATCATGATCCGCTCGGGGTAGTCGGTGCGATCACACCGTGGAATTTCCCGATGTCGATGCCAGCCTGGATGATCCTCCCCTCCCTGGCGGCTGGCAACACAGTGGTATTCAAGCCGTCCGAGGAAACGCCACTCTGTGGTCAAGCATATGCAGATGTACTCAATGAGGTTTTACCCAAGGACGTGCTGATCGTTATCCACGGTGCTGATGACCAAGGCAAGGCAATCGTTCAATCCGATGTCGACATGATCGCATTCACCGGTTCGCGAGAGGCGGGTAAGCATATCATGCGTGAAGCAAGCGGGACGTTGAAGAGGGTTGTACTGGAGCTCGGAGGCAAAGACCCTATGATCGTCCTTGGAGACGCAGACATCGCGAGGGCAGCTAAGTTTGCGGCGTCGAATTCTTTTCGGAACGCCGGACAAGTGTGCATCTCGACCGAGCGAATCTTTGTGATGGATTCTGTCGCGCAAGAGTTTGAGCACGCGCTCACCGAGATCGCTTCAGTAATGACCGTCGGTAGTGGGATGGGGGATGCGGATGTGGGCCCAATGGTGAATGGCCACCAACGCGACCACGTGCTCGGGCAGTTAGAGGCAGCGATCTCAGGTGGTGCTGAAGTGCTGGCCGGAGGTGATGGGCACTATGACAATTTCGTCGTCCCAACCGTACTAGGAAATGTCACTGACGAAATGGACATCGCCAATGCAGAGACATTCGGACCGGTGGCCTGTATCACACGCGTATCGTCCGTAGACGAAGCTGTAACGAAAGCGAATGACACCCACTTCGGTCTGGGTGCGGTCGTCTTTGGTGGAGACTCGGAAGAGACTGCAGAAGTTGCGCGACGTCTCACAGCGGGGATGATCGGTATCAACTCAGCACCCGGTGGTGCAGTCGGTACTCCGTGGGTTGGTGCCAGACAGAGTGGATTTGGGTTCCACAAATCACCTGATGGACATAAGCAATTTACGCAAACCCGTGTAGTTACTTCACGAGCATAGATCCCTAATGCATCTGCAGACAACCAAGAGCTTCTTACTCATTGCACTCGTTATAGGCCTCACCAACTGCGGCTCAGATGGCACGGGCCCAGATGCTGGTGGCAACTCCGTGTCAATCTCCAGAACGTCTGTCACCCTCAACTTTCTGGGCGAAACGACTCAGTTGACGGCCACAGTGCGCAATAGCAAGAACGTGCCTGTCAGCGGGCAGGTAACCTGGTCCAGTGATGCTCCGACTGTGGCAACTGTGAGTTCCAATGGGCTGGTCACAGCAATCGGTAATGGTCAAGCGACACTAACGGCGACCTCTGGAAGCTTGTCCGCAACCGCATCAGCGACAGTGCAGCAGGTTGCTACCAGCTTATCGATCGTATCAGGAAACGCCCAAACCGATACAATTGGCCAACTGCTAGCAGAAGCGCTGGTTGTTCGAGCTGAAGATCAAGGCGGCTCTGCGGTATCAGCAGTAAGTATCAGCTTCTCAGTCAGCCAGGGTGGTGGATCGTTAAGCGAAACAAGCCTAACTAGTGATAGTGATGGAGAGGCTTCAACAAACTGGACCCTAGGTACAACGTCTGGTACCCAAAACGTGACCGCCCTCATCGAGGGAAGCGAGAGCGGGAAAGCTAATTTCTCTGCGACGGTGACACCCGGCCCAGCGACTGCATTCAGCAAAGAGTCAGGAGATCAGCAAATCGGGAAAAATAATCGACCTCTCCCAGAGCCCGTCGCGGCTGCAGTGAAAGACGAATTTGGAAATGGAATCCCAGGCATTCCGGTCACTTTTTCTGTGACCGATGGTGGCGGGTCGATTAGTCCTGCAGATAGCATGACGGGCGAGACAGGGACAGCCGAAGGCACCTGGACCATGGGTGTTGTTGGTACCAATATACTCACGGCGAGCACGACTGGGTTCCCTGACCTAGAGTTCACAGCTACGGCAGAACTCTATGTGGCTAAGGCCGACCTAACCGTCAGTAGTATGATAGTCAGCCCCGCGAATGCGACTGCTTTTCAGGACCTCACTGTTACTGCAACAATCACGAATTCAGGTGATTTCACCACCGGCTCAGCCTTTGATGTCCAGCTTCTGCTCGACAACGTCCAGGCCGGAAATACAACCGTTTCTGAGCTCGCGGACAGTGCGGAGACTCAAATCAGCTTCGATGTGGGCAGGCTTGCCTCTGGCCCACATACGTTTCAGGTAGTCATCGATCCTAACAATGATATCGACGAACACGATGAGGCCAACAACAGTGTAGGACGAAGTGCTCCTATCGCAGCAGCAACCGAGCTGGTCGCCGGAACGCCGGCCAGGAACCTTTCGCTTCCAGACAGTATGGAGCTCCTCTTTAACCTTGAGTTGCCATCATCCAGCAATCTAGTGATCTCGACGTCTGGAGGTTCAGGCGATCTCGATCTCTACGTCCACCACGGCGCGCGACCAGCACACCGAGATGATTACAAGTGCCAGTCGGGAAGTCCGATCTCTAGCGAATCATGCACCTTTAATGCCGCAGAGCCAGGGGTCTATCATATCCTACTCTTCGCTTGGGACCAGTTCTCCGGTGTGACACTAGAAGCACAGGTTGGAGGCGATCCCAATCCCTTCAACATTGAGCTTGTCTTCCTAACCGGCGGGACTACCGAACAGGATGACGCCTTCCGGACCTCAGCTGCGAAATGGGAAAGCATCATTACAGACGACATCTACGCCTTCTCCTTTGCAGACAGTCCTGCCTTAGCGAACGAATGTATTTCAGGACAACCACTGATCAGTGACGTTGTCGACGATGTGAGGATCTACGTCAGTATTAGGGATATCGATGGCCCACAGCCCATATTGGGTCGGGCCGGGCCGTGCTACATACGTGGTCTGTCGGAGCATCCCATCGTTGGTATGATGGAATTCGACATTTACGATTTCGATCGTATAACCGACCAAGGACTTCTAATACCAGTTGTGCTTCACGAAATGGGTCATGTGCTGGGTATCGGAACGATTTGGGACCGAAAAGAGCTTCTCGTAAATCCATCCGCTGTGACCCCATCCGCGGATACGCACTTCATCGGGCCACATGCCATCACTGCCTTCGATAACGCAGGCGGAGTTAACTATACAGGTGGGCAAAAGGTCCCAGTGGAAAATGAGGCTGGGCCAGGTTCTCAAGACTCGCATTGGAGAGAAGCCGTTTTTAATGCTGAACTCATGAGTCCTTTCGTTGACTCCGGGGTCCAGAATCCACTAAGCCGTATTACGATTCAGTCGTTAGCGGACCTTGGTTACGGAGTTGATGTGACTCAGGGCGAGCCCTACTCCGTGCCCCTCGTGCCCCTCGCGGCGGACCTAGTGAGCCCGGACCGTGGACCAGGTATCGACCTCCGCGATGATATCCGCATAGGACCAATCTTGGTTGTGGGGCCAAAAAAGCGCAGACGTTAACTAAAGTTACTCAGCTAATTTTATCCCCTCTATGGATCTCCCTCTCCAGGGTCCGGGTCAAGCAGGTCGGTCCACCACAACCCTTCCTACTAATCTCGATGCCTCTGTAGGTATACACTTCAACGCCCACCCCCTCTAAGCATCGCCGCGTCTCGCTATTTCCTTCAACTGCCAACACAACACGTGGCGCAACGGCGAGGACGTTACACCCCATTGAGGGCTCGTACTCTCCATCTGGAACCTCGATCAATTGGTAACCACGAGCTAGAAGCTCTTGGCGGAATGACATCGGAAGTAGCGGGGAGTAGACCAACAGCAGATCCTCCGCAAGCGGGCTCACAACCGACATGAGGTGAAAGACGTCACCCGGACCCTGCCAGTCGGGCAAGGGCACCTCGAGGATCTCAACACCACCTGAGAGAAATTCCTGAAATTGTAGAACTCCTGAGGCATTAGTTCGACGGCTCAGACCGATGGCAAGCGTCTCGCTGTCGAGCCAAACCACGTCACCTCCTTCAAGTGTACCTGGAGCCTCGATCAGGCCGGCGATATGGATCCCAAGTGCCGGATACTCATCGGCATGAGCTTCCGGTTCTAAGGCACGAGACTCCTTACCCATCCGACAAAGAATCGCACCTGAGTTCGATAAGACCGAAGCATCCCGCATATAGATTGAATCCAAACCAAAGTCTCCACTTTGGGCCCATTCGACAGTCACTCCTAAGTCTTCAAGCTGTGCGGCTAGGGCATCGGACTCCCGGCAAGCCAACTCGTAATCTGGTGCATCCACATAGTTGAGATTCTCCCACTGCTCCGCGATCCGACTGGGTGAGATGAAGGCGTCACTCGCGTGCCTCATCAAGACGCGCCGGAGCGGTGATACGTCGGACTGATACATCGAAACTCCCACACAATGCACTGTATAGCAGGGATACTGGACAAGCATAATGCCATACACTCCGATCTAACCACCTGGATGGAACGCTTAGAACAAAAGCAGATCACCGTTCCTGAGTGTTGTCACGACACTCAGGCGTCTATGGTTCTGTGTTGTCCTCCCTCCGAGAGGCAAGAGGAATGACCCAAGACGAGTACATTAGCTACGATGGCAGCGGCCTTGCGCAGCTCATCCGTGCGAAAGAGGTGAAGGCGTCGGAGCTTCTTGACCTAGCACTCGAACGGGTTTCGGTCCTCAATCCTGAGGTCAATGCAGTCGTGAGGATAATGGAGGAGGATGCGCGCACTGCAGCTGAGGAATGCCACGCAGCCGGGGTATTCAGTGGGGTTCCCTTCCTCGCGAAGGATTTGGGAAGCCATTTTGCTGGACATCCCACTTCCGCCGGGAGTCGTCTCGCCGCAAATATTGTTGCCAAGCAAGATACGGAGCTTGTGCGTAGGCTCCGAGCCACCGGAGTATCCATCTTCGGCAAGACAAACCTACCTGAATTCGGACTCACCCCCTACACGGAACCGGAGTTATGGGGGCCCTGCAGGAACCCCTGGGATCTGGCTCGAACACCTGGAGGCTCAAGTGGTGGTTCAGGAGCTGCAGTCGCTGCTGGTTTTGCTCCGATGGCAGGGGCCGGAGATGGTGGAGGTTCAATCCGGATTCCGGGTTCATGCTGTGGCTTGTTTGGCCTCAAGCCTACCCGGGGACGCACCCCAACAGGGCCCTTTCGAGGACAAGTTTGGCGAGGCGCAACGGTGGAACACATTCTTTCTCGCTCTGTGAGAGACAGCGCAATAATGCTAGACGCAACACACGGAGCTGACCCGGGCGCCCCCTACGAGATCACCATGCCCGAGCATCCATTTGCTGAAGAAGTTGGGCGGGCGCCCGGTCAACTTCGGATCGCTTGGACAACAAAGCCAACCCTAGGTTCAGAGGTGCACCCAGATTGCATCATCGCCGTTGAAGAGGCTGTCGAGCTTCTCGAGGATTTGGGGCACGAGCTCATTGAAGCTGAGCCTCAGATCGATGGCAAGGGCTTCGCCCGGGCCTTTATGCTGATGGTCGCAAGTGAAGTGGGTACCGATATTCACGACGCGGAAACCGTGCTCGGCCGGAGAGCTAAGCGCAGCGAACTAGAACCGGCTACTCAGGCCCTCAGTCTACTCTCTCAGTCACTCTCTGCCAGAGAATTCGGCAGCGCCCTGCGCCTTCTCGAGCGCGAGGCGCGATCTGTGGGAGCATTCTTTGAGACGCACGACATGTTACTGACACCCACCATCGCCACACCTCCCGCAAGAATCGGTGAACTTGCTCCAACCCCTACGGAACAACTTCACCTCCGCATCCTGGGTTTAATCGGATCAGGACGCCTGGTGAAAATGATTGGCTTACTCGATGAGGTAGCCAGGCACGCATTTGATTTCACACCCTGGACACCAGTCTTCAACGTCACGGGGCAACCGGCGATGTCGGTACCACTGCACTGGAATCAGGATGGGCTACCTATCGGTCTCCATTTCGTAGGTCATTTCGGTGCCGAAGCCACCTTATTCCGACTCGCTGAACAACTAGAACGTGCGCAGCCCTGGTTCGATCGACTACCCGAGATCGCTAAGAATCTCCTAAGAACCTAAAGTGCGATCCGTTAACTGATCTACGATGGTAGGGAAACCAACTAGCGCCTCATGGCGACCCGTGGCTGCCACGACAGCCCTCTTAACATCCCCCCTGAGAGATCACTTTCTTGGACATCCCTAGTCCAAGAGTCTTGCCTTTCAATATCCCCGGGACACCCTCTTCCATCCATACAGGAGCAGGTGCATCCATGAGGTAATGATCAAAGAACTGCTGCATTCGAGTAGCCCAGTCTTTTTGATTCTGAGTCTTTCGGAGCCCGTGCGGCTCCCCATTATAGTTCAGCAACCACACCGGCTTACCCAATCGTCTAAGCGCCACAAAGAACTCGATTCCCTGTTCCCACGGCACCGCCGTATCCTCGTCATTATGCATCATGAGCACAGGGGTCTCGATCTTGTCCGCAGTAAAGATCGGTGAGTTCTCTATGAATCGAAGTGGCTTGTCCCAAAGTGATCCACCAATTCGGCTCTGCGTTCGTTCGTACTGGAACATTCTGCTCATCCCGGTACCCCAGCGGATGCCGCCGTACGCACTCACCATGTTGGCCACAGGCGCTCCTGCTTCCGCTGCTGCGAACAGATTTGTACGTGTAACCATGTAGGCGATCTGATATCCTCCCCAAGAGTGACCCTGTACTCCGATACGTTCCCGGTCCACAAAGCCTTGAGCGACCAGTTCCAAGACGCCGGGGACTACAGCATCCAGAGCGCTTTCGCCTGGATAACCAATCATGTACGGGATGTCCGGGACAAAGAGTAGATATCCCCGGCTAACGTAAAAGCTGCGATTAATAGAAGACCCGCCTGGAGCAGGCACAGTGTAAGAATGGAGTCCATCTGAAGAGCGCTCATAAAAGTACACCATCATCGGGTACTCTTTCTCAGGATCGAACCCCTCCGGCTTATATACTATTCCCTGAAGCGGAATCCCGTCGTTTGAAGACCACTCGACTAACTCGGCTGAACCCCACAAATACTCGTCTTGTTGTGGGTTCGCATCCGTGACCTTACGAGCGTCCGTGAAATCTTCATCCGCTACCCAGATATCAGGAAATTCCTGGAAAGTCGAGCGTGTGTAGATATAAACATCCTCCTGCTCTGCCTTACGTACCCCGCCGAAACTCGCATCCTCCATTACGAGGCGCTCAGGTTCCCCGGCTCCATCAAAATGATCCCGATAGAAGCCGTTCGCTTTTGTATAGATCTCGAATGCGTTGAGGTAGATATCCGAGTCGGTCGGCACAAAAGGGTTATCAGAATCCATATCTATGACTCTGAACCGAGTATTGGTGGCTCGGCCCGAGCCCTCTGTGAGATTCCTGGGAGCCGTCACACCCATAGGGTCGATCGCCCAAATGTCGAACTGATCATAAACCACAAAGGCCTCGTCACCCTCTGTCCAACCTGCAGCACCATACGACCGCAACGCATCTGGGTGATCATCAAGGATATCGTGGAACGGAACGTTGATAGGGGCCGTAAGATTTCTGGTTTCCCCAGTCTCGGTGTTCGTAGCAAACCATGCCTTCTCAAAACCATCCCATCTTGTCACATACGAGCCACCGGGGGAGAGCCTAGCCAACGTTTTAACCTTCTCGGCAATGCCCTGCCGCGAGCCATTTCTAACATCAACCAGAAATAGATCTGAGTAACGACCGTCCCATGACACCAGTTGTCTGTACGGGAGATTGCTCGTTCCTAAGGCAATGCGGCCATCTCCGTTCTCGCTGACCACAACCGTAGGCAGATCCTCTTTCTCTAACTGCACAATGTCGCCACTCCCCATATCCAGCATCGCGGAGTACGTGCGCCCTCTCTCATCCTCAGCCTGTAGGAGTTGCATCGGCTGGAGGAAAGGATCCTTCCAATTCCAGATGTCGACGACAACACGCTCGTCGTCAGGTGTTTCGTCCTCTGGTTCGGGCTCGGGGGCAAGCCTCGTACCGAAAAAGACACGTTCCCCCGACTTTGAGAATGACACTTCACCATCCTCACTCGGTGCCCATCCCACCGGCAGTCCATCCGAACCCAATCGTACCCGGTCAGTTGCGGTGCCACCGGGCGAGGTATAAAGCGAGAAACGTGGGGCTTCTCGGTCTCGATCATCGCGATCAGTCAAGAACGCTACCGATCCTTCATCTGAAACAACAAGCTGTATATAGCGGCCCTCTCCGGTGGCAACTGCCTCCACAGAGCCACCCGAAGGAACTTCAAAGACCCCATCCGCGACTCCATCTTCTCCTGACGAAGTGAAGAACAGGGTTGAGCCATCAGCAGCGAATTCATAGCTCACCACATTCTCAAAACTCTGCTCCTGCCCTGAACTGAGTTCTCGTACCACGAGTGCACTACCGTCATCCGTGCGGGGAGCTTCATTCGCCTCACCATCTTCTTCGCCCTCTTCTGGATCTGGCGCTTCTTCCTCATCCGCGTCGTCCTCTTCTTCTAGTAAGTATGCAATCCGGTCACCCGCATCCTCTGGTATACTGAACGATCGCACCCTTTCTCTGCGAAAAGTGGACAGGTCCGACAAGCTCACCACAACCAATGAATCCGTCGGTTCGTTGTCCTCATCTTCGTTCTGGCCTTGAGTGCCAGCTTCAGCTGAGGAGTCCTCCATTGGGGTAATAAGAGCTATCAGATATCCGGCGTCCGCTGTAAAGCGCGCAGAAGTAGCGCGCTCGATCTCTAGTGAGCGGGTATCGCTAAGGCTCTGTAGCAACAAGGTGGCCTCTCCATCTCCCGGCACCAGCCTATAGGCAAGCCAAAGACCATCGCTTGAAACAGCAACATTCTGGATTCGATTCCAGATGTCATAGTCTGCGTGATCAAGTGGTCGTTTTTCCTGTCCCCCAAGAGAAACGGTTTCGATGACAAGGAGCAGCGATGCTAGAGCCGGGGTTGCAATCTTCATGGTTTCATCTATCCAAAGCCTGTGTGTAAGAGGCACGGTACCGAGCGTTCCGACGGACGGCAACGACCCTGCCTAGCATACACTGACTATTATCCTTCCCAATTGACTAAATCCTGGAACTCTGGCGAGGTCTGGAGATCCCACGCAGGTTTCTTCCCACTCAGTTCCCAAATACATGGAGCACCGCGCATGGAACAGCGCTCCTTATCAGCATTAGCAGTCCTCGCTTTCCTTCTGCTGCCCTCGGTTCTGCCCGCTCAAGGCACAGCCAATGGTGAGTGGCACGTCTACGGTGGTGATGCCGCCCATACGCGGTATACGCCACTGGACCAAATCGATGCATCTAATGCATCCGATCTTGAAATCGTCTGGCGTTGGAATGCAAGGAACTTTGGACCAAACCCATTTGCTCAGACACAAGCGACACCGCTGATGATCAACGGTGTGCTTTATGCTACAGCAGGCAGACGTCGCAGCGTGGTCGCGATCGACCCTGGGACCGGTGAAACCTTATGGACCTGGCGAATGGATGAAGGGGAACGCCTCCAAGCAGCCCCCCGACCAAATTCGGGGCGCGGAGTCGCATACTGGGAAGACCCAGATGGAAATGGTCGGATCTTGGTCGTCACCCCCGGATATCATTTGGTCGCGCTCGATGCGGATACTGGCTACGAGGTTGAGAGCTTCGGTGAGCAAGGGACCGTAGACCTCATGGAGGACCACAGGGCTCGTGACGGTATTGATATGGTCGGTTCTATCGGAGCTAGTTCCACGGCGGCCGTCGTCGGTGACGTGATCGTTGTAGGATCGGCACACCATGTGGGTGCTCGACCACCCTCAAGGGTTAACACCCCGGGCGATGTCCGTGGATACGATGCTGCCACAGGAAATCTTCTTTGGACATTCCACACTATCCCAGAGCCAGGAGAATTGGGCGTTGATACATGGGAAAATGACTCTTGGTCCTACACGGGCAACGCGGCCGTCTGGGCACAAATCTCGCATGACCCGGAAACTGGGTTTGTTTACCTACCTACAGAAGCTCCCACCGGTGACTACTACGGTGGGCATAGGCATGGCAACAACCTCTTTTCGACCAGCATCGTATGCCTGGATTCGAAAACCGGCGAGCGTGTGTGGCACTTTCAGACAATCCACCACGATATCTGGGACTGGGACAATCCCTCTGCACCAATTCTTGCAGATCTCGTGATCGACGGAGTAGAACGCAAAATTGTAGCTCTGATTACGAAACAGGGCTTCGTGTTCGTGTTCGATCGACTAACCGGTGACCCCATCTGGCCGATTGAAGAAAGACCGGTACCTCAGACTGATACTCCGGGTGAGTGGACGTCTCCAACACAGCCGTTTCCAACCAAACCTGCGCCGTTTGACAGACAGGGCTTTAGCGAAGACGATCTCATCGATTTCACACCGGAGATCAGGGCTCGAGCAGCCGAAGTGGCCAGCCAATACCGGATGGGGCCAATCTATGCGCCACCTTCTTTGGCTAACCACCCCGATGGCACGAAAGGGATGCTTTCGCTGCCTACATCCACGGGTGGATCTAACTGGGAGGGTGGGGCCCTGGATCCAGAGACTGGACACCTCTATGTAGGATCCTATACGAGGGCGGCTGTGCTAGGTCTTGTAGAGGGTGGCAACCGCTCAGATATGGATTACATCAGAGGTGGTGGCGGAGCACAAGTAGCTCCGGGTGTTTCAATCGTAAAGCCACCATGGGGACGGATTACGGCAATCGACCTTACAACCGGGGAACACGCCTGGATGATCGCTAACGGTGACACACGACCGCGGATTGCGGAAGCTCTTGGGCTCGAGCTTGCAGACCTCCCCAGGACTGGCAAGCCGTCACGTGCTGGCTTGCTTGTGACAAGCACCTTGCTATTCGCAGGCGAAGGAACATCGGGTGATCCGGTTTTCAGAGCTCATGACAAGGCAACCGGGAGCATCTTGGCAGAGATTGAGATCCCAGGTACTCAAGTCGGGCTACCGATGTCGTACATGTATGAGGGCAAGCAGTACGTAGTCTTTGCGATCGGAAGCAGGGGCCGACCAGCCGAAATCATAGCACTCGCGTTGCCTGACTAAGAATAGCCCTTGAGCATGAAATGAAGGGAGAAGCTTAGCAGTCAACCAGTTCAATGCTGTCAGGTCCATTCGGCACCACACAAATAAATTCAAAGGGTTCATCACCCTCGTCGGCCTTATAGTTGTGCGGGACACCCGCCGGAATATAGACCACATCACCGGCCTTCACATGGTGGGTGCCTTCCCCGATTTGAACCTGAGCGGCTCCCTTAAGAACATACTGCTCGTGCTCTACGGTGTTGGTATGCATCGGCATACCCCCACCAGGTTCCATTATGAAACGTCGCATCGCGAAATTCGGACCCTCATCAGCCCCGATCAGGACCTGACGCTTCGTCCCTGTTCCAGCCGCTACATCTTCGGTGGGCAGGTTGTCCACGTTTCTAACCGACATGATCACTCCTGGTCTTGATATGGCGGCACAAGTTGGCAGCTGCCACACTATGACACCAATCTAGGGGTATAACGTATCGACCGCGCAATCGTGAGGACACGAGTGATAAAGCATAGGTGCAAACTAAGCTTCCTGACTCTCTTTATCTGGATTTCTGCTTGCACTGAATCTACTCCGGAACAAGCCGGACAGGATTTGCTAACGCCTAAGGTCTTGGTGATCGGGATTGACGGCATCCGGCCTGATGTCTTGATGGATGTGAACACACCTCACATCGATAGACTCGCAGCAGAAGGCTTACTCACGAACCAAGCGATGACGGGCTACCCCTCGGTCAGTGGGCCAGGTTGGTCTTCTATGCTCAATGGTGTGTGGCCGGATAAGCACGGTGTGACGGACAACTCCTTCGACGGTGAGCGCTACAATGATTTCCCGGATTTCTTAACACGCATCGAGCAGATCCGACCTGAGCTCGAAACATTTGCAGTAGCCGACTGGGCACCACTTGGTTACTCCGATCAGGGCAGTCCAACCATAAGCGACGCAGTGGATGTTAAGCACGTCCTCGACGGCTATGAGCTGGGCTGGGCTGAGGCTGATACAAAATCAGTCCAACTCGCAGTAGAACAGCTAGAGACTTCGAATCCCGATGCTCTCTTTGTCTACCTAGGCAATCCCGATGAAATCAGCCATGAGCATAGTTCAATAGGATCCGAGTACCGAGATGCGATAGCACTGGCAGATGAACATGTAGGGGTGCTTGTGAAAGCAATTCACGATCGTGTGACGTACCTTGAGGAAGACTGGTTAATTCTCTCAAGCACAGATCACGGGAGACGCTCCGATGGTGGGCACGGCGGAAACAGCGAAGAGGAACGCACGATTTACTTCTTGGCGAGCGGACCTTCAGTAATTGCGCCAACCCTCCCAGACTCGACTTACATTGTAGACGTAGCAGTCACTGCCCTCACCCACCTTAAAATCCAAATCGACCCTTCCTGGCAATTAGACGGAAACCCAGTAGGAATCCTCCGCTAGGCTTAGTTGTTAGCTGTCAGGCTCGGGTAACCGGGCTTACTGATGGGCAAATCGATACCGAGCAATTCTTATTGCTGGAGCAACTGTATAGAAGAAGTGCAAGCGATTTTCACCGTCCAAGATCACGTTGGATGTCTGTTGTTTAGTTTTTGGATAGTCACGGCCTTGCTCATTCTCGATTACCAGCACCTCTCCCTTCTCCAAATCACTACTGAGAGCATCCACCGCTCTTTCGAGTTTGTCGAGCAACTGCTGTTCTGTCTGATCCTGTACGTCGCCCTGAGCTTCGGCAACGATTTCCAGAGTCTCGACCAACTCGTATTCCGAACGGAAAGCATCCACTCCGATAGACCTCTGGTGGTTGCGGCGAAACCCTACTTCGTTCAGTGCCTTGGAGTCGAAGTTTAATTCGACACTGTGGAATGATATTCCATATTTCCTGAAGACCATCTATACCCTCAACTAGCGATCTACTCTTACTAACAGTCCGTGGATTTCATGACTCGGGATCCAAAAGAGCTTCGAGTTCCTCTGCCGTAAGGTCGTCGGCTGAACGTGATCCTAGACCCTGTGGGGATCGAGATTTACGCCTCTTCTTTGCGGCTGCACTCGATTCGGTCTTAGGTACGCCGGCGTAGTCATACTCGGGGATATGGACTCGGTTCAATTCTCGCCCGAGCCGATGCTCCAGACTCTTCAGTGCCCCCAGATCAGCACCGGTCACAAAGGTTATAGCGGTACCAGTGGCACCGGCCCTCCCCGTACGTCCGATGCGGTGCACATAGTCTTCTGGATCTAGTGGTATATCGTAATTGACTACGTGGCTGATCCCCTCAACGTCGAGTCCCCTCTGTGCGACATCAGTTGCAACCAACACCCTTACCTTGCCTTGGGCAAAGCGCTCCAACGCACGTGTTCGGTGCTGCATTCGGCGGTTGGAGTGTAATACATCGGTTCGGATATCTTCACGCTGCAGCCGCGCATCTAGTACATCAGCACCAGCCTTCGTGCGCGTGAAAACAAGAACCTGATCCCAGCCCGGTTCCTTCAGAAGCTCAGCCAGAAGATCTGGTTTTTTCTCTGGTTTAACTGAGTAAAAGATCTCCTCGATTCCCTCTGCCGTTGTCCCTGGTGGGGTAGCTTCAACCCAGATTGCTTCTCTGGTAATACGGAGTGCCAGATCATGTACACCGTTCGGCATCGTCGCACTGAAGAGCATAGTCTGCCGCTTCTTGGGCATTCCCTTGAGGACTTCCTCTATCTGAGGTCTAAAGCCCATATCAAGCATACGATCAGCCTCGTCGAGCACGAGATAATTAACACTGCTCAAGTCGACACGCTTTGAATGCGCATGGTCTATGAAGCGTCCTGGGGTTGCAACAATCACTTCGAATCCTGACTCCAAAGCCTCGATCTGGGGCCCATACCCAACCCCACCAAAGATTGCGGCAGTCCTGATATTCGTCCCCATGGCAAGTGAAGCCGTATCGTCGGCAACTTGCTGTGCCAATTCTCGTGTCGGACACAGAACAAGCACCTGCAGGCCAGCTCCCGCTCGTAGCCGCTCCAAGGCCGGTACCATGAAGGCCCCCGTCTTACCGGTTCCTGTCTGGGCGATCCCCACTACATCCGTACCCGCCATACCCGGCGGAATCGCCTCAGCTTGAATCGGAGTGGGAACTGTCCAGCCGAGTGCTTCAATAGCGCCAAGGCGTTGTTCTGAAAGATCTAGGTCGGTGAAGGTGTTAACACCCAATATTGCTGTCTCTCTGTCTATTCGAAGGACTGGGCACCGATGGTTTCTTATCGGCAAACCCGATTGGGAGAAAAGTAACGAGCTTCCTTGCCAGGGGTGTAACACACCAACAAGTTGGCCGCGCCATAAGCTGGATTATGATGACCTGTACTTTTGCCATGACTGATCTAGCAACCGAATGAATACAAACTTGAACGAAACTCCTAAAATCTCCGTACTCTTCGTCTGCCTTGGGAACATCTGCCGTTCCCCGCTGGCTGAAGGAATCTTCAGGTATCTCGTGGAAGAGGAGGGATTAGGCGATCACTTCTCGATAGACTCTGCAGGAACAGGAGCATGGCATGTCGGAGAGCGGCCCGACGGTCGAGCTTCACTCGTAGCTCAACAACACGGGATCAATCTGGATTCTCGGGCCCGACAGGTCCAAAAAGAAGATTTTGAACGCTTTGATTATATGATCGCTATGGATCGCGAGAACCTGAGGGCGCTGGAGGAATTGAGATCGGAAACCAACAGCAACACCCAAATCACACTCCTTTGCTCCCACGATCCTAATGGTGACAACGGAGACGAGATCCCTGATCCCTACTACGGTGGAGCCAGCGGGTTCGAAAATATCTACCAACTGGTGCACCAATCTTGTAAGGGACTGCTTCAACAACTTCTCGCCGCTTGATAACTCTATTATCAGTGTAGAAAAGTGAGGCAGCCCCTAGTACCCTTCTAGGCTGCGGCCCCAGTTCTGACCATCGCGACGATCCTCTCGAATGCCTCTTCAATTAGAGCGTCCGCTGCTGCGAAGCTGAGTCTCACCCACCGGTCATCACCAAACGCGGCACCCGGCACAAGCGCCACACCATGTTCTTGCAGAAGCTGCGAGCACCAAGCGGTAGCATCACTTTCATCTGCTCCAAAAAGTCCATCCACACGAAAATAGAGGTAAAAAGCCCCCTCAGGTCGAATGTATGGGACACCAGGGAGAAGTTGATCCATTAGGGTTATGACAAGGTTTCTGCGGCGCCGAAAAGCGACCCCCATCTCAGCGATCGCAACAGAAGCTGCCTCCACATTACGAAACGCTTCCAGGGCTCCTACTTGAGAAGGAGTAGCTGTATTGGATGTGATCTGACTCTGAAGTGCAGTGAACTTCTGAGCAACTTCAACACTTGAGTATGAGAAACCAACCCTCCATCCAGTCATTGCATAGCTTTTCGAAGCACCATCGACCAGAATGAAATTGCCGACATCCGACTCTGGCAAATCCAGGACACCAGGGGCTGCACCGCCCTCCTCACCGAAGTACACATTACGATAGATCTCGTCACTCACGATCCAGATTCCGTGGCCTTTGGCCCAAGCAGCGAGTTCCTTGAGTTCGGCTAGGGAGTAAATCGCACCGGTGGGATTGCATGGAGTATTCAACACGAGTCCCTTGGTGTTCCCGGAAACAACACGTTCTAGGTCCGATGGCACGACCTTGAAACTGTTGGCTTCAGCTCCGAAAACCGTCACAGGTTCAGCACGTGCGAGCATGACCAGGTCCGGATAGGTCGTCCAGTATGGGGCGGCAACCAATACTTCATCGCCAGGACCACAGAGAGAGAAAAATGTGTTAAATAGCGCTTGCTTAACGCCGGCGCTGACTACGACCCCCTGCCAATTGATTTCACGACCTGAGCGTGCCCTGAGGTGATTGGCAATCGCTTTCCGAAGTTCTGGGAGACCCGCAGGCGGTGTGTAGCGTGTGCGGCCTGACCTGACACCGTGCACTGCCGCATCAGCTATGAATAGAGGTGTGTCAAAATCAGGCTCACCCGCTCCGAGATTGACGATGTCACGGCCCTCAGCTACCAGGCTCTTGGCCAAAGTGCTAACCGCAATTGTCGCCGAAGGCTTGAGTCTCTCGACATTGGCGCTGAAGGACATGACACTCCTTTAAGTAGCAATCTGGGAAAGAAATATGGTGGGACCCTAAGGCCGGAGGAAGCACCCAATACTCTGGCCGACCGCAGCGAGTTCAGCCACCTTCTCATTCCATGATTTACAAGTCTTTATGCCTGGTGATAGACGTCGCCGACCCGCTCTCTTTCTTGGCCCACCTGCAGGTAAGGTCAGTAGAGCAAACAACGGGAAGCCATGTACAGCGCATCCCGGTTGAACTCCGTCCTCCACCAGCAGAGCTGATCGGCGCTGACCACCCCTTCTGGCTTCAGCGCTGGGAACAAGCAGAAGCTCTAGCGGAAAGACTCAACCTATCCCTAAGAAAGCCATGCCTGGTGCCTTGGTCTCGTAAAGCTCACGAGCTCTTATACCATGCCGATGCAACTGGACTAGACGAGGCCGGCGAACTGCTTGATTTGATCTTCCAAGCCTTCCTGCTTAAGGGAAAGGATATAGGTCGAGTCGATATACTCGTGGGTATTGGGCAGTCTGTGGGATTAGAGTTGAGCGAAACCAAGGCAGTCCTAGACATCGACCGGTATGAAGCAGAAGTTTCTGATGCCCTTGAATACGCTCGCTCACAGAAAGCTGAGGTTCCGCCGGTACTCATCAGGGGCCATAAGCACTTAAGGGACTTCCACAACGACGAAGCGATCGGCACCTTTCTAGCCACGACTTGATTGGAGTTCGGGGCCCGGACGCACTCAAGTCTCTTAAACATTAAAGACTACAGTCACAAATATGGCCGGTTATCAGCGTAAGACAGCGCTCTCGCCCAGAGAAGTCTTTTCGGAAGCCGAGGGCTTCCTTCCTCGGATTGTTGGGCTCACCCGCGCAAACAACTCAAGTCATACTGCTACATATGACGGTGCTGAAGGGACGGTCACGCTAACCGCTCATCGGCATGGGCCCTATACCGATGTTGTGGCTACTACCGACCAACTTCGGACATCAAGAATGGATTACGAGGTACAAAAACTCTTGAATCGCCTTCCTTATGAACCCGGTGACCTCGGTGGTCCAGGTTCTGGCGATCCTACCTGAAGCAGCATTCAAAGTGGATTCATTCGAAGAACTCGGGTTAAGCCCCGAGTTAGTTGAGGCGCTGGCTGCCGAGGGGATTGAACGGCCGACATCGATACAGAAATCGGTGATTCCTTTTGTGTATCGTGAGAATAATGTGATCGTAACAGCCGGTCCCGGGAGTGGGGTGACTATGTCCTGGGCAGTAGCCCTACTAAATCGCTTTCCTGACCGGCAAGAGGGAAATCCTAGGGTGCTTGTGCTCACGCCCTCACGTGACCGGGCTAATGATTTAGCGGAATCGATGAGCCCGATCGCCAGCCACATTGGACAAGTTGTGGGGGCACTAGGATCTCAATGGGTGCAACCCGAACAAGCAACATTACTCTTCGCGACACCTGGCGATGTCTTAGCAAGTTGTACCACTCATAAACTTGCACTCGAGCCTGTGGAAGCAATCGTGCTGGACCAAGCGATCCGAATCGATGAATTCGATGGCCTTGAGGAAGTCGAGCTTGTCCTGAGCTACCTAGCCAGCACAACACAGCGAATCGTCACTTCTCTGCCTGTCACAAGTGCTGTTGCAGATTTCTGCAAACGACACTTAAAGCGCGCAATCAGTTTGCCCTCCACGGATACATCGGTAGCTGATGGGCCCAGACGTGGTACACTGCAGTTCCGGATCACAACCGAGCCACTTGAACACGAGGCCCTCAAGGTCGTAGAGAATATCTTAGCCTCCGGAACACCACATGTGCTGCTCTACTGCCGCAATGACGACCGTGCGGCTGATGTCGGGGACTATTTGACACTCCACGGCTACCTCGCCGGTGCCCCCGGTGATACGAAAGTTCCCGTATGGCTTGGTGTCAATCCACTCGAAGTACGGAGCACCATCGGTGACCACAAGCACATACCTGTCATTAGCTGCGATGTACCAACAGACGTGGATGATCTTGATCGCCGCCACGGTGCTTCGGATCAGGGTTTCGTAGTGGTTCTGCCCCGAGAGATACCACACCTCCGTGCAACCGCCCGACAAGCAGGCTATGAAGTTGTTCCATTCCCGCCCGAAATTAAAAAGAGTGCTGGTCCCATCGCCGCGCTGCATGATTCAATTCGAGGGGTGATAGAGAAGGAGGACATTGCACCGTACTTATTCGCCCTCGAATCTCTGTTCGAAGAATATGACGCGGCTGAAGTGGCTGCAGCGCTTGCTCTCTTGAGTAAACGCTCAGTAACGACCGAGGTGGCCCCTGCAAACACTCCGACCAATGTACCAGCATGGGCCAAACTCTTCGTCGGAATTGGCGCACGAGATGGTCTGGAGCCTGGTGATCTTTTGGGTACGATCACAGGAGAAGCGAACGTATCGGGAGACACGGTCGGACGTATCGAGATCAAGGAAAACTATACACTCGTAGAAGTTCATGATTCAGTAGCACAAGCTGTCATCACAGCACTTAATGGAAGAACTATCTGCGGGCGTGCAGTGCGCGCGGACTTTGACAGACCGCAACGAGGCGGCGGCGGTCATCGTCCAAATAAGTCGAGGAATAGTTGACTGAGGTGAAATACGAAGAGGCCGCGTCACCTAGAAAGTGACACGGCCTCTTATTTCGCGGGTCACACCTGACCGCTGCGGCTCCGATCAGGTACCCAGGACGTAACTTCGGGGGCTTACCCTTTGACTGCGTCCTTCAAACCCTTTCCTGCCCGGAATCCCGGCGTCTTGGTGGCCGCAATATAAATCGACTGGCCAGTCCGAGGGTTCCGGCCCATCCGGGCCTTACGATGTTTGGCTTCAAACGTACCAAAGCCGGTGATTTGGACCTTGCGATCTCCTTTGAGTGCAGAGGAGATGATCCCGCTACTTGGGCCAAAGAGTGCGTCCACGCAACGCGATGCATCGGCCTTGGTCATGCCGGTTGCACTCGCGAGGGCGTCCACTAAGTCGGACTTGTTCATCTGGCTGCTCCTGTCACTTAGATGGGTAAGTTGTCGCGGCCAAAGCCGCCATTCTTGCAGGCCTGGAGAACTCTCTCCCATCAAGCTTTGGATCACTCGAAAAGCCGCATGAAATCAAGTGTTTCCGAGCCTTGCAGGTCACAGTTAGATAACTGTAAGGCACACTCGTGAGAGCGTCAAGGTAAAAAACAGCCTAAAGACCGCATGGTTCCTAGCTTCCTGGCTGGTTTGATCTTGGTATCTGACCGTATAAGCCAAACTAGTGTCGCGCAAATATCAGTCTGGAGTCTAAATTAGCGTGTGCTACGAGTGATAGTACTGTGTACGATTTGACCTACTGTATACAGGGTTACCAAAGAGACTCGGCATGGACATGACTACGTCATATCTTTAGGGGACAAGCGAAACTTGCGTATCCCCTATTTGCCGACCTAAGAAAATGGCCACATCAAAAGGGTATACAGCCCAACAGAGACAGAATCTAGTAAACGCCTTTGGCAGGCAGATAACGCTAAAATGTCCGGACTGCAATATTCTCTTGGACCACCTCCATATACCACCGCGCTCCGATGTTTCCTACGTGCGGGATCGGGTCCTACTTACCTGCTCGTCTTGTCACCGGACACTAATCATCGACCATGGCCAGAGTGATTAAGAGCAAGACACTCTTGCACGCTCACCTAACAATATCCGGAAATTCCAACCTGAAGCAGTATCAAAATCTGCCTGACATTCACCAGACACCATTCGCTCTTAGGTGTCGAGACTATTGCCGGTATTCCCTATCGGGTTAGAGCTTCCAGGATCGTTTTCACAACCCGAACTGGTTGATCATGATTCGGATAGCGGTACTTGTCAGTGCTCTTGCGGTCATCTGCTCCGCAAAACTGTCTGCACAAACTTACCATACGCTGCCACGTGTTCTGGAGCTGCCGGCTTCAACAAGAGCCATGGCTCTTGGCGGTGCATACATGACGAGCACTCCTCAAGCTGATGTTCTTTTCTATAATCCAGCACTCCTGGTGGGAGTTCAAAGCTTCAGCCTAGATGTGCAGCAATGGGGTGCAGCGAGCTGGACAGCAACTGCAGCAGCGTCAAAACAGTGGCTGGGGGGCGGAATCGGCATCGGCCTTCAGGTACTCCAATATGGAGCACATGGCCCAGGCGGCTACACCGCACCCAGCGGACAGGCCCATCTCTTTGATGCTGGCTCACTCCCAGTTTCAGAAAGAGTGGCTACCATCGGCTATGCACGAGAAATCAAGGGAATCAACTTGGGCTTAGCAATTAAGTTGATTGAAGAGCGTGTGGCACTTAACAAGTTCGTCACCAGCGATGCCCGCACACGCGACGGTGCCGTGTGGTTTGACGCCGGGATTTCAAAAACCTTTTTCGCTTTAACCACAAGTCTTTCATATCAAAACAACGGGGGTAGACTGTTTGCAGGAGAATACCTGGGAGATTATCAGGTTGCCGACCGAATCACTCTCGGCGTCAGCTCATCGGGAATGCAGTTCGGCATTTTCGACTACGGTATCACCGCAGCCATAACCCAAGTCAGGACATTCAAAGAGGATTCTGCGACAATCCCGGCTGCTGGACTTGAGATCAGTTACTGGCCGATACGCGGAAGAACATTTGTCGCAAGAGCTGGCGTGCAGCGAACCCCGTATTACGAAGATGCCAGCCCATTCACCTTCGGCTTTGCGTACTGGGGTGACAATCTCGTGCTTGAGTGGTCTTTCCATGGCATGGAACAAAGCGAGCTTCGAACACACCGGTTTGGCGTGAGTTGGCGATAGGAGCTAGCTCAATAGTTTCTTTCAACTCGAGCCCGAAGGAATGCGGAATCAAGATCAGAGAAGCCTATCTGATCAATAGAGACCTCCCCCGCATGGACGCGGTCAAAAACGAACCGGATCTTCATGAGCTGCCCAAGATCTAAGCCCTGATTTTCAGCTTTGAAATCTCCGAGGGGGATAGAGTAGGTCTGAAGGATGAGTTCCCAATGATCAGCAAAGCGCTCCCTCTCCTGATCAGCTCTGCGTAGTATCCATGTGTCCAAAGGGCGACGGATCGCCCCGTAGTCACTGAGGGTGACCCTGGCAACTCTGCCCATCGCATCCTCCAGCTCTACACTGAGATCTATCTCGGGTTTTGCTTCATCGCCCGTGCTACTGCCACGAGCCTCTTCTTCTTCACGGCCGTCAGACTCTTCATCCGATGACGCTGTGTCTGGATCTCCTCGAGGAGTTGGTACTGAGTTTGTGGGCCCCAACATGAAATCGAGTGTGTGGCCTTCACTAAGCTGCCAACGTTCAGACAACCCTCCCGGCAGTTCCACAGAGTACTTAGCAGGAGGCCCGTGACGAGTAGTGTCAGACCCTGAGATACGGTTATTCCAACCGATAGTAACCGCCTGATTTTCCTGACTCGCCGATGTGTTATTGCGATTACTGGAACGGAGTCCAAGCAACTCCTCTTTCCAAGTTTCTAGGGAGTCCCCTTTCAGCAAAACTCCTGGCTCCGTGCCAACCGTAATATCGATGTCCTCTTCGAACGTAGCGAGTGGCCGAAAGCCACTGGTTTCAAAACGTGTGATGTACATCGTCGAGGGCAGCCATCCACCTATCACCCGATGGTCACGAAAGATCGGTAAGTACTGCTTGTCACCTTTCAACACGACGTCAAGAAACGCCGAGACATAGATCTCTGAAAACCGCCTTTGATCTTCCGCGTCGATCAATCCACGAAGGTCAAGTGAGCGCCCGCTCCGTGGACCACCATCATGAGAGCCCCAAACCGTGTTCCACTGCCCATGATTTGCACGGTAAACGTAGATCGCAGATTTAAAATTGAAGAGATCTGACTCATTGAACTTCAAGCGGTCGTAGATCCTTAAACCATGAAAACTGGTAACATCACCATCGTGAGAACCATGAAAAGTCAGGTAACTTACATCCTCAACTACGACCTTACGGCCTGTAGGTAGATACTGCCCGTCGACCGGTGCAATGGAGATAATCCCCTTGATGCCATAATCGAAGTTGAACTCGAGTGAAGCATCATCTGGATAGTAAGAAAGCCTGTTGAAAGCAGCTGCGTTGGCCACAGCCTCTCCACCTCGTGAGTGGCCGATAAGAGCAATATTATCCATATCGACCTTGCCCTCGAACGGGTTGCCCGCTTCCTGATTGAAGTCTTCAAAAGCCTCTAGATGTTTGAGTAAGAACCAACCTCGAGCATCATTTTCTCCTCGGATACCACCATTGATGAAGTTCTCATCGATACTAGCAAGAATGTATCCACGGGTTGCTAGCAGTTCGCCCAGATAATCATATCCGGGGTCTGAGAAGTCCTTCATGTTATGGTTTCCATGAACGACTAGGACCAGGGGGAATGGTCCATCTCCATCGGGATACCAAACCCGAGCGTTGAGGGGCATCTCCTTCGGACTGAACCCCCAGTAACGATTTCGACTACCTGCCGAACTACCGAGATTTACAAGCTTTGACGCATCTACCACATCGGTGATAAGGGAAACCGAATCCCTATATTCAAGTCGATTCTTGTCTGTCCCATTTCCATAGTAGAGCGTCAAGACCCCATAGGGCCCCTTGAGGCCAGGATCCGGTGCTCGCAGGGTCTGGCTGGAAAGTACTCTTCCGGCGTCACTCGGCGTGAGCTTTAGGGGTGGCATACAGGCTGTCACCGAGGCCGTCATCGCCAGTGCTACACACGAGGCAGCCATATTTCTAGTCGTCATACTCATAGACTCACTGTAGTGATATACGCCACCGGGTGGCAATCACCCATCTCTCCACCTGGCCGAGAGTAATAAACAAACAGAGGGTTCACTTCCTGCTCAGAAGCCATGCGGTTACCGTAAGCACCATTCTAACTCCAGAGACAACATGGCCAATCCGACCATCACATTCGTGACCACACTAGGTACCTTTTCCGCTGAAATGTTGGAGGACGTTGCCCCCAAAACCGCAGGCAACTTCATGAAACTGGTTCGTGACGGCTACTACAACGGAATCATCTTTCATCGAGTGATCGACGGATTCATGATCCAAGGGGGAGATCCAACAGGAACGGGAACGGGAGGTCCGGGCTATACGATCCAAGATGAGTTTGCACCTGGGTTGAGTCATACAACAGAAGGCACCTTCTCGATGGCTAATGCTGGGCCAAACACGGGTGGATCGCAGTTCTTCATTACATTGGCTGCAACACCGTGGCTAGATGGCAAGCATGCGATCTTCGGTAAGGTCATCTCTGGGCTGGATGTGGTAATGGAGATCGGCCAGGTCTCGACCAACCCCGCGGAAAGGCCACTTGAGGATGTCGTAATGGAAAAGGTGACCGTGTCGGATGAGACATAGTCAG
Source organism: Gemmatimonadales bacterium UBA1120 (assembly GCA_002313925.1). GTDB lineage: Bacteria > Gemmatimonadota > Gemmatimonadetes > Longimicrobiales > Gaopeijiaceae > UBA1142. Next base: position 82,709 of record DCAZ01000115.1, read on the forward strand.
CGCCTCAATTCATGAACAGTGAGAACCCTAGCCGATAGGTCTCGTTAACTGGCCAATCTGATAGCCAGCAGGAGGTTCGGCATCAAGTAGGTGGCGAACGAAATAGTCCCAACGCCTTCGCATCATATATGGTTCGTTACCGAAGCCATGCCTTCGGTTCGGCATCAAGACCAAATCAAAATCCTTGTTCGCTGCGATTAGGGCATTCACGACAAGCATCGTATTCGACGGAGGTACGTTAGAGTCTAGCGTACCATGTGCGATCAGGAGCTTACCCTTGAGATTTTCCGCTAACAACTGGTTGGCTTGATTGTCATAATTGGTCGTCCCATCCGGATATTCGACAAGGAGTCCCTGCCACTTTTCACCCCAATCATCCTCGTAGTTTCGCTGATCGTGGTTACCGGCCTGCGACACTGCAACATCATAGAAGTCAGGATAACGCATGATCGCAGCAGCAGCAGCAAAGCCGCCTCCGGAGTGGCCATAAATTCCAACTTTGTCGATATCCATCCACGGATAGCGATCTGCCAGCTGGCGAATCCCAGCAATCTGATCAGGGAGCCCATTGTCCCCCATGTTCCCGTAATACGTTTCGTGAAATGTCTTGGAGCGGCCAGGCGTACCCATCGCGTCGAGTTCAACCACGACGAAACCAAGTTCGGCAATCGCTTGTAGATCTCGGTGCGACGCACGGAAACTCCTGCTCCCCACGCTCCCGCCCTGTGGTCCAGGATACAGATAATTCACGATCGGATATGAGCGATCCGGATCGAAATTCATCGGCCGGAAAAGCAACCCGTAGAGGTCCGTCTCTCCATCTCGTGCTTTCACACTGAACGGCATCGGTGGTTGCCACCCTGATTCCTGAAGACGGGAAATATCCGCTTCTTCAATAGCCAGGATACGACGTCCGCCTTCTCTATCACGAAGGACGGTGACCGGAGGAACAACCGGTGTTGAGTACGTGTCGACCACATATTTTCCATCCGGAGAAAGCGATACACTGTGATTCGCACTGTCCGGTGTCAGTAGCTCTACATCGCCACCATCGAGTCCAACCCTATAGAGGTATTGAAAATAAGGGTCTCCTGGCTCTCGCGCATTACCAAGAAAAGTGATAGTGCGAGCGGGCTCATCGATCTCCAGGATCTGTTGAACATTCCAGGCTCCCTGGGTGACCTGTCTTTTGAGGGCTCCAGTTCCAGCATCATATAAGTAGAGATGTCCCCAGTCATCTCTTTGGCTGAACCATAAGATTTCGTTCGATAAGGACAAAAAGTCCCAACCGTTCGACTCGTAAAACGTCTCTTCTACCTCCTCGAAAAGCTCAGTCACAGCACCTGTGGACGCATCGGCGATGCGGACAGCAGCACTTTTGTGGTCGCGGGTACTCGAAACAAATACGATATGCTCGCTATCTGCGCTCCACTCGACATCTCCAAAGGTGCCCCCACAGGCGATATGGTCACTGCAGGTGGACCGATGCTGATCTGGAGGCATCGCTAGGCTGACTACTCGGTCGCCTGCCGGACGATCGAGGTCCAGAACCACTCTGGTGATCCGAAAAATCACTGAGTCCTCAGGGAGCGGATAACGCCATGCCTCAAGCTGCGGATGCCCCACCTGTGTATTTACGAGATACATCATTCCCACACCACGCGCGTCATGCCGGAACGTTGCGATCTTCCTTGAATCCGGAGACCACTTCAAGATTGGACGGTCGCTACGTGTCCACCCAGCGTTGTTCGTACCGTACCCGAAATCTTCTGCTCCATTAGTCGTTAATGCCGACTCGTCTCCAGTACCGAGATCCCGAACCCAAAGATTGTGATCACGGATGAACGCTGCATTTTGAGCATCTGGAGAAATCACCTCTAGTCGTGAAACCGCAGGGCCAGCAGTACCTGAAACAGATTCACAAGAATATTCCGTCAGGTTGCACCCGAAGCGGCCAGGCGGGCCGACCGTAGCCATAAGTGCACCACCCTCAAGTGTCAGGCCGCCCAAAGGTAACCTTGAAGACTCAAAAGCCTCTCCCGACACTGCGTTGAGCACGGTGGCAATCCGTTCGTGATCAAAGGCCCTTTCGCGAGTCAGTTCTGAAGGGTCGACAATCATGAACTCCGTCCCCCCAGGCCCCGTCGATCTATACCAAAATCGACCATCCTCAAGCCATTGTGGGCTCACCGATGCACCAAAGACCAGGGCACTGGTGTTTTGCGAGAGAAAACGCTCTGCTCGTCTGTAGTCATCCGCTGTGATTTCTCGTGTGCCATCTTGAGCAACAAGCGGAGTCGAGATGAAAAGTGCTAATAAGGCTGATGAGAACCGCATGGTCATCCTCTGGGAATACGAGAACCAAAAGAGCAGGCCCCTTGGGGCCCACACGGCAAGTTGAAGTCGGAAACGATAACCTGCAACGGAGTCAATACTTTAGTTCTTCCGTTCACCGCTGAAGGGGCGGCCCTGACGTCGACTTTCCCGACTTACTTCCTCATGCACAATACCCGCATCTTGAACGCTGATAGCAAACCGAAGCCGTGCTGCCATACCCCCTCCCGTTTGCGCTGGGGCGTGGAGAGCCTTACGTCACTGCTCGGGCACAGACTCAGCCGCAGCTGAGTTCAGCCCCAGGAGGGGAAAAGTCCGTACAATGTCGTCAACGCGCTCGGGCAAAGCGCATGAGGACAGAGAAGTAGCCAGAATTTCCCCCAACATAAAGATTAGCTAGTGATCCCGCCGCTCTCGAGGGCCTAAACAAAGCAACTAATGAGTCGCTCACTTCTCCATCTCGCTCTATTGGCATTGGCACTCTTCACCATGCTCAACACAGGGTGCACACCCGATTTGGTGGAAGAAACTACGTACCTTACTCCACTAGGTGCGGAATTCATGAGCCAGCAAGCCCCGCCAAGGGTGAGCCGCCCCTCGTTTGTGGACCCTCGTGGCCCTCGCATGGATCCAAATGAAATTCCTGGTCGTTATCCCTTCTACTGGACCCGTGCCATTTATTCAGGTTGGGGTCGCCGCGGCTGGGGGCAATCATGGGCAACCGACTACCCCAAGGGTGACCAGCAGTTTTTGGTCGTACTGAAGCGCCTAGTCCGGCTTAACGCTTATGATTGGGACAACGCTATCAGGCTCGACGACCCAACACTCCGACGTTTTCCAATAGTCTACGCTGTAGAAGTCGGCGGTATGGACATGACCAACTCGGAGGTTGAGGGGCTCAGAAATTATCTGGATGCTGGGGGATTCTTGATCGTGGACGACTTCTGGGGCCAGCGCGAATGGGATGTCTTCGAGTACAATATCCGCCGGGTTTACCCTGACCACCCAATTGTCGACATCACGCTTGATCACCCCATCTACTCGGCTTACTACGACATTGAGGAAGTGAAACAGGTACCCGCCATTGGGCGCGCCATGTACCCGGCCGAATGCTATGGCTGTGTCCCCTATGTTAAGGGCATTTATGATGAGGCTGGACGTCTTGTCGTCATCATCAACTTCAACACTGATCTCGGTGATGCTTGGGAGTGGGCTGAGGATCCGCGCTACCCTCTGGAATATTCGACATACGCGTACGAGATGGGAGCAAACATGATCGTCTACGCGATGAGTCACTGAGGCGAAACAGATGGAACGCATCTTCGAGTTCCTGTTCAAATATCCCCCGCTCTTTTTCGAACAGGGTGATTTCACATTTGGAGCACCGATGTCGGTGCGCCTATGGCTTATTATTGCCGGGCTCCTAGGCGCAGCTACTGTCGCCAGCTACACGATTGCCCGAGGGAAAAGCACAGTCACGGACCGCGGTGTGATGGCAGGACTTCGGGTTCTGCTACTTGCAGTCATCATCGTTTGCCTTCTCCAACCATCACTGATTCTGTCGACTGTGGTCCCACAACAGAATTTTGTTGGAATTCTAATAGACGATTCACAAAGCATGTTGCTCGCGGATGAGAACGGCGAGCCACGAAACTCTTTCATTAATAAGGAGTTCGCTTCCGATGAGAGTGAACTCCTCGGGCAACTCTCCGATCGTTTTGCCCTTCGCTTCTTTCGTTTCTCTGATGTCGCTGGCCGAATCGATAGTCCGTCGGAACTAGCCTACGAGGGCACACACACGAATCTGTCTCGGGCGCTCGATGTTGCGAGAGAAGAACTTTCAGGTGTGCCGCTGTCTGGACTAGTCATGATTACAGATGGGGCTGACAATGACAACCAACCCTTAGCTGAATCATTGGTGCCCCTGCAGGCCGCAGGTGTTCCGGTTTTCACAGTCGGGCTTGGAGAAGAGAGCATCACCCCCGATATCGAGCTCGGACGGATCGAGATGCCGAGGGCTGTGCTAGAAGGATCTTCGTTGACCGTTGATGTGGTAATTACCCAGACGGGATTCGAAGGCAGCACAGTTCCTCTGATCGTTGAGGACGAACTTCAGATTATCGCAGAAGAAACGGTTGAGCTTGGGCCAGATGGAGAACCGGTTGTAGCCAGAATTTATTTCGAGTTGGAGGGAGTAGGTCCTCGACGTGTGAGCTTCCGTATTCCCCCTCAACCAGGGGAACGGGTGAATCGAAACAACGCTCGCTCTGTGCAAGTCGAGATTAGAGGAGAACGTGAAAAAGTCCTCTATTTCGAAGGAGAACCTCGCTTCGAAGTAAAGTTCATGAGGCGTGCAGTGGCGGAAGATGAGAACATCCAGCTCGTAGTCCTGCAGCGGACTGCGGAAAGCAAGTTTCTGCGATTGGATGTAGACGATGGCAGTGAGCTGGAGTTCGGTTTTCCCACTAGTCGTGAAGAGCTGTACCGCTATCGGGCACTAATCCTTGGGAGTGTTGAAGCATCTTTCTTCACGCATGACCAATTACAAATGATCGCGGACTTCGTCTCCGAGAGAGGTGGGGGATTATTATTACTCGGCGGCCATGGAGCTTTCGCAGAGGGAGGTTGGCAGGGTACCTCGGTGGAGGAAGTGATGCCGGTGGTTCTTACCTCCCCCGCAGATGACCCTCAGGGATTCTTCGCGGAAGTAAAGGTGACTCCAACACCCGCTGGGCTAACACATCCCGCGGTACTTCTCGGAGTAGAGCAGGACCAGGTGCGTGAACAATGGGATTCGCTTCCCACAGTCACCACCGTCAATCCAATCTCCCAGGTCCGTCCTGGTGCTACAACACTCTTGTCTGGTTCAGGGGAGCAGCTTGCTCTTGAACAGATCGTGCTCGCATTCCAACGATACGGTCGTGGCAAATCTATTGCCCTTACCATACAGGATTCTTGGCTCTGGCAAATGCACGCCGATGTCCCGCTCGAAGATCAGAGTCATGAAATTTTCTGGCAACAGATGATCAGGTGGCTTGTCGATGGTGTTCCAGAAGCCGTAGAAGCAGTAACAGACCGGGAACAGGTAGAACCAGGAGAAAACGTTCGGCTTGTGACGAACGTAGGTGACTCAAGCTATATCGAGGTCAACAACGCAACTGTGACAGCGCGAATCACAAGTCCCACAGGCATAGTGGAGGACCTCCCTGTCAGTTGGACGGTTCAAAGGGACGGTGAATACTCGGTAGAGTTTCGCCCGCTAGAAGAAGGTGAGTATGAAGTTGAAGTAACGGCTGAAAGAAATGGAGAGACTCTCGGTTCGGATAAAACCTATCTCTATACGGCCCCGAGTGACGACGAATACTTCAGTGCGTCGAGGCGTACGCAGACGCTGCGCCGGATCGCTGATGAGACCGGAGGTCGGTTCTATACTCCCGAAGATGTTTCGAGTCTTCCGGAAGATATTCGTGTGACGGGCGCCGGAGTCACGTTGATCGAAGAGCTAGACCTTTGGGATATGCCGTTTCTGTTTCTCCTCCTATTGATGTTCATGGGTGCCGAGTGGGGCTTTCGAAGAATTCGGGGACTGATTTGATTAGACCGCAGGCTTCACTAGCCCTTTTCGGCTCGGTCTTAGCATTCATATGCCTTTCTGGCACATCTTTTGAGCAGCTAAGTGCCCAGGAGCGGACTCATGCCTTGATCGTGGTCGGACTCGGTGGTAATGCCGACTACCGAGATCGGTTCCATACCCAAGCCGTCGCTCTAAAAGAGGCTTTTACTAAGAAACATGGTATGCTCGCAGAGCATGTCACTTATCTCGGTGAGAGACCAGAATCTGCTCCGGACTTTGTCACTGATAAGTCGACACGGGCCAACGTTCTGAGCCGCCTAACTACGATTGCCCAGCAAGCAGGACCTTCGGATCGACTTCTTCTCATTCTCATTGGACACGGGACTTCTGACCAAGCTGAGGCTCGGTTTAACGTCACCGGCCCCGACCTGACACCGAGCGACTTGCAGATGGCGCTAGCAGGATTTCCATCGCAGACCCTAGCACTGGTGCATACCGGCAGTGCTAGCGGTGGCTTCCTCGAACCCCTATCTGGCCCTAACCGGATCATCATTACAGCTACCCGTACCCAACGCGAGCGGAATGCGACAGAGTTTGCGCAGTTCTTCGTTGAGGCGATTACAGGTGAGAGTGCCGATCTGGATAAGGACGAAAGAGTCTCATTATTAGAAGCCTATCAGTACGCCCGTGAAGAGGTTATCCGGTTCTATGAAGATGAGAACGAGATCCTTACAGAACATGCTGTACTGGATGACAATGGGGATGGCACAGGAAGCGAAGAGGTCGGCTTGAACGAGCCTGATGGCTCGCTCGCAGCAAGGTTCCAACTGGGTGGTATCTCCGTAACGGAGGAAGAGCTTACCCAGAACCCTGAACTCGTGAGACTTTACGAAGAACGCAGTGAGATCCAAGCCCGCATTACCGAACTCAGGGCTCTCCGTGATGCTATGCAGGAAGAAGCATATATGGCGGCTATGGAAGAACTCCTTGTTGAGCTAGCTCTCAACAACAGGGAAATCCGCGCCAAAGAGGGTAACGGATTATGATCCGCTACCCCGTGCTTGTACTCGTTAGTGTTCTCGCAGCCGGCTCTCTCCAAGCGCAAACGACCGCCCAAGCACGCGAGTCACTGCAAGCCGGGCAATATAAAGATGCAGCTGGCGCATTCCGTACCATACTCGAAAATGACCCATCCTCTTATGACGTAAGACGTGACTTGATTCGGGCCCTACTCTCAACCGGGGAGTACGATGCTTCCGAGCTTCTCGCACGTGAAGCTCCCGCCCCCGGTGCATTCGCAAACACGCTAGGGGAAATCCTAGTGATCCGAGGAAAACTTGAAGAGGCGGCTACAGCCTTTCAAGAATCCATCGATACGAATGCAGGAGATGCCCTCACGGCAGAGGTCAATCTAGCAGAGCTACTTTTCTCTCGAGGTGAGATCGATGAGGCGATGACTCGCTTCGATCGTTTCATCGACATCTATAACGCCTCTGACGGACGGCTTAGCGCTACCGAACTCGTAGCGGTAGGGCGTGCCGTGCGATACCTGGGCCGAACTAACCCCGACCTGTTCCAGGATGCGCTGCGCGCTTTTGATGAGGCGGCAAGCATCGCTCCCACGTGGCACGAGCCAAGGGTCAGAGCTGGAGAACTCTTTCTAGAGACATACTCGAGCACCGATGCGCAAGGTGAGTTCGAGAAAGTATTAGGAGTAAACCCGAGACATCCGGGAGCACTTCTGGGTCTGGCGAAAGCGCTGGAATTTGATGGCACGTCAGATGCGGGAAGAGTCCTTGGACAACTGCTCGAAATTAATTCGAATCATCTGGAGGCTCGCGCGCTACTGGCGAACCAACATCTCACGCGCGAGAGGTACCAGGATGCCTATGAGCAAGCGGAAATGGCATTGGCTGTTAATCCAAACTCGCTCGTTGCACTCACAGCTTTGGCTGGTACACACCTGCTCAGGGGTGATCTTGAAAAATTCCAAGAAGTCCGAGCACGAGTGCTAACACTGAACCCAAGGTACTCTGGGCTCGACGCCAAGTTGGCCGAATTAGCCGTGCAGACACGCCGGTATGGTGACGCAGTGATTAGGGCTGAGGCAGCAGTCGAACTTGATCCATACTCTTGGACCGCATGGGGACTCCTAGGAATGAACGAACTTCGTCTAGGAGACGTAGAGGAAGGCAGGACTCACCTCATGCGGGCTTTCGAAGGGGACCCCTACAACCCTTGGTTTAAGAATAATCTCGATTTACTCGATACCTTTGAGCGTTTTGAAATCCATGAAACTGATCACTTTGAGCTTTTTCTTCATGGAACTGAATCTGACCTACTAGCAACGTATCTAGCTCCCATTGCTGAGGAAGCTTATGAGAGCCTCGCTCGTCGTTACGGCGGCGAACCCCTACTGCCTGTGCGCGCCGAACTATTCCCGAGCCATGCGGACTTCTCAGTTCGAACCCTTGGAGAAGCCGGGCTAGGTGCTCTTGGTGTAAGCTTCGGACGTGTTTTGGTGATGGACTCGCCTGGTGCACGAGAGCGAGGGGATTACAACTGGGCATCGGTTTTCTGGCACGAACTCTCCCACACCTTTCACCTCGCAATCTCCGATAATCGCGTACCCAGATGGTTTTCCGAAGGGCTCGCCGTTCACGAACAACGAAAGGCCCGACAGGGGTGGGGTCATCAGGTCACAATTCCGTTCCTGAGGGCGTTAGCAGACGGAAACCTCAAGAAAGTCAGTGAGCTTAATGATGGATTCATGCGACCTGATTATCCGCAGCAGGTCATCTTCTCCTACTACCAGTCGTCTCTAGTCTTTGAGGTCATTGAGGATCGTTATGGCTTCGCCGCCATCAGAGAAATGCTGGAAGGATACAAACGTGGCGAAACTACAGCGGAACTCTTTGCATCTTTGCTCAGCATAGATCCCGAGGATTTCGACCAGGAATTCGAGGAATACCTGCAGGATCGATTCCGCACTCCGTTGA